>NZ_SMKD01000058.1 GCF_004348595.1 Micromonospora sp. KC723
CCGAGGGCCACCGTGGACGGCGGGAAAGGCCGTGCTGGGCGCTCAGTGGATTCCGGACCGGCGCAGCGGCCGGTGCGATCGAAAGCCGGCGGGAAGTGACCCGCATCAGCGGCAAGAAGGCCGCTCGACATCTCCGGAGTCGGTCTCAGCGATCCGGCAGAAGGCCGCGCTGGCGTGCTCGACGGAAACCACGGTAGCACCGAGCACCGACACGTCAACCCGCCGTGACCCCTCGGGCCGGGGCGGGGCGGCCGGCTGCCGGCCGGTGTGGGAGGACTTTCTGTACATCTATCAAGGCGGCCCTTGACGGGCCGCACGCGCCGCCGCCTGGGCGCGCGTCCGTCGCTCCGCTGGCGCTCCGACTCCGGCCACGCAACACGCCCGGCGGCTGGCGCGGACAGCGGGAAGCCCGGAGGGCCGCCGCATGACGACAGCCCGTGTCCGGCAAGGCTGGTGGGCCGGCAGCCGGCCGAGCCGCGCGGCCAGCACCCGCGGCGTGAGGGAGCGCACGCCGGGTCCGTCGGCGAGCTGGCTGCGGGCGCGGGGTTGCGGTTACTGCGCCTCCGGCGGGGGCGCTCCGGCTCCAGGATGGCCGGGGCACCGTCGGCGGGGCACGGTCCGTGGGTGGTTGCGGTAGGCCATCCCGCCCCCCGTCGACCCGGGCAAGCCGAGCAGACCACCGCCCGACCCGCCAGCGTCCGCACGAGCCGTCAAGGCCGTCTTGACGTGGCGGGCCGGGCGGCGGCCCGCTCCCCAGGAGGGCGGGTCGACGGCAGACGGGATGGCAAGGTAGGGCTCCCTGCTCGCGCGAGGCTTGCTCAGGTGCTAGGCGGGTTTTGGCCGCGCCGCCATACCTCACCTTGGACGGCATGACGCTCTGCCGCGTACCGTTCTTGCGTAGACCTGGCATCGCGGGCCGAAGCCGAGTCCTCGGGCGAGGAGAGACGCTTCCGGTCACGCCAGGCAACGACGACGAACGCCGCGATCAGTACCACGGCGAACGCTATGAGGGACACCACCAGCGGCTTCATGCCATCGACGCTACGGCATACGCGCCAGAAACGCCTTCGCCTCAGCCTGGCCGACTGGTTGGGTGACCAACTAGGTGACGACCGGCGCGGCCAACGCTGGACGCTCATGGACAGGAACGGACCGTTCGAGCAGTTCACCCCTACTACTCGCCCAGCTCATCGACGGCTGATCATTCCTTCACACCGAAGAGGTCATTCGACGAACGTGCCATCCGGCATCATGATCTCGTCGCGCACCAGCGGAACGAACGCCGACCAGCCCCCGTCATCCACGGCCACCCCCATGCGGATACGCCCATCGCCGTCATCGACGGCATAACTGACCACGCTGTACCGCTTGCCGTCCTCGCCGACGACCTGGCGTACGTCCTTGTCGTCGAGCATCGCGCGCCACTCGCCATAGCTGACGCGTTGCCAATCAGCCAGACGTGCATCGGCGAGCCGCGCTGCTGTCTCCTTGTTCAGCCCCACGTACTCAGCCTCTCACCCAAACGACGCCCGCCCTCGATTACGTGCCCGATGCGTGCCCGATGCAGGGGTGAACACGAGCCAACGTCGGCATCGCGACGGCCACAACCCGAACCCTCCGTGTTCCTCTATCGGGCGATGCGGCTACCCAGCGTGTAGATCAATCCGATTCCCAAGCTGACAGTCGAGGTGGCCTGGCGCGGGTCGGGCAGCAACCAAGCAGCAGGAAGGCAGCGCCAGCGTCGATGCGGGTCAACCTCGACCGTGAACCGACGGCGTCCGGCACCTGCTCGTTGACGCTGTTTGTCACCGCCTGACAGCAGCCGACAGCATGGGACCGCATCCCCCCGACGGGGGTCGGTGTTGGGTGTTCGTCTGGGCGACGGCCCGGACGGTGTGCCCAGGGGTGTCGCCTGCGGCGCAGTTGTAGGGGTTTGGCGCGGATACTGGCGGGGTGGAGGAGAAGCAGGCGACGGAGTTGACCCGGTGGACCATCCACGGCGAGCGGGTGGTGGACGACTCCCGCCGAGCGCGGTTGAGCATCGCCGAGGTGGAGTTGCCCGATGGGGTTCGCTTCGAGCAGTACGTGATCCGGGCTCCCCGGTCGGCCATGGTCGCCGTACTCGACGATCGAGAGCGCCTTTTGTTGCTGCGGCGGCACCGGTTCGTGTTCGACCGGTGGGTGTGGGAGCTGCCCGGCGGCTACGTCGACGACGAGGAGCAGCCGGCGCGGTGCGCGGTACGGGAGGTCGAGGAGGAGACCGGCTGGCGGCCCCAGGCGGTGGAGCCGTTGCTGTCCTTCCAACCGTGGGTCGGCACTGCGGATGCCGAGAATCTGCTGTTCCTGGCCCGGCAGGCTGAGCACATCGGCGCACCCGTGGACGTGAACGAGGCTGAGCAGGTCGCCTGGATACCGCTCGATGAGGCGTACGGGCTGGTGTCCCGGGGTGAGATTGTCGGTGCCGGCACGGTGATCGCGGTGCTGGAGTTGGTGGCGCGTAAGGCCCGGGGTGAGCTGTGATGGTCAGCGTCGTGGGCCGAGGGTGGCGTCGATGCGGCGGGTGAAGTGCCGGACGGCGGGTAGTCGCCGGTGTGGGGCGAGTTGGGTTTGCAGGTCGCGGAGGTAGCGGACGGCTCTGGCGGAGCGTAGCTGGGTGGTCAGGGTGAGGGCCTCTGCGCCGATGGTGCAGGCCCGGTCGGGTTCGCCCTGTTGGGCGTGGACGCTGGCGAGCAGGGCGAGGTTGAAGGCTCTACCGCGTACGTAGCGGTTGTCCATTCGTAGGGATCGGGCGGCGAAGCGTTCGGCGTGGGTGTTGCGGCCGAGGGCGTGGAAGCAGTGGCCGAACTTGGCCGATAGGTATGCCTCGTCGAAGTAGCTGAGCCATTGCGGGTCGGTGCTGCGGTCGGCCCGGTCGAGGGCTTGTTCTGCCTGGTGCAGGGCGGCGGCGCAGGCCCGTTCGTTGTTGGCTTTGGCCAGGGCGTGGGCTTGCATGACGTGGGCTTCGGCGGCCAGGACGGGGATCCCGGCGCGGCGGGCGGTCTGGCCGGCCGCGCGGGCGAGGTCGAGGCCGGTGGCGGTGTGGCCGAGGTAGGTGGCCTGGTGGCTCATCGCGGCGAGGATCTCCGCGCCGAGGCCGTCGTCTCCGGCGGCGTGGGCGAAGTCCAGGGCGAGGGTGAGGTACCGCTGGGCGATGCCGTGCTCGGCGGTGTCGTATGCCTGCCAGCCGGCGAGTTGGGCCAGTTCGGCGGCGGCGCTGAGCAGCCGTTGGCCGGTGGGGTGGTCGTAGCGGCCGTCGGTGAGCAGCGGGGTCACCTCCTGGTGGAGGTAGCGGGCCACGGTGTCGCGGGCGTGCCCGCCGCCGTACTGGTTGTCCAGCTGGCGGTAGGTCGCGGTCATCGCGCGGATGGTGTCAATCTCCGGTTGACCGACCGTGCTGCGTCCGGGTTGGGCGACCGGGGACGGGTCGGGTGCGGTGAACCAGCGCAGCGCCGGCAGGGTGTAGCCGGCGGAGCTGAAGGCCGCCTGTCGGAGTACGTCTCGACGGTTCACGTCACCTCGCCAAAGCTCTGCGGCACTGCGTACGTCGTCTTGCCAGGTCCGGTTGACCGGTAGGTCGCTGGGCCGTCCGGGGGTGCGCCGGCCGGGGTCGGCCGGCGGCGCGGCCTGCCGGGGTGCCAGGCCCATCGTGGTCCGCGCCTGGTCGGGCATCCGGCATCCGTCGGCGATTCGCTCCAGGACGTCGATCGAGGTGACCTTGCGTCCGGCCATGATCCGGCTGACGTAGCCCTGTTCCAGCCCGACGGCGGCCCCGATCCGGCTCTGACTCGCCCCGGTGAGGCGGGTGATCCAGCGGAACAGCCCGCCGATGTCGCGGGCGGCCAGGGCGGTCAGCACCTCGCCGTGCGACCACGCATCCTCTGGTATTCGCAGCGGATCGAGCAGCACGGCGGCTCCCAGCGTCGCGTTCCGACTACTCAAGGTGTTCAGGTCGACAGCCTAGGGCGACCATTCGCGCTGGTCGAGCCGTCCCATGTCACCGTGACATGGCCGCTGGCCATGGAGCGGCCCGTCGACGGACGGGATGGTCGGCGCATGTCCTTCGATGTCGAGAACCCGCCCGTGGAGCCACCCGACGAGTGCCAGCACCGCCTGCTGTGGCGACTGGCCCGCGCCCTCTGGGAGGCCCACCGGCCCGATAGCTTCGGCTTCTGCGTGGTCGCTGGCTGCTGGCACACGAACCAACGCGACCCCTGCCGGCTGGCCCAACTCGCCCAGGAGGGGATGAGAACCGCCTGCGGCGAAGCCACCCCCGCCTCGCCGCCCTGGATCGCCGTCACCCGCGAGCGCCTGGCAGCCGGGGATATCGACCCTGTGGACGCCGTCGCCGAAGTCCTCTGGCACCGCCGCCACACCCGCAGGGCAGGGCGGTGACCGATGGGAGCCATCTACACCTCGGCAGCCTTCCGGGAGTACGCCAAGACGCAGGTGACCCATGCGGACATCCTGCTGACCAAGCACGCCGAGTCGGCCCTGAGCCTGTGCCGCTGCGGCCGAATCCACCCCTGTGACGACCGCCAGCACTGGCTACGCATGCGCGCCCACTTCGGGCGGTTCCTCGTCGACGAGCAGTACAGCAGCGAAGTACAGCAACCCCGCCCACCGAGCCCAACCCCGAGCGACCCCAGCAGGCCGGATGACCTCGGATGACACCCGATCCGACCGGCCTGCCGAGAGTTCGGGACGAAGAGGTCGTCGGTTCGAATCCGGCCACCCCGACCAGGTAAGAGGGCACATCCCATCGATGGATGTGCCCTCTGGTGTTTCCGTACAGCAGTGGCTAGCGCGAACTCTCACCGAGGCGCTCGGGCGTAGCCGACCACGGTGTACCGCTTGCCGTCCCCGCCCACGACCAGGCGGCCCGAGCCACGTGGACAAGGCCGAGCGTGGTGTGCGGTCGCTGGAGCGGGTGTCGACGTCGACCGGGCGGCTCGCCGTCGGCGGACGGCATCAGCGGCACGTCGGTGCCGCTGGCACACCGGTGACCAGTGACCGGACCGACCACCGAGTGACGGCTCGTCTGCTCAGCCGCGCAGGTAGGCGAGCACAGCCAGCACCCGGCGGTGCCCGTCGGTGGCGGTCGGTAGATCCAGCTTGGTGAAGATGTTGCCGATGTGCTTGTTCACCGCCGCGTCGCTGATGTGCAGCCGGGCGCCGATCGTCGCGTTCGAGCGTCCCTCGGCCATCAGCGCCAGCACCTCCTGCTCGCGGGGGCTCAGCCGTTGCAACGGGTGCTGACGGCGGCGGAGCAACTGCCGGACGACGTCCGGGTCGACCACCGTCGCGCCCGCTGCGACCTGCTCGACCGCGGACACGAAGTCGGCGACCGCCCCCACCCGGTCCTTGAGCAGGTAGCCGACGCCGGTGCCGTCGGCCGAGTCGAGCAGCTTCGCCGCGTACGACTGCTCGACGTACTGGCTGAGCACGAGGACCGGCAGGCCGGGAATCGTCTCGCGCAGCGCGACGGCGGCGCGCAGCCCGTCGTCGGCGTGCCGCGGCGGCATCCGTACGTCGGTGATGAGCACGTCCGGCGGGTCGGCGCGGACCGCGGTGACGACGGCGTCGGCATCGGCGACCGCGGCGATCGTCTCGTGACCGAAGCGGGCCAGGAGGCTGACGAGGCCCTCGCGCATCAGGGGCGAGTCCTCGGCGACGACTATCCGAAGGGGCATGGGATCTCCACGTGGATCAGGGTCGGGCCGCCGGGAGGGCTGGACACCCGCAACCGGCCGTCCAGGACGCCGACGCGGTCGGCGAGCCCGGTCATGCCGCTGCCACCCGCTGGGTCGGCACCACCGACGCCGTTGTCGATGATCTCGAGGGTCAGCACATCGGCGTGGTGCCGCCCCGTGATGTGCGCGCTCGTCGCCCGGCTGTGCTTGGCGATGTTCGCCATCGCCTCGGTGACGACGTAGTACGCCGTGAGTTCCACCGGCTGCGGCAGGCGGGTCGCCAGCCGGACGTCCACCGTGACGGGAACGGGGAACCGGCTGGCGTTCTCCTCGATCGCCGCGACGAGCCCGTTGTCGGCGAGCACCTGCGGGTTGAGGCCGTGCACGAGGTCACGCAACTCCGCGAGGGCCACCGACAGCTGCTCCTGGGCCTCACCCAGCCGGTCGTACAGAGGTGACTCGGGCGCCACGTCCAGACGCATCAGGCCGAGCGCCATGCTGAGCGAGACCAGCCGCTGCTGGGCGCCGTCGTGCAGGTCGCGCTCGATCCGGGCACGCTCGGCCGCGAACGCGCCGACGAGCCGGGCCCGGGACCGGTGCACCTCGATCAGCTGCTCACCGAGCTCCGCGTCGCGCGGCGCGAGGATGGTGCGGGTCAGCGCGGCCCGCGCGCCGGCCCAGGACGTGACCGGATACGGCCAGCTCAGCAGTAGCAGGACGCCGACGACCGCCCACGGCCAGGCCGACGGGTCGTCCGCCGGCGCGGTGATGCAGAACCAGGGCAGGACGAAGGCGAACGACAGCACCAGCACGTCGAGCCACCACAGCGCGGTGAGCGACACGAACGTGAAGGCCAGCTCCCGCCACGTGGCCGGCTCGGCGAGCCGGGTACGCAGCCAGGCCCGGAGCCCGGGTCCGGGCGGTGCCCGGTGCGGGTCGGGGGTGGCGTCGGTGTCGACGAGGCGCAGCCGCCAGCGTTCCAGCCGGGCCACGACCAGTCCGGAGAACGCGACGGCGAGCAGCACCAACGCGCCGACCAGGAAGACCAGCGACACCACGCCGGCCGCGATCACCACGGCGAGCACGCCGATCGCCAGCGCCCCCAGCACCACGCCGGAGATCAGGTAGACGAGCGCGCGCCACGGCCAGCGCGACACGAGGAAACCGAACGGGCGCTGAGCCATGGCCTGCCAGGCGGTCCGGTTTTGCACGCACCGACCGTAGGGGTTCGGCGGGGTAGTGCTGGCTCCACCCCCGGGTGTAGAGCCTCGGTCAGTGCGCGCGCCGCTGCCCCTCGGGTCGTATTGTCACCATGACGACGACGCCTCAGGCCGCCATTTCGGCGGCGGTGCAACTGACCACCGTGCGCAAGACGTACGGAACCGGCGAACGGGCCGTCACCGCCCTTGACGGGGTGTCGATCGGCTTCGCCGCCGGCACGTTCACCGCCGTCATGGGGCCCTCCGGCTCCGGTAAGTCCACCCTGCTGCAGTGCGCGGCCGGGCTCGACCAACCCACCTCCGGCCAGATCCACATCGCCGGCCAGGACATCGGCGCCATGGACGAGGGACGCCGCACCGTACTGCGCCGCGAGCACATCGGATTTGTCTTCCAGGCCTTCAACCTGGTCGCCTCGCTGACCGCCGCGCAGAACGTCGAACTGCCGGTCCGCTTCTCCGGTAAGCGCGTCGACCGGGCCCAGGTCCGCGCCGCGCTGGCCCGGATGGGCCTGGCCGAGCGGGCCGGGCACCGGCCCAGCGAGCTCTCCGGCGGGCAGCAGCAGCGCGTCGCGCTGGCCCGGGCGTTGGTCACCCGTCCCGACGTCCTCTTCGCCGACGAACCGACCGGCGCCCTCGACACCGCCACCTCGCGCGAGGTGCTGCACCTGTTGCGGCGGCTCGTCGACCAGGAGTCGCAGACCACCATCATGGTCACCCACGACCCCGTCGCCGCCTCGTACGCCGACGTCGTGGTCTTCCTCAAGGACGGCCAGATCGCCGACCGGATCCTGCTGGACCGGGCGGCCCCTTCGAACCCGGCGCTGATCGCCGCGCACCTGACCCGGCTGGAGAACTGACATGCTGGCACTCGCCAACATCCGCGAGCACTGGCGCGGTTTCGTCGCCGCGTTCCTCGCGATCGCCCTCGGTGCCGCCCTGATCGGCGTCACGCTGATCGTGTACCACTCGGCCCGCCCCCAGGTACAGCCGCGCCTGGCCGGGGCCCCCGTCCTCGTCATTCCGCCGCAGGCGGTCAACGAGAGCGGGACCCCGAAGGACCGGGTGCCGTGGGGCGAGGCCGACGCCGCCACACTGGCCGACCGGCTGGCCGGCGTCGACGGGGTCGCGGGTACCGTCGTGGACCGCTCGTTCTACGCGCAGGCGTTCAAGGACGGCCGGCCGGTGGCCGACGACATGGCCGAGGATGCCGGCCACGGCTGGTCCAGCACCCGGCTCGCCCCGTACGCCCTGACGGCCGGCACCGCGCCCACGACGGCGGACGAGGTCGCGGTCGACGCCGCGCTCGGCGTCGCGCCCGGGGAGCGCCTGGAGGTGAACCTCGCCACCGGGCCGCGGCAGTTCAGGGTCTCCGGCACGGTCGACGGTCCCGGCTTCTTCTTCACCGACGCGCAGGCCGCACAACTCGACCCGGGTGTACGCACGATCGCCGTACTGCTCGAAAACCCCGCGGAGGCGGTCACCGTCGCCGAACGCGCCAGGGGTGTCGTCGGATCCGCCGGAGCGGTCGTTACCGGAGAGGAGCGCGCCGCGCTGGAACCGCAGTTCGTCGCGCACAAGCGGTTCCTCGGTACCCAACTGATCGCCGCGATGGCGATGCTCGCCCTGTTCGTGACGGTCTTCGTCGTCAGCGCCACGCTGGCGCTCGCCACGGCGCAGCGGCGCCGCGAGATCGGCCTGCTGCGCACGATCGGTGCCCACCCCAAGCAGATCCGCGCGATGATCCTCGGTGAGGCGGCCGTCGTCGGCCTGCTCGGCGCGGTGGTCGGCAGTCTGCTGGCGGTGCTGCTCGCGCCGCTGATGAAGGCGGTCCTGGTGCGGCTGGACGTGACGCCGCCCGGCTTCGCGATCGAGGTGGCGGCGTGGCCGCTGCTGACCGCCACCGCGATCGGCACGGGCGTGGCCGTTGTCGGCGCGTGGGCGGCGAGCCGGATGGCCGCGAAGGTGGCACCGGTGGAGGCGCTGCTCGGCGCCCAGGTGGAGAAGCGGCCGATGACGCGGGCGCGGTGGGTCTTCGGCCTGCTGGCCGCGGGACTCGGGGC
Source organism: Micromonospora sp. KC723 (assembly GCF_004348595.1). Classification (GTDB taxonomy): domain Bacteria; phylum Actinomycetota; class Actinomycetes; order Mycobacteriales; family Micromonosporaceae; genus Micromonospora. The sequence continues at coordinate 9,010 of NZ_SMKD01000058.1, forward strand.
GCTGCTCGCGGTCGTGACCGCGGTCACCGGGGCCGACGACCGGATCAACACGGCGTTGGGCGCGGCGATGACACTCATCGTGGCGGCGGCGCTGCTCGCGCCCGTGATCATCGGACCGGCCGTGCGGGCGCTCACCGCGCCGATCACCCGACGGTCCACGTCGGCCGGTCCGATGCTGGTCCGCGCCGAGCTGCTCAACGCCACCCGGCGGGCCGCCGCCACCGCCGCACCGATCATCGCCGCGGTCGGGTTCGCGGTGCTCATCAGCGGCATGGTGGAGACGATGCGGACGGCGTACCCGGCGGGCGAGACGAAGAAGCTGGCCGGCCAGGTGCTCATCGAGCCCGACGGCACACCCGGCCTGAGCGACGCGGTGGTCGGAGAGATTCCGGTCGGCAAGGCGGCGCTGCCCACCCGCGTCTTCCTCCACCGGCCCGGGCACGGCGTTACCGTGATCGACGCGCTGGGCTCCCGCGACCCGCGCTGGGACAAGCCGGGCGAGGCCGTCCTGGGCGAGGGCACGGCGAAGTTGTTCGGGCTCAGCGCGGGCCAGACCGTTGACGTCCGGTTCGTGGACGGGAAGACCGAGAGGGTCCGCATCTCCCAGGTCCTGCCGGACGACCCCGGGCGCGGCGCCTTCGTCCTCCCTCGTCAGCTGGTCCGGTCACACGACCGGGCGGCGCTCACCGACACCATCTTCGTCCCGCAGGCGAACGCGCCGATGACGGTGGCGGCCGGCGCCTCGCTGCACGACGCCGAGAGCTACGCCCGGGCGGACTACAACACCGACGCCCGCCTCACCACCAGCCTCGCGATGATGCTGATCGTGGTGGCGGTCGGGTACAGCGGACTCGCGGTCGCCAACAGCATGGCGATGGCGGCATACGGCCGGAAGGCCGACTTCGCGGTCATGAGGTCGGCCGGTGGCACCGTGCGGCAGCTGATGACCTTCGCGGTCGGCGAGACGGTCCTCGTGGCCGGCATCGGGGTGGCACTCGGGCTCCTCGTGACCCTGCCCCCGCTGGCCGGTATGGCGGCAGGCCTGTCGGAGGTCACCGGCGCGGACATCTCCATCCAGCTCAACGGGGGCGTGGTCGCCCTGGCGATTGTCGGCTCGCTGCTCACGGCGACCGTCGCGAGCGCCGCGGTCACCTGGCGGGTCATCCGGCCCCGCACGGCGGTGACCGGCTGACAGTGGCCGGTCCGACACACCGGAGCCGTGGCTCACGGGTAGCGCGAGCCACGAGCGAGCCGGGGGCCCCTCCGTGGAGGGGCCCCCGGCTCGTGGTCGGAACCGCCGCGGCCGGTGGCCGACGAGGCCGGACCGGTGGTCGCGGCGGCGCGTCAGAGGGGCCGGTTCGGCTCGCTGACCGGGCCGCCCGGGTAGGTGGTGGTGTCCGGCGCGGGCCGGTCGATCTCGGTGACCACGTAGTCCCGCTCGGTGGCGTCGGCCACGCGGTCGTCGTCGCTGGAACGGTGCTTCACGTCGGCCAGGCCGGAGGCACCCGCCCGGCCACTGTCACCCTGGGACGCCGCGGCGTGCGCGACACCGGGCGTGCCCACGCCGAGTCCCTCGCCGATTGAGCCCCGCCACGCGCCGGTCTCGACGCCCCGGGACTCGATGAAGCTCTTGAACTTCTCCAGGTCGGACTCGGCCTGCTTCTCGACGATGTCCAGCTTGTCGCCGGCCTTCTCGACCAGCCCCTCCGGCTCGTACTCCAGGTGCAGCCGGACCCGAGTGCGGCCGGTGCCCACGGGCTGGAAGTAGACCGCACCGGCATTGGTCGCGCCCTCGGTCGCCGCCCAGGCCACCTTCTCGTCCGGCACCTGCTCCAGGACCGTCGCGTCCCACTCCCGCCGGACCCCGGCGATCCGGGCGACCCAGTGCATACGCCGGTCGTCGAGCTGGCGCACCTCCTGCACGCCACCCATGAAACGGGGGAACTCCTCGAACTGCGTCCACTGGTTGTAGGCGGTGCTGACCGGCACATCGACTTCGATCGACTTGTCGACCACGGTAGTCATGGCACTCCTCCTCGTTCCGGTCGAGCCTCCCCTGGGATGGGGAGGAAGCCGTCCTTGTCCACCTGGATCCGTACCCCCGGATTCTCGGCTCAACCACGAATGCCGGAGCCGGCCGCCGTCCGGGTTGGACGAGGGCACCCTCCGCGCCGCGAACACGCCACCGGCCTCCCGGGTGCCGCGCCCCCGGGTCGGGGCGAGCAGTCGGGTTGGCGCAGGCTGGCGGGTACGCGACGTCCGGACGATGTTGTCGCGGGCGGAGGCCCGCCGGGCGCCGGTGGCCATCGCGGACAGTCGTCGGTTGATCGATCCGCCTGGCATTGTTGACGGCATGGCCGCCCTGCTCCGATCCCGTCTGACCCACTGGACCGTCTCCGTACCCGTCATCGCGGTCGTGCTGCTCGTGCTCACCTGGGGCCGTGATCTCGCGGGGATCGTGGTCGCGGTGGTCGCCGCCCTCCTGGCCGGCGCGGTCCTGGCGGCCGTACACCACGCCGAGGTGGTCGCGCACAAGGTCGGTGAGCCGTACGGCTCGCTGGTGCTCGCGGTCGCGGTCACGGTGATCGAGGTCGCGCTGATCGTGACCCTGATGATCAGTGGCGGCGACAAGGCTCAGGCGCTGGCCCGGGACACCGTCTTCGCCGCCGTCATGATCACCTGCAACGGCATCCTCGGCCTGTCCCTGCTGCTCGGCGCCCTCCGCCGCCGGGTGGCGGTGTTCAATCCCGAGGGCACCGGCGGCGCGCTGGCCACCGTCGCCACCCTCGCCACCCTCAGCCTGGTGGTGCCCTCCTTCACCACCAGCCGGCCCGGCCCCGAGTTCTCCCCCGCCCAACTCGCCTTCGCCGCGGTGGCGTCGCTCGCGCTCTACGGGCTCTTCGTCATGGTGCAGACCGGCCGGCACCGGGACTACTTCCTCCCGGTCACCAGCGACGGGAGCATCGTCGACGCGGACGGCGACGGGCACGCCGACCCGCCCTCGACGCGTACCGCGCTGGCGAGCCTCGCCCTGCTGCTCGTCTCGCTGATCGCCGTGGTGGGGCTGGCGAAGGGCGTCTCCCCGGCCATCGAGTCCGCCGTCGCCGCCGCGAACCTGCCGCAGGCCTTCGTCGGCGTGGTCATCGCACTGCTCGTCCTGCTTCCCGAGACCCTCGCCGCCGCCCGGGCCGCCCGGCGCGACCGGGTGCAGATCAGCCTCAACCTCGCCCTCGGCTCCGCCATGGCCAGCATCGGTCTCACCATCCCGGCGATCGCCATCGCCTCCATCTGGCTGGACGGGCCACTGCTGCTCGGTCTGGGCGGCACCCAGCTGACGCTGCTGGCGCTGACCACGGTGACCGGCGTGCTCACCGTCGTCCCCGGCCGGGCGACCGTGCTCCAGGGCGGGGTGCACCTGGTGCTGCTCGCGGCGTTCGTCTTCCTCGCCGCGAGCCCCTGACGGACAGCGGTCGCGCCCCGTTTCGGCAGGCGGCCGGGGCGACCACGCGGACTGGCGGCCACCCGGATCGAGGCGGCGACAGGAGGCACCGCGGTACGAGGACGAGACGCGCGTCCCACCCCGCACGTCCATCAACCGCAGCGCCGGTCAGTCGTGGCGCTCGGTGCGCTCGATCTCGGCGAACGCCGCGCCCAGGTAGCTCTCGACCGGCTGGCCGGTCGCCGCCAGCAGGTCGACGACGAGCAGCGGGGCGTGCCGGGCGACCGCAGCCGGATCGGGCGGGGAGTCGTCGCCGTCCGGGTCGTACACGCCGAGCGCCCCGGCCAGCAGGACCAGCATCACGTGCGGGTCGACGTCCGGCTGCCACGAGCTGGCCGACCGGACGGAGCGCTCCAGCACCCGCCGCACGTCGTCGGAGTCCAGCCCGTCCGGGTGGGCCTCCTCCAGCAGCAGCCGCACCACCGAGCCGAGGACCACTCCGGAGCGTTCCGTGGTGGCCAGCCGCGCGGTCGACAGGTCGTACGCCTCGATGTCGCGGCTCCGGGCCGCCTCGACGGCCTCGGTCGCGGCGAGGGCGATCTCGCGGGCCGGGGCGGGCAGGTGTCGCCAGGTCACACTCACCTGGCCAGCATGGCAGAGCCGGCCGACACGAGACGCGGGCGATGCGGGCGACCGTCGACGCGACGAGCAGCCGGGTGCGGGGAGGAGTGGACCGCCCCGGGGGAGGTTCGTCGGCTCCCGGTGCGAAGGAGCCGCCGTCCTTCCCCCGGGGCGGTCGGATGACGAGCCGGCGCCCACCCCTCAGGGTGCCGGCCGCCAGGACCACGCCGGACGCGGACGGGTCGTCCGGCGTGTGGTCAGCAGGACGTGTAGCTGCCGCTGCTACCCCAGGAGCAGGAGTCGATCGCTGTGCCGGCGGAGTTGCGCAGGTACGCGGCGTCCCCGCTGTTGTTCCAGATGTACGCGCCGGAACCCCAGTACCGGTGGGTCGAGCTGTTGGTGCCCCTGCCGGTGTGGATGTAGACGCTCGCGCCGGCGACGAGCCGGAAGTCGCCGGAGAACTTGTACACGTGGTTGGACCTGTCGCGCAGCGTCCAGTACTTCAGGTTGATGGCCGTGCTGCGCCGGTTGGTCAACCGGACGTACTCGGCGTTGAGGCTGCTGTTGGAGCCGGTGTCGCTGCCAGGCGAGTTGTAGTAGACCTTGGTGATCTGAACGGCCGGGGTCGCGGCCTGCGCCGGAGCGGCGACGGCGAGCGCACCGACGGTGGCCGCGAGCGCCACGGCGGATCCGATGAGCCTGTGCTTCACACGTTCCCCCACACGGTTGCCGGAAAGTGCGCCGAGGCTATCCTTGCCGGACGGCAATAGTGGACCCCCGGAAAGTCTTCGTTCGCCACCACATCTGTGAATCCCGTGCACGGGATGCGGTCACATCCGGGCGGTCGGCCGCCCGGCGGCTGCGACAGGTCATCGCGGAACCAGCCGTCCGTCGTGCTCACCCACCGACCGGCGGGGGAGCCAGCCCGGTCAGCCGACGCCGCTGCCGAGGGTCGGTCAGAAGCCGCAGGTGATGCCGGCCGCGTGACTGACCTGCACGGTGTGCGTCACACAACCCTCCCGCTCGACGGCGTGCAGCAGGAAGGCGGTCGGCTCGTCGACCCAACCGATCTCCTCGTCGGGGCTCATGGTCAGCGATGCCTGCCGCCAGGTGCTGGGCGCGACGGTGAGCACGGTGCCGGCGAAGGCCGTGGTGACCGGGCGGTGCAGGTGGCCGGTGGCGACGCGTACCACGTGGGGGTGCCGGCGGATCACCTCGGCGAGGGCGTCGCCGTCGGCGAGCCGGATGGCGTCGGCGGCCGGGATGCCGACGGCGACCGGCGGGTGGTGCAGGAACACCACCGCCGGTACGTCGCGTCGGCCCGCGAGCACGCCGTCGAGCCAGCCGAGCTGGTCGTCACCGAGCCGACCGCCGTTCTCCCCGGGCACGAGCGAGTCCAACGCGACGACGGTCAGCTCGGGATGGTCGACGTGGTAGTAGGCGGAGAACCCGCCACCGAGGAACGGCGTGCCGCCGAAGGCGTCGAGCAGGGACTCCCGGTCGTCGTGGTTGCCGGTCACCAGATGCACCGGCAACGGGTAGCGGCCGAGCACCTCGCGCAGCGCGGCGTACTCGTCGGGGCGGCCCTGGTCGGCCAGGTCCCCGGAGATCACCACGCAGTCGGGGCGGGGCCGCAGGGCCAGCACCCGGCCGAGCGCCCGGTGAAGGCCGGCGGCGGGTGCTGCGGCAAGCACGCCGGTGGTCAGATGGGGGTCACTCAGCTGGGCGACGAGCATGGCTCCTCCAGTGCGACCGGGACTATCACGCTATCGCGCCCACGTGTCCCGCGTGGCCCGCTCGGGCCACCCACAGGCCCCGTCCACAACCTGTGGATGAAACATGTGTACGAACACCGTGATCTTGGCATGGGCGACGCTCCGGGCACTGAGTACGCTTGACCGCAGCCTCGCCGCCGGCCGGGCCCGCCCCCACCTGGAAGAACGTGGATCACGAACGAGTCGTCCGGGACGTCACTGTCCGCCTGCCGATGGCGTCCACCGCGGTCGAGGCGTGCCAGTGGACCGTGACCGCGCTCGCCCGGTACACCCCGGCCACGATCTCCGTCCTGCTCCAGGTCCACGACCGGCTGCGTTGCGTCGCGGCGACCGGAGCCTGGCAGGTCTTCGCCACCGTGCCGCCGAAGTCCGGGATCGTCGGGCGGGTCTACGCCTGCGGTGAGGCCGCCACCGTCGCCGACGTCACCGCCGACCCGGACTATCTGCCGGTACGCCCCGACGTCATCGCCGAGATGTGTGTGCCGGTGCTGGACCCGGCGGGCCGCCCGATCGGGGTGCTGGACCTCCAGTGGAGCGCGCCGGTCGAGCTGGAGCCCTGGCGGGTGACCGCGGAGCGGCTGGCCGGTCGGCTCGGTGCCCGGATCGTGGCGCTCGGCGGGCCGCCCGCGGAGAGCCGCAGCGAGAAGCTGCTCCGGCACGCCACCGCGATGACCTCCGCCCCCACCGACTGGGACCTGATGGCCGCCGCGATCACCGCGGCCCGGGACGTCTCCACCCTCTCCGCCGCCGTGCTGGTGCTCGACGACCGGCGCGGCCCGCGCCTGGGTGCCCCGACCGGCGCCCCGGGCGAACTGGAGTCACGCATCCGGGCCGAGCTAACCGAGGCGGGCCCCGGTCCGCTCGGCCGGATGGTCGCCCGCGCCCACCGGCACGGGGCGGCGTACACCCTGGGGGAGGCGGGACGCCCGCCGACGGAGGAGTACGAGCCGCTGGTCCGCGCCGGGGTACGCACCCTGGTGTCGGTGCCGCTCGGGCCGCCCGACTCGGGCGGCCTGCTGCTGGTCGCCGACGAGCGGCTGCTGCGGCCGGACCCGACCACGGTCAACCTGATGGAACTGCTCGCCGGTCAGGCCTGGGGTGCGCTGGACCGGCTGCGGACCCTGGCCCAGCTCCGTGAGCAGGCCAGTTCCGACCCGCTCACCGGACTGCGCCACACCGGGCCGTTCGGTCAGCGGATCCGGACCGCCACGCCGGGCCGTACCGCCCTGCTCGCCATCGACGTGGACGGCTTCAAGACGGTCAACGACACGTACGGCCACCAGGCCGGGGACCGGCTGCTGGTGGGGCTGGCCCGGGCCCTGGAAGGGGCGTTGCGGCAGGGCGACGAGCTGTACCGGACCGGCGGCGACGAGTTCGTCGCGGTGCTCGAGGTGAGCCGTCCGGAGGAGGCGGTCCGGATCGCCGAGCGGCTCACCGAGGCCGCCCGGCAGACCGGGCGCACGATCAGCGTCGGGGTCGCGCTGCCCCAACCCGGTGAGCCGGCGGAGGTGACCCTGCGCCGCGCCGACGAGGCGCTCTACGCCGTCAAGCGGCACGGCCGCGACGGCGTACGCCTCGCCGCCGCCTGATCCCGCTACCGGCGCGGGCGCACGTCCCGGATGATGATCCACTCAAGCCGCGGCAGGTGGGGTGTTCCGCGTCTCGGACAGCCCATCTGCCGCGAACGAGTCGATCAGGGGGCCGAGACATCGGTCAGTGGGCGAGTTCCTTGGCGAGCAGCTCGGCGATCTGGGCGGTGTTGAGGGCGGCGCCCTTGCGGAGGTTGTCGCCGGTGACGAAGAGGTCGAGGGCGCGCGGATCGTCGAGGGCACGGCGGATGCGGCCCACCCAGGACGGGTCGGTGCCCACCGCGTCGATCGGCATCGGGAACTCCCCGGCCGCCGGGTCGTCGACCAGGATCACGCCGGGAGCGTTGCGCAGCGCCTCGCGGGCCCCCTCGGCGTCCACCTCGCTGGCGAAGACGGCGTGCACCGCCACCGAGTGACCGGTCACCACCGGCACCCGTACGCAGGTCGCGGAGACCTTGAGATCGGGCAGGCCGAGGATCTTGCGGGACTCGTTGCGGATCTTCATCTCCTCCGAGGACCAGCCGCCGTCGGTCAGCGACCCGGCCCACGGCACCACGTTCAGCGCGAGCGGCGCGGGGAAGGGGCCGAGCTCGTCGCCGACCGCCTGCCGTACGTCACCGGGACGGGAGCCGAGCACCCGGTCCCCGGCGATCTTGCCGAGTTGCAGGTGCAGCGTGTCCACGCCCGTCTGCCCCGCCCCCGACACCGCCTGGTACGAGGCCAGGACCAGCTCACGCAGCCCGTACTCGCGGTGCAGCGGGGCGATCGCCACGATCATGGCGAGAGTGGTGCAGTTGGCGTTGGCGATGATCCCCTTGGGCCGGTTGCGTACCTGCTCGGGGTTGATCTCGGGCACCACCAGCGGGACGTCCCGGTCCATCCGGAACGCCCCGGAGTTGTCGACCACCACCGCGCCCCGGGTCACGGCCGCCGGCGCCCACTCGGCGGAGACGTCGTCCGGCACGTCGAACATGGCCACGTCGACGCCGTCGAACGCCTCCGGGGTCAGCGGCTGGACGGTCAGCTCCTCACCCCGACAGCGCACGTTCCGCCCGACCGAGCGCTCGGAGGCGAGCAGCCGGATCTCGCCCCAGACGTTGCGCCGGGAGGAGAGCAGCTCGCACATCACGGTGCCGACGGCACCGGTCGCCCCGACCACGGCCAGGGTGGGCTGCGCCGCCACCGGCGCTACCGTCCTGTCCCCGCGTAGACGACAGCCTCGGACTCGCCGCCCAACTCGAAAGCGTCGTGGATGGCGCGGACGGCCTTGTCGAGGTCGGTGTCCCGGCAGACCACCGAGACGCGGATCTCCGAGGTGGAGATCATCTCGATGTTGACCCCGGCCGCCCCCAGCGCCGCGAAGAAGCCGGCCGCGACGCCCGGGTGCGAGCGCATCCCGGCGCCGATCAGCGACACCTTGCCGACGTGGTCGTCGTAGAGCAGGCCCTTGAACTTGACCGACTCCTGGATCTTGCTGAGGGCCGCCATCGCGGTCGGGCCGTCGGTCTTGGGCAGGGTGAACGAGATGTCGGTGCGGCCGGTCCCCTCGGTGGAGACGTTCTGCACGATCATGTCGATGTTGATCTCCGCGCCGGCCACGGTGTCGAAGATCTTCGCGGCCGCGCCCGGCTCGTCGGGCACGCCGACAATCGTGATCTTCGCTTCGCTGCGGTCGTGGGCGACCCCGGTGATCAGCGCCTGTTCCACGGGAAGGTCCTCCATCGATCCGGTGACCATGGTGCCGGTGTTGGTCGAGTATGACGAACGGACGTGGATCGGCAACCCCGCCCGACGGGCGTACTCCACGCTGCGCAGGTGCAACACCTTCGCGCCGCAGGCGGCCAGCTCCAGCATCTCCTCGTAGGTGATGCTGGTGATGTGCCGGGCGTTCGGCACGATCCGCGGGTCGGCGGTGAAGACCCCGTCCACGTCGGTGTAGATCTCGCAGACGTCCGCGTCCAGCGCGGCGGCGAGCGCCACGGCGGTGGTGTCCGACCCGCCCCGGCCGAGCGTCGTGACGTCCTTCGTGTCCTGCGAGACGCCCTGGAAACCGGCGACGATGACCACCGCCCCCTCGTCGAGCGCGCCCTTGAGCCGGCCCGGGGTGACGTCGATGATCCGTGCCCTGCCGTGCACCGACGTGGTGATCACGCCGGCCTGCGAGCCGGTGAACGAGCGGGCTTCGTACCCCAGGTTGTGGATGGCCATGGCCAGCAGCGCCATGGAGATCCGTTCCCCGGCGGTGAGCAGCATGTCCAGCTCACGACCCGGCGGCAGCGGGCTGACCTGGTTGGCCAGGTCGAGCAGCTCGTCGGTGGTGTCCCCCATCGCGGACACCACCACCACCACGTCGTCGCCGGCCTTGCGGGCGGCGACGATGCGCTCGGCGACCCGCTTGATGCGCTCGGCGTTGGCGACGGAGGACCCGCCGTACTTCTGCACCACGAGTGCCACGACGGTGCACTCCCTCCCAGCGACGACCCTGAGCGTGCCGACGCCGCCGGCTGCTCTCCTCCGGCGGCGCGCGTCAGACCTCCTCAGGGTATCGGGCGGTACGCGAGAGCGGGTCAGGTGATCCCACCATCCGGCGGTTCGAGCCGGCCGGAGCTGCGGTTCCGCCCGCCGTCCGGATCGGCGACACGCCGGTGGGTAGGCCGGAGGCGGGTCTCCGCGAGGCGGACGGGCGGCGCAGAATGACCCGGTGCATGCCCCTCCGCGCGCCGCGCGCCGATTGACCGGCGCCCTGTCCGTCCTCCTCCCGGCACTCCTCGCGGCCTGCACCACCGATCCGCCGGCCACGGTGAACCCGAGCACACCCCCGGACCCGGCACCCGCCGGCGCCGACGCGGCCTGGGACGAACTGGCGGCGCTGGCGGCGGCGGCCCAGGACCGCCACTTCACCGCCCGGTACATCCACGTGGGCGCCGACGGCTCGGCGCGGGACGTGACCGTGGTCAGCGCCGAGGACGGCAGTTGGCGGATCGACGTGCCCGGCGGCGCACTCGGCGGCACGGCGGACGTGTCGATCGCCGCCACCTCCGACGGCCTCTTCCAGTGCGGCCTGCCGTCGGCGGGCCGGCCCGGGGCGGCGACCTGCGTACGCCTCGGCGCGCGGGACGGCGTCGTACCGGACCGGCTGGACCCCCGGGTGCAGCATCCGTTCACCGACTGGCTGGCCGTGCTCACCGACCGGCGCAGCCCGTTGGTGATCTCCGCCGCGTCCCCGCCCGTCGGGGTGGCCGGCCGCTGCTTCACGGTGGAGTCCACCGCCGCCTCGCTCGACCCGCCGCTGGACGTTGGCGTCTACTGCTTCGAGGCGGACGGGACGCCGACCCACGTGCGGGCGGCGCTCGGGACACTCACGCTGGCCGGCCCGGTGGGCCCGGCTCCCGCCACGGTCGCGCTGGCCGGACCGGTGGTGGACGCCGAGCCGCTGGGCCGGGAGGCGCCGGCCCACGAGGGGAGCGTGGGCGGCGGAACGCCTTGACCGGCATATCGTTACGGGTGCGTTTGACCACATTTGAACCACCTCGCCGCCGCAGCGAAACGCCCATACGGGATCCTCTTCGCATGGTCGACATCACCCCGTTGCTCGCGTTCCGCTGGAGCCCTCGCGCCTTCGACCCGGACGCCGAACTGACGGGCGGCGAGGCGGCGTCCCTGCTGGAGGCCGCCCGCTGGGCGCCCTCGGCGGGCAACGCCCAGCCGTGGCGGTTCGCCCTCGGCCACCGTCACGACGAGACCTGGAAACGGATCCTGGTGAGCCTGCCCGCCCACGACCAGCAGTGGGCCCGGGACGCCGCCGTCCTGGTGCTCGGCGCGCACGCCGGCGGCGACCCGGAGCGGGCCGCGTACGACCTCGGCCAGGCGATCGCCCACCTCGTCGTCCAGGCCACCGCGCTCGGTCTGCACGCCCACCAGCTCACCGACTTCGACCGGGCCGCGCTCCGCGCCGACCTCGACCTGCCGGCGGAGGTACGCCCACTCACGGTGACCGCCGTCGGCCGGCTCGGTGACCCGTTCCGCCTTCCCGAGCGACTCCGTTGGCACGAGACGGCCCTGCGCCGCCGCCGCCCGGCCCACACCCTGCTGCTGGGCTGAGCCCTGTCGGTCACGGATGCTCCGAGGGACGGTGACTCCGGTCCCATAGTCCGGACCCGCCTTCCCACCTCCACGATCACCACGTAGGGTGACTCTGTCATGTGGCGCGCGTACCTCCTCCTTGGTCGCCGCGACGAGGCCTGACCGGCCGGCACCTCGTCGCGGAGTCGAACCGCGCCGTCCAGCAGATCCGAACCACCATCGGCACCGCGCGGGCACCGCTGCCCGGCACCGCGCCGACACCTTCCGATTGCTGACGCCCGACATGACCCAAGGGGAGCACTCCGCCATGGCAGAACCCACCGCCGACGCCGCGACCGATCCGATCGCCCGGCAGACCCCCAGCCGGATGCCGTTCCGGCGTTACCAGCCGTACCAGCAGCAGTTCCGGGTCGACCTGCCGGACCGCGCCTGGCCGACCCGGCACGTCGAGGCCGCGCCCCGCTGGTGCGCCGTCGACCTGCGCGACGGCAACCAGGCCCTGATCGACCCGATGTCCCCCGAACGCAAGCGGCGGATGTTCCAACTGCTGGTGCAGATGGGCTACAAGGAGATCGAGGTCGGCTTCCCGTCGGCCAGCCAGACCGACTTCGACTTCGTCCGGCAACTGATCGAGCAGGATCTGATCCCCGAAGATGTCACCATCCAGGTGCTCACCCAGTGCCGGGAGCACCTGATCGACCGGACCTTCGAGTCGCTGCGCGGCGCCCGCCGGGCCATCGTGCACTTCTACAACTCCACCTCCACGTTGCAGCGCCGGGTGGTCTTCGGGCTGGACCGCGACGGCGTCACCGACATCGCCACCACCGGTGCGCGGCTCTGCCAGAAGTACGCGGAGATCCACACTCCGGACACCGACATCCACTACGAGTACTCGCCGGAGTCGTACACCGGCACCGAGCTGGAGTACGCGCTGGAGGTCTGCGCCAAGGTCATCGAGGTGGTCGATCCCACCCCCGACCACAAGCTGATCGTCAACCTGCCGGCGACCGTCGAGATGGCCATGCCGAACGTGTACGCCGACTCCATCGAGTGGATGCACCGGCACCTGCCCCGCCGGGACAGCCTGGTGCTGAGCCTGCACCCGCACAACGACCGGGGCACCGGGGTGGCCGCCGCCGAGCTGGGCCTGCTGGCCGGCGCGGACCGGATCGAGGGCTGCCTGTTCGGCAACGGCGAGCGCACCGGCAACGTCGACCTGGTCACCCTGGGCCTGAACCTCTTCTCCCAGGGCATCGACCCGATGATCGACTTCTCGAACATCGACGAGGTCAAGCGGGCCGTCGAGTACTGCAACCAGCTGCCGGTGCACGAGCGGCACCCGTACGCGGGCGACCTGGTCTACACCGCCTTCTCCGGTTCCCACCAGGACGCGATCAACAAGGGCTTCGACGCCTTGGCGGCCGACGCCGCGGCGGCCGGAGTGCCGATGGACGAGTTCACCTGGGCGGTGCCGTACCTGCCGGTCGACCCGAAGGACCTGGGCCGCACCTACGAGGCCGTCATCCGGGTCAACTCGCAGTCCGGCAAGGGCGGCGTCGCGTACATCATGAAGACCGAGCACCAGCTCGACCTGCCGCGCCGGCTCCAGATCGAGTTCTCCGGGGTCGTGCAGCAGGTCACCGACCACTCCGGCGGCGAGGTCGAGCCGGCCGCGATGTGGGACATCTTCGCCCGCAACTACCTGGTCGAGCACCAGGCCGACCCGGCCGTCGCGCTGGCCGGATACACGATCGGCACCGTGGACGGCAAGGTCGAGATCGAGGCGCAGGTCGGGCTGGGCGGGGATCGGCGCACGCTCGCGGCGGTCGGCAACGGTCCGATCGACGCGTACGTCAACGCGCTCCAGTCGGTGGGCGTGGCGGTACGCGTGCTCGACTACCACGAGCACGCGCTCTCCTCCGGAGGTGACGCCCAGGCCGCCGCGTACGTGGAGTGCGACGTGGACGGCCGCACGGTCTGGGGCGTCGGCATGGACGCCAACATCGTCACCGCCTCGATCAAGGCGGTCACCAGCGCCGTCAACCGCGCTCGGAGCTGATCCGGAGGTGGCCGGGCCCGGACGGGCCCGGCCACCTCCGTCTCCCGCCGGCCCGGGCGCCCGGGCCGGCCGCGTCCCCGCCTGGCCGGGTCAGACCGGGACGGCCCGGGCCTCCCCGGCGTCGTCGAGAACCACCGCCTGGGCGACGACCACCCGACGCCCGTCGAAGGTCATGGCCGGAGAGCCGTGCAGCCGGTAGCCCTGGGCCAGCGCGTCGCTGACCCGGCGGCAGAACTCGGCGTCGTCCGGTCCGGTGAGCAGGCGGTACCGCAGCCGATCGTCATGATCACTCATCCGGTGAACGTAGCAACCGCCGCAGGCGACCGCAGGTCGCGGCTGGTTGTGGTGTGCCCGGCCACCGAAGAGCGCACCATGGCGCGACCTACGGCCGAGAACGGCCGGACGGACGGTGGACCAGCAGGGCGGCCGTCACCGCGCCGGCCAGCAGCAGCCCGGCGCACCAGGCCAGCGCCTCCCGGTACGCGGCGGTCAACACGGCCCGCTGGGCGTACCCGGTGCCGGAGAGTCCGACCAGCAACGGCAGCGCGGCCACCGCGAGCAGGCCGCCCACCCGGGACGCGGCGTTGTTGAAACCGCTGGCCACTCCGGCGAACCGGTCGGGGACGGCGGCCAGCACCGACGCGGTCAGCGGCGCCACCACCAGGGTCAGCCCGAACCCGAAGAGGACGACCCCTGGCAGCACGTCCACCCAGTACGACGCGCTCACCTCGACCCGGCGCAGCAGCAGCAGACCGACCGCCGCGACCACCGGACCGACGGTCAACGGCAACCGGGGCCCGGTCCTGGCCGAGAGCGCCCCGGCACGGGCCGAACCGACCAGCAGCAGGATGGTCACCGGCATGGTGGCCAGCCCGGTCCGCAGCGCCGACCAGCCCACCGCGTTCTGCAGGTGGACGGCGAGGAAGAAGGTGAACCCGCCGAGCGCCGCGTACACCACCACGGTGAAGACGTTGAGCACTGGGAAGAGCCGGCCGGTGAAGAGCCCGACGGGCAGCATCGCGGCGTCGCCCCGGCGCCGTTCCCGTCGGACGAAGGCCACCGCCGCGAGCAGCCCCACCAGTGTGGCGACGCGCACCGGCGTCGAGAGCAGGCCCCGCGCCGGCGCGTTGACCAGGGCGTACGTGACACCGGCAAGCCCCAGCGCGCCGAGCAGCGCCCCCGCCACGTCGAACCGTTCCCCGCCGGTACGCGAGGCGTCGCAGTCGCGGCTCTCCGGCACCCAGCGCAGTCCGGCGAGCACCACACCCACCGCGACCGGCACGTTGATGAAGAAGATCCACCGCCAGGAGAGCGTGTCGATCAGCCAGCCGCCGAGGAACGGCCCGAGCGCCGTGGACACCCCGGAGAGCCCGGACCACACGCCGATGGCCCGGCCCCGGTCGTCGGGATGGAAGCTGGCCTGGAGCACGGCGAGCGAGCCGGGGGTGAGCAGCGCACCGCCGGCCCCCTGGAGGAAGCGGGCGGCCACCAGGGTGCCGGTGTCCTGGGCCAGCCCGCACGCGACGGAGGCGACGCCGAACCAGGCGGCGCCGACCAGGAAGACCCGCCGCCGGCCGAACCGGTCCCCGAGCGCCCCGCCGAGCAACACGAACGCGGCGAGGGTCAGCGCGTAGCCGTTGACGGTCCATTGCAGACTCGCGACGGTCGCGTCCAGTTCGGCGCCCAGCCTGGGCAGCGCCACGTTGACCACGGTGCTGTCCAGAAAGACCATGCCGGAGGCGAGGATCGCCGCCAGCAGGGCACCCCGACCCGCGCCGCTGGCGACCCGGAGCGCATGGGCGGGTGCAGTCATGGGTACCAATCTTCCCCCGAGTCGCGTGGGAGATCCCACGAAACGCCGAAACCGTGCCCGGGTACTGTGCGGGATCGCCGGGAGCCCGCAAGCTGGAGAGGTGTCGTCTGTGCGTACCAGATCAGGAGCCCGTGCGACGGCGGCGGCGACGCTCGCCGCGCTGCTCGCCCTCGCCCTCGGCGGGTGTCAGGTCACGATCGACGAGCCGGAAGCGCCGCCCAGCGGCGCCGGCAACGTCGGCGAGCAGTTGGCGGAGCTGACCGTCGCGAGTGCCGGCTCGATGCGCGGCTACAGTCGGGCACGCTTCCCGCACTGGCGGAACACCGGCAAGAACTGCGACGTCCGGGACAGCGTCCTCCAGCGCGACGGGAAGGACATCCGCCTCTCCGGATGCAACGTGGTGGCGGGCCACTGGGAGAGCGTCTACGACGGGCGGGCCGTCACCGACCCCTCCGGGGTGGACATCGACCATATGGTGCCGTTGGCGAACGCGTGGCGTTCCGGGGCCGCCGAGTGGGACGACACCAGACGCGGAGACTTCGCGAACGACCTGACCCGACCGCAGCTCATCGCGGTTTCCGCCAGCTCCAACCGGGCAAAGGGTGACCAGGATCCGTCGCAGTGGAAGCCGCCGAACCGGTCGTACTGGTGCAGGTACGCCGCAGACTGGGTCACGGTGAAACACCACTGGCGGCTGACGGTCACCAGCGCCGAGAAGAAGGCGCTCAGCGACATGTTGGAGGGGTGCACATGGGCGAGCAGGCCGTAACCGGCGCTGGCGGCACACCCGCGCCGGAGCGGATGCCCGACGCCGGTGGGGACGACGTGGCGGCGGCCACCGGCAGCGGTGGGAACGACGCCGCGCGGGCCATCGGTGGCGGCGAGCCGACGGCCCCCGGGGCCACCACCGCCGGAATGTCCGCCGACGGCCGGGCGGCGGCCTCCGCCGCGCTGCCCGGCGCCGGAATGAGCGCCGACGCCAGCGCCGGCGAGGCAGCAGAGCGCTCCGCTGCCGCCGCCGCGGCACCTCGGGAG
Source organism: Micromonospora sp. KC723 (assembly GCF_004348595.1). Taxonomy (GTDB): domain Bacteria; phylum Actinomycetota; class Actinomycetes; order Mycobacteriales; family Micromonosporaceae; genus Micromonospora. The sequence goes on from NZ_SMKD01000058.1 coordinate 25,424, forward strand.
TTGACGGCTGACCTCGTCGCCGGTCCCGGCGGAGTGATGACCGACGAGGTCGGCGTGATCACCGGCGAGTTGACCCTGCGGACGACCCATGCCGGCGGCCGGGTGCACCTCTCGGTGCAGTACAAGGACGCCGACGAGTGGTACACGGTGACCGGCGGCACCGCTGAGCTCGCCGACCCGGCCGGGCTGGACCCGGTGCACAGGATCGCGCTCGCCCTGCTCAACCGCCCGGAGGGCTGAGACCGGCCGAGCACGGCACAGCGTGGGGCGCCACACCCGGCCGGCGCCGGTCAGACGTACGAGCCGGGTTCGCTGGGCGCGGAGACCACGCCCGGTGCCTCACCCTCACCCTCGGGGCGGACAACCTCGGCGCTGACCGCGTGCGGGCGCAGCTCACCACCGGCGATCTGCTCGGCCCAGTGGCAGGCGACCCGGCTGGCGCCGACCGGCCGCAGCGCCGGGCGCTCGTCGGCGCAGCGGGTGGGCTGCGCCCACGGGCATCGGGTGTGGAACCGGCAACCCGACGGCGGGTTCGCCGGGGAGGGCAGGTCACCGGCGAGCAGGATGCGCTCCCGCCGGTCCTCCACGTCGGGGTCGGGCACCGGCACCGCCGACATCAACGCCCGGGTGTACGGGTGCAGCGGCTCGCGGTACAGCCGGTCGCTCGGCGCCTCCTCCACCAGCGCGCCCAGGTACATCACACCGACCACGTCGGAGATGTGCCGGACCACGGCGAGGTCGTGCGCGATCACCAGATAGGTGAGGCCGAGGCTGTCCTGCAACTCGTCGAGCAGGTTGACCACCTGGGCCTGGATCGACACGTCGAGCGCGGAGACCGGCTCGTCGGCGACGATCAGCTCCGGGCCGAGCACCAGCGCCCGGGCGATGCCGATGCGCTGCCGCTGCCCGCCGGAGAACTCGTGCGGGTAGCGGGAGAGCGCCCAGCGGGGCAGCCCCACCGCGTCCAGGGTCTCCCCGATGATCCGCCGCCGGTCGTTCCGGTCGGTGCCGATGCCGTGGGTCTGCAACCCCTCGGTGAGGATCGACTCGACGTTCTGCCGGGGGTCGAGGCTCGACATCGGATCCTGGAAGATCATCTGCATTCGGCGTCGCATGGTGCGTAGCCGGCCGGCCGGCAGCGTCGTCAGCTCGACCCCGTCGAAGACGACCTGGCCGGCGGTGGGCGGGGTGAGCTGGAGCAGCGCCCTGCCGAGCGTCGACTTGCCGCAGCCCGACTCGCCCACCAGGCCGTACGTCTTGCCGCGCGGGATACGCAGGTCGACGCCGTCGACCGCCTTCACGTGGCCGACCGTACGGTCGAAGATCACCCCCCGGGTGATCGGGAAGTGCACCTTCAGGTCACGGACCTCGACGAGGATGTCGGTGTCGGTCACGGCTGCTCCTCCTCGTGCGGGGCGGGGCCGAGGCCCGGCGCCGGCGGTGGGTCGTCCGGCACGGCCTGCGCCGGCACCGGTCCCGGCTCGGCCGCCGTCGGTGCCGTGGCCCGCACGTCCGCCGCCGGCGTCACGCCGGGCAGCGGCGCGGGGTTGACGCATCGGTAGCCGCGGCCGTCGTGGGTGAGCACCATCTCCGGCGGCTCGCCGACGCACTCGTCGACCCGGCGGGAGCAGCGGGGGGCGAAGGCGCAGCCGTCCGGCCAGGGCAGCACGTCCCGTACCGAGCCGGGGATCGGGTTCAGCCGTTCCCCACGGCCCGCGTCCAGTCGCGGCACCGAACCGAGCAACCCCACCGTGTACGGGTGCCGGGGCTGCCGGAACAGCGGACGACGGCGGGCCGTCTCCACCACCCGTCCGGCGTAGAGCACGTTGATGGTGTCGCACAGGCCGGCCACCACGCCCAGGTCGTGCGTGATCATGACGAGGGCGGTGCCGGAGTCCCGGACCAGTTCCTTGAGCAGCTCCAGGATCTGCGCCTGGATGGTGACGTCCAGCGCGGTGGTCGGCTCGTCGGCGATCAGCAGCCGGGGCTTGCAGGCCACCGCCATGGCGATCAGGGCGCGCTGCCGCATACCGCCGGAGAGCTGGTGCGGGTACTCCTTCAGGCGCCGCTTCGGGTCGGGGATGCCGACCCGGTCGAGCAGCCGCGCGGCCTCCCTCCCGGCCTCCGCGCCCTTCATCCCCCGGTGCCGGGTGAGCACCTCGGTGACCTGTAGGCCGATCGGGATCACCGGGTTCAACGAGGAGAGCGGATCCTGGAAGACCATCGCCACGTCCCGGCCACGGATGTCCCGGCGGGACCGGTCGTCGAGTTGGAGCAGGTCGGTGCCGTCGAAGACCGCCTTGCCGCCGATCCGCAGGCCGGGCTGCCTGGGCAGCAGACCCATGATGGCCAGCGACGTGACGCTCTTGCCGCAGCCGGACTCACCGACCAGGCCCACCACCTCGCCCGCGTCGACGGAGAACGACACCCCGTCGACGGCTCGCACCGGCCGCTGGCCGCGGCGGGTGAAGGTGACGGAGAGGTCGTCCACTTCGAGCAGTGCCATTACCGGCCCTCCGTTCGCGACTGCGGGGCTCGCAAGCTCACTCCTCGCGCTTCACACCGCAGACCCCTCGTTCGCGACTGCGGGGCTCGCAAGCTCACTCCTCGCGCTTCACACATACCGACCTACTTCCGCAGCTTCGGGTCGAGGGCCTCACGCATCGCCTCACCGAGCAGGGTGAACCCGAGCGCCGTGACGATGATGGCGAGCGCCGGGTACACCGCGAGTCCCGGCCGGATGTCGAGGTACTGCTGCGCCTCGGCGAGCATCACGCCCCACTCCGGTACGGAGGTGTCCGGGTTGCCGAGGCCGAGGAAGGAGAGCGCGGCGGCCTCGATGATCGCGGTGGCCAGGGTGAGGGTGGCCTGCACGATCACCGGGGCCAGCGAGTTCGGCACCACGTGGGTCAGCGCGATCTTCGGCTTCCGCACGCCCAGCGAGGTGGCCGCCAGCACGTAGTCGCTGTTGGCCTGGGAGATCATCGAGCCGCGCAGCAGCCGGGCGAAGACCGGTACGGACACCACGCCGACCGCGATCATCACGGTGGTCAGGCTCGCCCCGAGCAGAGCGGCGATGCTCACCGCCAGCAGCAGGCTCGGCATGGCCAGCATCATGTCGATGAACCGCATCAGGGTGCTGTCCAACCAGCGGCCCCACCGGCCGCCCAGACCGGCCGCGGCCCCCGCCACGCCACCGATCAACGCGCCGACGGCCAGGCCGATCAGCGTGGAGACCACCCCGACCAGCAGGGTCTGCCGGGCCCCGACGATCAGCCGGCTGAACTCGTCCCGGCCCTGGTGGTCGTAGCCGAGCCAGTGGTCGCCGTCGGCGCCGGGGATGACACCGGGCCGGATCAGCCCCTCTCGGATGCCGATGGTGTCGCTCGGGCTGTAGGGCGCGAGGAACGGCCCCACGACCGCCACGATCACGAAGACCGCCAGGATGGCCGCGCCGACGATCGCCGCCGGGTTGCGCCGCAGCCGGCGGAACGCCTCCCGCCAGAGGCTCACGCCCCGCTCGTCGTCCCGGGCGGCCAGCTCGGCGAGCCGGTCGATCTTCTGCTTCTTCTTGCCCGGCGCGATCGTCATCGGACCCTCACCCTCGGGTCGATCAGGCTGTAGGAGAGGTCGACCAGGAGGTTCACCAGCACGTACACCACCGCGATGATCAGGATGAAGCCCATCAGCACCGGGTAGTCCCGTTGGCTGATCGCGTCCGCGACGAAGGCCCCGATGCCGGTGAAGCCGAAGACCGTCTCGGTGAGCACCGCGCCGGAGAGCAGACCACCGGTGAGCAGGCCGATCGAGGTGACCACCGGAAGCATCGCGTTGCGCAGCACGTGCCGACGGCGCACCGTCGACTCGGTCAGGCCCTTCGCTTCGGCCGTGCGGACGAAGTCCTCGTTGAGCACCTCCAGCACGCTCGCCCGGGTGATCCGCACGATGATGGCGAGCGGGATGCTGGCCAGCGTGAGGCCGGGGAGCACCAGGTGCCACAGCGCGTCGGCCGCGGCGTCCCACTCGCGGGTGAGCAGGCCGTCGAAGACGAAGAAGTTGGTGATCCGGGTGGCGTCGATGGTGGGGTCCTGCCGGCCGGAGGAGGGGAACCAGCCGAGGTTCTCCGAGAAGATCGCCTTGAAGACGTAGGCCAGGAAGAAGACCGGGATGCAGATGCCGATCAGCGAGCCGCCGACCGAGAGGTGGTCCAGCAGCCGGCCACGGCGCCGGGCGGCCAGGTACCCCAGCGGGATACCGACGCCGATGGCGAGCACCAGAGCCATGACCGTCAGCTCGACGGTGCCGGGGAAGCGTTCCAGGAACTCAGTCACCACCGGACGCTTGGTGGCGGTCGAGGTGCCCAGGTCCAGGCGGATCAGCCGCCGCACGAACCGCGCGTACTGCACCAGGATCGGCTCGTCGAGGCCCATGTTGCGGCGGATCGCGGCGCGCATCTCGGGGGTGCCGCGCTCACCGAGAATCGCGGTCTCCGGACCGCCGGGCAGCCGACGGAGCCAGATGAACAGCAGGAGGGAGAGCCCGAACAGCGTCGGTATCAGCTGGAGCAGGCGTCTGACGATGAACCGGAACACGGCGGCCTCGAAGGGGGGTGCGGAGGGGTGCGGGCGGACGCCGTGTGCACGACGCCCGCCCGCGTTCCTTGCCTCAGGTCAGGACTACTTGAACTCGGCGGTGGCGTACCGCTCGTCGGTGAGCGGGCTGGCCTTGATACCGGTCACGTCCTTGCCGAACACGATCGCCGGCGGCGAGTGCGAGATCGGCACACCGGGCAGGAAGTCCATGATGGCCTTGTTGAGGGCCTTGTACTTCTCCACCCGGGCCGCCGGGTCGGCGGTGGCGTCCGCGTCCTTGAACTGGGCGAACAGTGCCTGGTTGGTGTAGCCCCACTCGTCCTTCGGCCGGTCGAAGAAGGTGCCGATGAAGTTGTAGGCGTCGCCGTAGTCACCGGTCCAGCCGAGGAAGTGCAGGTCGTGCTTGCTGCCGGAGGTGGTCGCGTTGAGGTAGTCCGGGCTCCACTTCAGCGGGATGGCCTGGACGTTGATGCCGACCGCCTTGAGGTCCGCCGAGAGCAGCTCGAAGAGGTCCTTCGGGTTCGGCATGTACGGCCGGGTGACCTCGGTCGGGTAGTGGAACCGCAGGGTCAGGTTCGACGCTCCGGCCTCGGCCAGCAACTGCTTGGCCTTCTCCGGGTTGTAGTCGTACTTGGTGACGTCGCCGTTCCAGCCCTCGACCGTGTCCGGCATGAAGTTCACCGCGACCTTGGCGCCCGGGGGCAGCTTCGAGTCGACCAGCGCCTGCCGGTTCAGCGCGTGCGCGATGGCCTGCCGGACCTTGAGGTCGGCCAGCTTCGGGTTGCCCTTCTGGTTGATCGCCAGGTAGAGCACGTTGAACGCCGGGCGGGTGAGGACGTTGAAGCCCTCGCCCTTCAGCGGCTCGACGTCGGCCGGGCCGACCAGGTCGTACCCCTGGATGTCGCCGGAACGCAGCGCCTGCTTGCGCGCGTTCTCATCCGAGATGGTCTTGAAGATGATGGTCTTCAGCTTGGCCTTGTCGCCGTGGTAGTCGTCGTTGCGCTCGATGGTCAGCGTCTTGTTGGCGACGTCCCAGGACTTGAACTTGAACGGGCCGGTGCCGGTCGGGTGCTCCATCGCGTACGACGGGTACTTGATGTCCTCGGCGGTGCCGCCCACGTTGCTGGCGTCGTACTGCTGCAGCGCCTTCGGGCTGTGAATGGCGAACGACGGCAGCATCAGCGCGGCCGGGATCTTGCTGGACACCCGGGTGAAGGACAGGTCCACGGTGGTGGCGTCCTTGGCCGTGCAGGACTTGAAGAGGCTCGGCGGCAGCTCGGCGTTCTCGTTCTGCGCGAAGCCGCCCATGACGTCCTGCCAGTACGCGGTCACGTCCGGGCTCTGCATGAGGCCCTTGGCGTTGTACCAGCGGTTGAAGTTGACGCAGACGGCCTCGGCGTTGAAGTCGGTGCCGTCGTGGAACTTCACGCCGGAGCGGAGCTTGAAGGTCCACGTGGTGCCGGCGGCGTCCGGGGTCCAGGACTCGGCCAGGCCGGGGGTGACCTTGGTGCCGCCCTCCTCCGGACGGACCAGCGTCTCGAAGACCTGGCGTGCCACGCGCAGCGACTCACCGTCGCTGGCGAAGCTCGGGTCGAGCACCTTCGGGTCTCCGGCTACGCCGAACACGAGGGTGTCCTTCTTGCTGCCGCTGCTGTCGTCACGGTTGCTCTCGGCGCAGCCTGCTACCGCGAGGGCCGCGACCGCGACGGCCGCGATGGCGGCCTTCGGCCTGGGTGCACGCATGGTGCTTCACCTCGTCCTTGGGGGTACGTCAATGTGGTGACGTGGTCACCGATGGCGGTGACCATAGCCCCCGCGTGGACACTCGGGAAACCGGCGGTTGGCGGGTTGGTATCGGATCGTGTCCCAGCCACGAAGGAACCGTCGAATCGAAGGCTGCAACCCCTGTTCGACGGCTGATTCGAAAGTGCGATGCCAAACTGTTACGTCGCCGGCTCCGTTGCGGCCTCCAAGTGTCAGATCGCGTACGGCTCCATCCTGTATGGGGGGAGGGGCGGGCTCACACCGCGCGCCGCCCCTCGAAGGCCCGGCCGAGGGTGATCTCGTCGGCGTACTCCAGGTCGCCGCCGACCGGCAGGCCGCTGGCGAGCCTCGTCACCGCGATCCCCATCGGCTTCACCATCAGGGCCAGGTACGTCGCGGTCGCCTCCCCCTCGGTGTTCGGGTCGGTGGCCAGGATCAGCTCCCGGACCGCCCCGCCGCCGAGCCGCGTCATCAGTTCACGGACCCGAAGGTTGTCCGGCCCGATCCCCTCCAGCGGATTGATCGCGCCACCGAGCACGTGGTAGCGACCACGGAACTCACCGGTCCGCTCGATCGCCACCACGTCCTTCGGCTCCTCGACCACACAGAGCACCTCGTCGGTGCGGCGCGGGTCCCGGCAGATCCGGCACTGCTCGGACTCGGCGACGTTGTAACAGGTGGTGCAGAACCGGACCAGATCCTTGACCTTGCGCAGCGCGCCGGCCAGCCGGTTCACGTCGGCCGGATCGGCCGACAGGACGTGGAACGCGATCCGCTGGGCGCTCTTCGGGCCCACACCCGGCAGACGGCCCAGCTCGTCAATCAGATCCTGGATGGCGCCCTCGTACATCTGCGGCTCAGAACCCGGGCAGGCCGAGGCCGCCCATGCCGCCCGCGACCGGGCCCATCTTCTTCTCGGTCAGCTCCCGGGCCGCCTCGGCGGCGTTGTGCAGGGCGGCGAGAACCAGGTCCTCCAGGGTCTCGACGTCCTCCGGGTCGACCGCCTTCGGATCGATCCTGATGGCCTTGATCTCACCGGCGCCGGAGACGGTCGCGGTGACCAGGCCACCGCCGGCGGTGCCGGTCAACTCCGCCTCGGCCAGCTCGGCCTGGGCCTTGGCGATCTCCTGCTGCATCTTCTGCGCCTGCTTCAGCATCTGCTGCATGTTCGGCTGTCCACCTGGGCGCACGGATGGCTCCTTCTCGCACTCGTCTCCTCGGCCGCGCCCAGCCTAGCCGGGCGGCGGCGCCCGTCCTCGTCGACCGGCACGCGCTCAGCGCGCGTCGACCTCGTCGATCCGCTCGGCGCCGAACGCCTCCCGCAGCAGCGCCACCGCCTGCTCCTCGCTCGACTGCCGGGCGGTCCGCTCGTCGATCACGTCGTCCAGCGGCTCGTCACCCGGGTCGAACCCCTCGTACGCCGGGGCCGCCGGCTCGGGACGTCCGCCGCCACGCAGCGGCCCGTCGTAGTCCGGGTCGTACGGCGGCTCGCCGGCCCAGTCCGCTTCGGCGGTCCGTCGCGCCGCCTGCGCGGGCCGCTGCCCCTTGTTGGCGCCCGCCGCCGCGGCAGCCGCGCGGGCCGCCGCGATCGCGCTGCTCACCGGGGCGCCGGACGCCTGCTGCGGTGCCGTCGCCGGTGCCACCGGCTTCGGTACGTCCGCCGCCGCGGCGGCCGTGGCAGCACCCGACGGGACCGCCTCCGGCCGGTCGCCGGCCACCGCCAGGCCAACGGCAGCGCCCGGCCGGGCCGCCTCCGGCCAGTCGTCCCCGCCGCCGGGGCGGGCCGGCTCGGGCCACTCCCCGTCGTCGACGACGCCGCCGGCACCGGCGGACCGGTCACCGGGACCGACGCCGTGGCCACCCGGGGCACCCGAGCCGCCGGCGGGAGACGCCGGCGCGCCACCGGAGCCGGTCGGGTGACCCGACGCGGCGGCACCGGGGCCCACCGGACCCGTACCGGAGACGCCAGCGCCGCCGACCGGGGAACCTGTCGCCCCTCCCGAACCCGCCGCACCGCCCGGACCTGTCCCCCCGTTCCCGCCCGTGGCGGAGTCGACCGGCCGGGCCTGGGACGTTGGGCGGGACGGCCCGCCCGGCGACACCCCGCCCCGCTCGCCGGCCACCTCACAGCGGATCTGCCACCGACCGCCGAGTTCCTCGTAGAGCGCGTCGGTCAGCACGTGGGCGTGATCGGACATCATCTTGGCCAGCACCGACGACTTCACCGTCAGGACCAGCGCGTCGCCGTCCAGGTCACGGACGACGGCGTCCCGCATCAGCGCGGCGATCCGCTTGTTGCTCCGGTTGACCTTGCCGACCACGTCCGGCCAGACCCGGCGTACCGCGACGGCGTCCAACGCGCCCGGCGCGGCCGAACCCGGCCGGGGCGGCTCCGGGGTGGCCGGGTCGGGCAGCACCGCCGACGCCGGCACGCCACGGCGGACAGGAGCGTCGGCCGCCGGGGCGGATCCGCCCGGGGACGGGTCGACGCCCGACACGGGACGGGATCCGGCAGCCGCCGCGCGCGCGGCGGCCAGCCCGGAGGGGGCGGCGGCAGCCGGCGTGCCGGCGGTCTCCGGGTGGGGC
>NZ_SMKD01000059.1 GCF_004348595.1 Micromonospora sp. KC723
GGGCAGCCCCGCGCCCGCCGATCACGGCCCCAACAACCCCGACAACACCCGGTGCGTCCGGTTCGACCGCACCGCCGCCCGCTGCTGACCCGCCGTCACCTCGATGTACGTCTGCGACGACGCCAACGACGCATGACCCAGCAACCGCATGATCTCCGCCGCGCTCGCCCCGTCCTCCGCCAACCGCGTCGCGAACGTGTGCCGCAACGCGTGCAGCCGCGCGCCGCGCGGCACCCGGTCACCGACGCCCGCCCGCCGGTAACACGAGTCCACCAGGTACTGCAACCCACCCCGGCGCAGCGGCTCACCACGCCGATCCACCAGGAACGCCGAGTCCGGCCGCACCGTACGCGAACCGAACCGCCGCGCCCGGCTCTCCAGATAGGTCACCAGCACCCGGTCCAACTCCGGCTCGACGGGCACCACCCGCGGCCGGCCACCCTTGCCCGCCACGTCCACCCGCCGCTCGCCCGGCCGACCCGCCACCGACGACACCCGCAACGCCAGCAGCTCCGACAGGCGCAAACCCGCGCACAGCGCCAACGCCAGCACCGCCACGTCCCGCTCCGGCCACGGATCCCGCTGCCGGGCGTCCTCGTGCGCCACCGACGCCAGCAGTTGCTCGGGGGTGTCGTCGCCGCGCAGTGGCTTCGGTTGGGACAGCGGGGTACGCGGACGGCCCACCGCCGGCATCGGATTGCCGGCTACCACTCCTTCGGCCACCAGGAAGGTGAAGAACGCGTTCCAGCTCGACCAGGCCCGGTGCACCGACGCCGCGGCCCGGGGGACGGCGAAGCGGGCGAACGCGGCGCGCATCAGGCGGGGGGAGAGGTCGACGACCATGACCTGGGCGAGGGGGAGGGGAGGGGTGCTGACCTCGCCGTCCAGCGTCGCCACGGTGCGCAGATCCCGCCGGTACGCCTCGAGGGTGTGGGGGGAGGGCTTGCGGGTGGCTCGGGCGGTCAGGAACTCCTCGATCAGGTTCTCTACCGATTCGCCCTGTTTGTCATGCATAAGGGATATTATGCATGATTCTCGCCTTCTGGTCGATCGAGCAGGGGGTGGACCGGCTCGCGGCGTGCGTCGGTGGCGGCCGGGAGGCGACGGTTCAGGCAAACAAGGGCCGGGCGGGCGGTCGGTAAGATCACGTGTCGATGGACGATGACCAGGCACTCGACATGATCGCCATTCCAGCGGGCAGGGTGACGGTGTCCGACCGGCGGACGCGGTCCCACTGGTCGGTCGACCTCGCGCCGTACCAACTCGCCGCGGTCCCGGTGACCCAGGCGCTCTACGCCCGGGTCACCGGCCAGTGGCCGAGCGCCGCCGGAGGCGACCGGCTGCCCGTGGAGAGCGTGTCGTGGCGGGACGCGGTGCGGTTCTGCAACAGCCTGTCCCGGCAAGAAGGTCTGCCGCCCGTGTACCGCCTCGACGACGATGGCGTCGAGGCGGACGGGACCGGCGGGTACCGACTACCGACCGAGGCCGAGTGGGAGCACGCCTGCCGGGCCGGTACGACCGGCCCCCGATACGGCCCGCTCGACGAGATCGCCTGGCACCGCGGCAACGCGGAGGGGCGGCCCCATCCCGTCGGCGGCAGGCAACCGAACGCGTGGGGTCTGTACGACATGCTGGGCAACGTCTGGGAATGGTGCTGGGACATCTACGACGCCGAGGTCTACGACAGCTACCGCGTGCTGCGTGGTGGTGGCTGGTTCGACCAGCCCTGGAGCTGCCGGGCCTCGGTACGCCGCCGCAGCCACCCGACGCTCCGAATCGACGACCTGGGGTTCCGCATCGCGCGCAGCCCGCGTTGACGCCGCGCAGGGCTGGTCCACCGCTACCGGGGAAGGACCCCGACACCTTACTTGACATAATGTACATTATCGAACCTTTCTGGCGGCTGTCCGGCCCGCTGGCAGGCGACCCGGCCACGCGCCTGGACGGACGGTCCGGACCCGCCTGGCAAACCGGCTTCGGGTCGGGATCTGTCGGAACTTCCGGAGTGCGACGTGAAGCGGCGAGCAGCGACGCCCGGGCAACTTCCGGAAATCTTCGTGGTTGACCGGCCGGTCCGGCGCTCCTAACGTTTCGTTCTAGTTGCGGAAATCGATCCGGAACTATCGGTGGCGCTCGCGGCCGCACGCCCCCGAGCTTTCCCCGCACGGCACCGCTGCGGCGCCGTGGAGTCCCGCATTCTCCCGGCGCCACGGCGGTCCACTCCGGAAGGACAGCAGATGAAGCTGAGACGGTGGACAGCCGTCGCCGCAGTCGCCGTCGCGACCGCGGCGGTGCTCAACACCCTGCCGGCCACGGCCAGCCGCCCGTACGACCCGACCGCACAGAGCCTGGGCGCGCTCGGGCAGCGCCACGGCCTGTACATCGGCACCGCGGTCGACATGGACGCCCTCGCCGACCCGAACAACCCGAAGTACCGTCAGCTCGCCGCTTCGGAGTTCTCGTCGGTGACCGCCGAGAACGTCATGAAGTGGGAGAGCCTGGAGCCGACCCGGGGCAACTACAACTGGGCCCAGGCCGACGCGTTGGTCGACTTCGCCCGGCGCAACGGCCAGCGGGTCCGTGGGCACGTCCTGGTCTGGCACAACCAGGTGCCCGGCTGGCTGACCAGTGGGGTGGCCGACGGTTCGATCACCCGCACGGAGCTGCGCGAGTTACTGCGGAGGCACATCACCACCGTGGTCAGCCGCTACCGGGGCCGGATCTGGCAGTGGGACGTGGTCAACGAGGCCGTCAGTGATCCGTGGGACACCCCGCCCACGTTGCACTACAAGGGTTTCTGGGCCCAGCACCTGGGGCCCGGGTACATCGCCGACGCGTTCCGCTGGGCGCGGGCGGCGGACCCGAAGGCGTTGCTGTTCTACAACGACTACAACATCGAGGCCTTCGGGTCGGGTGATCCGGCCAACGACAAGACCCAGTTCGTGTACGACATGGCGAGGCGTCTGCTGGCCGAGGGCGTGCCGATCGACGGTGTCGGCAGCCAGGGCCACCTCGGTACCCAGTACCCCAACTACGACACGTTCCAGGTGACCGCGGCGCTGAAGCGGTTCTCCGCTCTCGGTCTGGCCACCGCGTTCACCGAGGTCGACGTGCGGAGCCGGCTCACCGACGGTGTGCTGGCGGGTGACGCCGAGGAGATCAACCCGCGCTTGCAGGCGTCCGCGGCCAACTTCAGTGTGCTGATGAAGGCGTGTCTGGCCGACCGGCACTGCCTGTCGTACACGGTGTGGGGTTTCACCGACCGGCACTCCTGGGTGCCTGGCACGTTCAAGGATCCGCCGCAGGGTATGGCCACCCTGTACGACGAGCAGTACCGGCCGAAGCGGGCGTACCAGGAGATCAGGTCTGACCTGGTCTTCGCCGGCCCGCCGTACGTCCTGCCCCGGGCGACGCACCGTCCGCGTCGCTAGGGCGGTCCGGGTCCGGTGGCGCGCGGTCAGTCGTCGTGCCGCCGGACCCGGTTCGGTGTCCTCTGTGGTGTGCGGGGTGGCGGTCGCGGGTCGTTCAGATGCCGCCGGCGACGCGCAGGACAGCGCCGGTGGTGTACGAGGCGTCGGGGCTGAGCAGCCAGGCGACGGCTCCGGCGACCTCGTCGGGTTCGCCGGGTCGGCCCATCGGGATGCGGTGGGCGACGCGGTCGGGGCGGTCGGGCATCGCGGAGAGGGTGTGGATGTCGGTGCGGATGGTGCCGGGGGCGACGGCGTTGACGCGGATGCCGTGCGGCGCCAGTTCCTTGGCCAGGCCGATGGTGAGGGTGTCGGTGGCGGCCTTGACGGCGGCGTAGTGGACGTACTCGCCGGGGCTGCCGAGGGTGGCGGCGGCCGAGGAGATGTTGACGATGGCGCCGCCGGTGGTGAGGCGGCGGGCGGCCTGCTGGGCGCAGAGGACGTAGCCGATGAGGTTGACGTCGACGACGTGGCGTAGGTCGTCGACGCGCAGGTCGGTGAAGGGCCCGATGGGGCTGGTGACGCCGGCGTTGTTGACCAGGCCGGTGAGTGGGCCGAGTTCTTCGGCGGCGTCGAAGAGCCGGGTGACCTGGTCGGGGTCGGTGGTGTCGGCGGGTACGGCGACGGCGTGGCGGCCCCGGGCGCGGACGTCGGCCACGACGTGTCGGGCGGCGTCGTGGTCGCGGCGGTAGCCGATGGCGATGTGGTGGCCGTCGGTGGCGATCCGGCGGGCGACGGCGGCGCCGATGCCGCGGCTGCCGCCGGTGATGATGGTGACTGTCAACGGTCCTCTCTCCTGCCCCGGCCGATGGTGGTGACCCTACCGGGCGGGTTGCTGACGGCGTGGTGGTGTGAGGTCGGGTGGGGATGACGAGTTGCCGGGTGGCTCGGGTCATCGCGACATTGGGGTACACCGCTCCTTCCGGCACCGCTGTTGACGGGTGGCCGCGGGCGTTTCGTGGCGGGCTCTAGGCTCTGCGCGTCGGGGTGCGGTGAGGCGGAGGTGCGCGGTGCGCGGTGTGGGTGTCGGTGACCTGGTCGAGGACTTCGAGTTGCCGGACGAGACGGGTACGCCCCGGCGGCTGTCGGAGTTCCTGGCGACGGGTCCGGTGGTGCTGTTCTTCTACCCGGCGGCGATGACCCGGGGATGCACGGTGGAGAGTTGTCATTTCCGGGATCTGGCGGCGGAGTTCGCGGCGGTGGGCGCTTGCCGGGTGGGCGTCAGCCGGGATCCGGTGGACCGGCAGGCGGAGTTCTCCCGGCGGCACGGGTTCGACTTTCCGTTGTTGTCGGATGCCGACGGGCGGGTGGCCGAGGTGTTCGGGGTGCGGCGACGGCTGCCGTTGGGGCCGTTGGGCACGCGGCGGATGACCTTTGTGATCGGGGCGGACCGTCGGGTCCTCGCGGTGATCCACAGTGAGCTGGACATGAACGGTCACGCCGATCAGGCGTTGCGGGCACTCGGGGGCTGATCTTTTCTCTGTCGCAGCCGGCTGGTATCAAGGGCGGAATCAAACACGTGTACGGAAGAGGGCTGTGATGGCGGGCCAGGGTTTGTCCGATGACGAGGTGCGGGGCATCCGGGAGGCGTTGGCGGCGGGTCGCAGACCCAAGGTGGTGTTCACCGTCTCGGCGGGGCAGATCGCCGGGCAGGTCGGTCAGGTGGTGGAGTTGACCGACCCGGCGGTCTCCGACGAGTTCGTGGTGGTGCGGTTCGGTCGGGACGAGTTGCCCTTCTCCCCCGCTGACGTGGCGATCGCCCCGAGGGGGGCGGGACGCAGAGCGGTGGAGGCGAAGCCGGAGCCGCCGGTCGAGGAGGCGGCGGTGGCGCCGGAGTTCGTGTTGGACACGCCGCCGGTGCCGGCACCGCGTCGGGAGGAGCCGAGGGTGGAACAGCAGGCGGAGCCGAAGCCGGCGCCGCGGCGGCCGGTGAAGGCGGTCAAGCCGAAGGGGCCGGCGGGTTTGACGGTCACGCTCGCCTACGCCGACGGTGAGTGGACGGTGGCGGCGCAGCAGGGCACGAAGGCTCTCGCCAAGCCGTACGTGGTGAAGCCGGCCGAGGCGTTGCGGATGGTGGCGTTGGTGGACGTGCCGGGGGTGCAGGAGGCGGTGGAGCAGATCCTGGCCGCGGAGCGGGCCGAGGCCGAGCAGCAGGCGGAGAAGCTGCGCGCCGAGTTGGCCGAGATCGAGGCGCGGTTGGCGGAGTTGCGCGAGGCGGGCTGACGTCGCCGCCGGGTGTGGTGCCGGTTGGTCGACACCTGGTTGCGGCAGGTGGCGGTGTCCCTGGTTGCGGGGTGCCGCCACCTGCCGGTGTGGGTCAGTGTCGGGGGATGTTGGCGACGCCGATCCGTTTGCGGAACACCCAGTAGGTCCAGCCCTGGTAGGCCAGGACGATCGGGGTGAACAGGACCGCCACCCAGCTCATGATCGTCAGGGTGTAGGGGGTGGCGGCGGCGTTGGTGGCGGTCAGGGTGCCGGCCGGGTCCAGGGTGGATGGCAGCACGGTCGGGAACAGCGCGGCGAACAGGGTGGCCACGGCCAGGCCGATGGCCGCGGCGGTGCCGGTGAAGGCCCAGCCCTCGCGGCGTACCCGGGCGGCGGCGAGCCCGCCGAGCAGGGCGAGGGCCGCGCCGGCGGCGAGCACGACGGCGGCGGCGCTGGCGCGGATGGTCAGCGTCCAGGCCAGGAACGCCACTGTGACGGCGGTGGTGCCGGCGCCGAGGCGCACGGCGAGGACGCCGGCCCGCTGGCGGATGTCGCCGGTGGTCTTGAGAGCGATGAACACCGCGCCGTGGGTGAGGAACAGCGCCGCGGTGGTCGCTCCGCCGAGCAGGGCGTAGGGGTTGAGCAGGTTGAACAGGCCGCCGGCGTACTCGTGGTCGGCGTCCAGGGGTACGCCGCGCAGGATGTTGGCGAAGGCGACGCCCCACAGGATCGCCGGGACGAGGGAGCCGACGACGATGGCGGTGTCCCAGCGGTGTTTCCACTGCGCCTCGGGGCGCTTGTGCCGGTACTCGAAGGCGACGCCGCGGGCGATGAGGGCGAGCAGGATCAGCAGCATCGGCAGGTAGAAGCCGGAGAGCAGGGTGGCGTACCACTCGGGGAAGGCGGCGAACATGGCGCCGACGGCGGTGATCAGCCAGACCTCGTTGCCGTCCCAGACGGGGCCGATGGTGTTGATCAGGACTCGGCGTTCCCGGTCGTCGCGGCCGAGGACGGGCAGCAGCATGCCGACGCCGAAGTCGAAGCCTTCGAGGATGAAGTAGCCGGTGAAGAGCACGGCCACGAGGAGAAACCAGATGGTGGTCAGGTCCACGACGGGCTCCGGGGTCAGTAGGCGAAGGCGAGCGGGCGCTCGGTGTCGTCGGTGTCGTCGGTCACGGGTGTGGGGGTGACGTCGGGGACGCCGGCGCGGGCGTAGCGGATCAGCAGTTTGCACTCGATGACCGCGAGGGTGGCGTAGACGAGGGTGAAGGCGGTGAAGGAGGTCAGCACCTCGGTCAGGGAGACGCTGCGGGACACGCCGTCGCGGGTGAGCATCTCGCCGAAGACGATCCAGGGTTGGCGGCCCATCTCGGTGAAGATCCAGCCGAAGGAGTTGGCCAGCAGGGGTAGCACGGGCAGGATCAGGCCGGCGCGCAGCAGCCAGCGGCTGGTGGGGGTGCGGCCCTTGCGTTGGGCCCAGAGGATCAGCAGGGCGATCGCGGCGGCGGCCAACCCGAAGCCGACCATGAACCGGAAGCTCCAGTAGGTGACCGGGATGATCGGGGTGTAGCTGCCGGCGCCGTACTGGCTGGCGTACTGGGCCTGGAGGTCGTTGATGCCGTGCACGGTGCCGTGGGGGTCGCCGGTGCCGAGGTACGACAGCAGGTAGGGGATCTTGATGGCGAACAGTTCGCGGCTGCCGTCGAGGCTGCCGATGGTGAGTACGGAGAACGAGGCGGGGCTCTCGGTGGTGTAGAGGCCTTCGGCGGCGGCCATCTTCATCGGCTGGACCTGGGTCATGATCTTGCCCTGGATGTCGCCGGTGATCAGGACCAGTGCGGTGGAGGTCATGACGACCCAGGCGCCGAATCTGGTGGCGAAGCGGTAGGTGCTGGTGTCGGCGCTGTCGGGGTGGCGCATGACGTGCCAGAGGCCGACGGTGAGCACCAGTGAGCCGGCGACGAGGAAGGAGCCGGCCAGGGTGTGCGGGAAGGTGATCAGCGCGACCTTGTTGGTGAGCACGGCGAGGAAGTCGGTCAGTTCGGCGCGTCCGGTGTCGGGGTTGATCCGGTAGCCGACGGGGTTCTGCATGAACGAGTTCGCGGCGAGGATGAAGTAGGCGCTGAGGTTGGTGCCGATGGCGGCGGCCCAGATGCTGGCCAGGTGCAGTCGTGGGGGCAGCCGGTCCCAGCCGAAGATCCACAGGCCGATGAAGGTGGATTCGAGGAAGAAGGCGACGAGGGCTTCGATGGCCAGTGGGGCGCCGAAGATGTCGCCGACGAAGCGGGAGTAGTCGCTCCAGTTCATGCCGAACTGGAATTCCTGCACGATGCCGGTGACGACGCCCATCGCGAAGTTGATCAGGAAGAGTTTGCCGTAGAACTTGGTGAGTTTGAGGTAGCGCTCGTTGCCGGTGCGGCGCCACAGCGTTTGCAGGATGGCCACCAGGACCGACAGGCCGATGGTCAACGGCACGAAGAGGAAGTGGTAGACGGTGGTGACACCGAACTGCCAGCGGGCGACGTCCAACGCGTCCACCGGTGACCCCCTGATAGTCGTACTACAAGACGTAGTAAATACTACTTGCTGTCGTAGGAGATACGGCGGGGCGGGAGAGCTCGGACCGGCCCGGGAACCATGACCTTGATCACCTCGCCGCCCGTCCCGGGTGCTCTCCGCCCGCCGGCACGCCGTGCGACCATCCACTCCTGATGGAGACCACCAACCCATGGCGGCCGCCGGCGTTCTGGCGTGCCGCCCAGGCCCTCGCCCACGCCGCCGTGACCCTGCTCGCCCGGCTCGAGGTCACCGGCGACGTGCCGCGGCACCTGCGCCACGGCCCGCTGATCCTGGCCGCCAACCACATCAGCCCGTTCGACCCGATCGTGCTGGCGGCGGCCTGTCGCACCCGGGGCATCGCACCACGGATCATGGCCACCGGCGGGCTGTTCCGCACCCCCGTCATCGGTCCGCTCATGCGCCACGCCGGACACCTGCGCGTCGACCGGGGCACCGACGCCGTGCACCGGGCCCTCGACGACGCCACCGCGGCCCTCGCCGCCGGATCGGTCGTGCTGGTCTATCCCGAGGGGCGCATCGGACTCGACCCCGGCATGTGGCCCGAACGCGGCAAGACCGGCACCGCCCGGCTCGCCCTCGCCAGCGGCGCGCCGATCGTGCCGGTCGCCCAGTGGGGTTCCCACGAGGTGCTCCCCTACCGAACGCCGAAGGGGATGCTGCGAGGCGTCGTCCGCGCGCTGCTGCGCCGCCCGGTCATCAGGATCCGCTTCGCCGCCCCCCTCGACCTGCGCGACCTCGACCCCGACACACCCGGCGCCGCCCGGCGCGGCACCGACCGGATCATCGACGCCGTCACCGAGGCCCTCGTCCCGCTACGCCCGGACGAACCGGACCGCCCCCGGCACGTGGATCCCGGCCGCCCGGTCGACACCAGCCGCGCCCACCGCCGCCGCCCACCGGACTGAGCCCGGCGGACGGCGGCGGCGCGGTCAGCCGGCGTTCAGGAGCGGCACCAGGTGCTCCTCCTCGTACGCCAGGTGCGCCTCCACCTGGCCGGTCAGGCGCTCCACCTCGGCGCGCAGCACCTCCCGGTCGACCGCCGGGGTGGCCAGCACGATCCGCAACTCGTCCAGCAGTGCCGCCATCGCCCGGTGCTCGGCGTCGAGACGGGCCAGCACCGGGGCGAGATCCGTGCGGTGGGCGGCCAACCAGGCAAACATGCCGGCGTCCTCCCGCTCGTGGTGCCCACGCAGCCCCTCACAGATGGTCAGGCACGTCACCCGCATCTGCGCGCCGACCGTCGGCCCGGCCGCGGCCACCTCCTGCCGGATCAGCGCCAGCTCCCGCCGGAACGCGTCGTGCACCGCCACCAGCGCGGCGCCGGGCGGGCCGGGCGGCGGCGTCGGCGGGCCCGGCACCGGGGACAGCGCCACCACCGGCAGGGTCCGCCCGGACTGACGCTGGTACTCGGCCCAGCCGGGGTCGGCCTCCACGGCGCGGGCGAAGGCGCGGTCGCGGTCGCCGCCGGTGAGGACCTCGGCGCGGGCCTGGTAGGTGAAGACGCCGTCCTCTCGAACCAGCCTCCGACCCGGCCGGCGTTGGCGCGGAACTCCTCGATGACAGCGTGATTGATGGCGTACGGCATGCGTGTGGGTGCTCCCGGGAAGGCGTGCGCGCCGCGCGGCGGCGCGGTGTGGGTGTGGAAGAAGGGGTTGGGTGTGGAAGAAGACAGCAGGGCACGGCGACGACACGCGTCGACGGTGGAAGAGCCGGGGGTGAGACGCCCGCGACCGGGCGGTCAACCGCGGTGGACGGCGGGCCCCGGGCCCACCCGGGGCTCACGCGCCAGCCGGGTGCCCTGTCCGCTCGTGGCCTCTGATGGCCGACCCGGCAGTCACGACATCGACCCTAGGATCCGGTCGCGCCCCGGTCAATCGCCCACCGCGCAACCCCCCCGGGCTGCGACCGGTGATGTGGTGGGGCCGGGCGACAGGGCTGGCCGTCAGCCGGTCACCTGCCGGCCACGACGGGCGGGCATACTGCCTCGCGTGCTGACCCGGTACGGCTACCTCGACTCCCCCGCGCCGCTGGCCTTCGCCCACCGAGGGGGCGCCGCCGACGGTGACGAGAACACCGTCGAGGCGTTCGCGCGGGCGGTCGGCCTCGGCTACCGGTACCTGGAGACCGACGTGCACGCCACCGCCGACGGGGTGGCCGTGGTGTTCCACGACGCCACCCTGCAACGCCTCACCGGCCAGCGGGGACGCCTCGCCGACCTGCGCTGGGCGGACCTGACCTCGGTACGCGTGGGTGGCGCGGCCGTCGTACCCCGGCTCGACGAGGTGCTGGCGGCCTGGCCGCAGGTCCGGTTCAACATCGACGTCAAGGCCGACGGCGGCGTCGAGCCGACGGTCGAGACGGTGACGCGGGCGGGCGCGGCCGAGCGGGTGCTGCTGGCGTCCTTCAGCGACGCCCGGCTGATCCGGCTGCGGGCCCTGACCGAGGGGCGGGTCGCGACGGGCCTCGGTATGCGCGGGGTGGCGCGGCTGCGGCTGGCGTCGCTGCACGGGTGGCGGCTGCGGCTGCCGCCCTCGGTGGTCGCCGCGCAGGTGCCGCCGCGCTACGGGCGGGTACCGGTGGTGGACCGCCGGTTCCTCGCCCACTGTCACCGGTTGGGCCTGCAGGTGCACGTCTGGACGATCGACGAACCTGCCGAGATGCACGACTTACTTGATCGTGGTGTGGATGGCATCATGACCGATCACGTCGGCGTGCTGCGCGACGTGTACCGCAGCCGCGGCCACTGGGCCGCCTGAGTACCGGCAAAGGAACCCGATGGCCGAGACCGTCACCCCCGCGGTGCAGGAGCCACCGCCGGCGAGCACCCGTCGGGAACGCCGTGGCTGGTACCTCTACGACTGGGCCAACTCGGCCTTCCAGACCACCGTCATCACGGTCTTCCTCGGTCCGTTCCTCACCACCGTCACCGAGCTGGCGGCCGGCTGCGAACTCGGCGCGGACAGCTGCGACGGCTACGTGCGCCCGCTGGGGATCCGGGTCGCGGCCGGCTCCTACTACCCGTACCTGATCTCGCTGTCGGTGTTCCTCACCGTCTTCGTGCTGCCGGTCGTCGGGGCGATCGCCGACCGGTCGGCGCACAAGAAGCGGCTGCTGGCCGGCGCGGCCTTCACCGGCGCGGGCGCGACCATCGCGATGGCCTTCGTCACCGGCGAGCGGTACCTGCTCGGCGGCGCGCTGTTCCTGATCGCCAACATCGCCTTCGGCGCGGCGGTGGTCGTCTACAACTCGTTCCTGCCGCAGCTCGGCGGCCCCGACGAACGCGACGGCATCTCCAGCCGAGGCTGGGCCATCGGCTACCTCGGCGGCGGGTTGCTGCTCGCGCTGAACCTGGTCGCGGTCTCCCTGCTCGGCGAGGAGGGCAACCCGCAGCGCTCCCTGGACCTGGCCCGCTGGTCCATCGTGTCCGCCGGCGTGTGGTGGGCGGTGTTCACCCTGGTGCCGCTGCGCTGGCTGCGGGAGCGCCCCACCGCCGCGGCGCTGGCCGGCGGCGGCAACGTGCTCACCGACGGTTTCCGGCAGCTCGGCCGGACATTGCGCGAGATCAAGGCGTACCCGCTGACGCTGTTCTTCCTGCTCGCCTTCCTGGTCTACAACGACGGCATCCAGACCGTGATCACCCTGGCCAGCCAGTACGGCACCGAGGAGCTGAAGCTGGAGCAGAGCACCCTGATCGTCACCATCCTGCTGGTGCAGTTCCTCGCCTTCGGCGGCGCGTTGCTGCTCGGCGCGCTGGCCCGGCGCATCGGCGCGTGGAAGACGGTGCTGCTGTCCCTGGCGCTGTGGACCGGTGTGATCGTCGCGGCGTTCCGGCTGCCCGCCGAGGCGCCGCTGCCGTTCATGCTCCTCGGCGCGGCGATCGGTCTGGTCCTCGGTGGCAGCCAGGCGCTGAGCCGGTCCCTGTTCAGCCAGCTCATTCCCGCCGGCAAGGAGGGCGAGTACTACGGCTTCTACGAGATCAGCGACAAGGGAACCAGCTGGCTCGGACCGCTCGCCTTCGGCCTGGTGTTCCAGCTCACCGCCTCCTACCGGGTGGGGCTGGTCTCCCTGCTGATCTTCTTCGTGGTCGGGTTCGCGCTGCTGGCCGCCGTGCCGATACGGCGGGCCATCATCGCCGCCGGCAACACCCCGCCCCGGGTGCTCTAGACGCCCGACCGGCCCGATCGGGGCGGTTCGATCGGCTAGGCTGCCCCGACGTGACCGACGACGCCGCTGCCACCCCGACCTGCCTGGCCCGCCCGCTCCCGGGCCCGGACGAGGGCCTCACCGGATGCGCCGCCGCAAGGGGCGTCGACGGGCGACCGTTGCACGCCGCCGCGCTGAAGTTCTTCTGGGGGCCGATGGACTGCGGCAAGTCCACCATGGCCCTGCAGATGAACTACAACCACGCCCGGCAGGGTCGTCGCGGCCTGGTCACCACCCGCATCGACCGGTCACTGGGCCCCCAGGTCACCAGCCGCATCGGCCTGGCCCACTCCGCCGTCGAGGTCACCGACTCCCTCGACCTGCGCGCCCTGGTCCGCGACAGCTGGGCCGAAGGGGTACGCGTCGACTACCTGATCTGCGACGAGGCGTCGTTCTACGACGTGGCGCACGTCGAGCAGATGGCCGAACTGGTCGACAGCTTCGACGTCGACGTGTACGCCTTCGGCCTGGCCACCGACTTCCGTTCCTGCCTGTTCCCCGCCGCGCAGCGGCTGTTCGAGCTGGCCGACGAGGTGGCCCGCATCCAGGTCGAGGTGCTGTGCTGGTGCGGCCGGGAGGGACTGCTCAACGCCCGGGTCGTCGGCGGGCGGGTGGTCCGCGAGGGCGAGCAGGTCGTCATCGGCGACACCGTGCAGACCGCCGAGGTGCGCTACCAGGTGCTGTGCCGGCGGCACTACCGCTCCGGCGACCTCGGCCCACGCGCCTAGAACGGATCCCCGCACACCCGCCAGCCGCCGTCCTCCTTCACCACCGACAGGACCCGCTGCTCACCGGCCCCGCCCTCGCGGGTCAACCGGACGGCCACCTCACCGACCGGACGGCCGGCCTTCGTCCGCACCGACACACGCTGGATCTCGTAGCCGCTGACCACGGGCGGGGTACGCACCCAGCCGGTGAAGCCGACCTCGCTCCACCTCTCCCGGGCCCGCGCGCAGAGCCGTTCGTAGGCCTGCTCGACCTCGCCGGCGGACAACTCCCGCAGAAACCCGTCGGCGGTCTGCCGGACCGGGCCGCTTGCCCCCGTGACCACCTGCACGTTCCACGCGCCCAACCCGGCCGCCCCGACCAGGCACAGGAGGATCGCGAAACCACCGAGCAGCAGAGAGGTACGCACCGGCCGGCGTGGCCGGGCCGGTCGGGTCCACCCCTGCTCGCCGCCCATCACCTGCGACCGTATGCGTCCGGCCGGCCCTCCCGCAGGCACATCGACCCGGTCGCGCCGGCCGGTGGCGACCGTCTACCGTCGGCGCACACCCGGAGAAGGAGCGACGGATGAGCCGCTACGTGCAGCCGGCACCCGCCCCCGACGACCCGTACGCCGACGACCCGTTGCTGCGGTCCTGGCTGGAACGCCAGCTCGGCCCCGCCGGGCACGCCGCCGCGCGGGACCGCCTGACCGACCTGGCCGCCGCCGTGAGCGGCCCGCTGCGCGCCGCGCACGCCGACGCCGAGGCACATCCGCCCACCCTGGTCCGCTACGACCCGTGGGGCGCCCGGGTCGACCGGATCGACACCTCCCCCGGCTGGCACGCCCAGCGCGCCGCCGCCGCCCGGCACGCCGTCGTCGCCCTGCCGTACCTGGAGTCGGCGCGCGGCACGTGGGGCGCCGCGGCCCGCGTCGTCCAGCACGCCCTGCTGCACCTGTACGCCCCGGAGTCGGCGACCTTCTCCTGTCCGGTGGCGATGGCCGACGGCGCGGCGGCGCTGCTCAGCCTGCCGGAGGTCGACGCGGGCGTCCGGGATGCCTGGCTGCCCCGGCTGACCTGCACCGACCCGGACACCGCGATCGTGTCCGGGCAGTGGATGACCGAGTCGCAGGGCGGCTCCGACCTGTCCCGGTCCACCACAACCGGCCGGCCCGCCGCCGACGGGTCGTGGCGGCTGACCGGGGAGAAGTGGTTCTGCTCCGCGGCCGACGCGCCGGTGGCCGTGGCGTTGGCGCGTCCCGAGGGCGCCGGCCGGGGCAGCCGCGTGCTCGCGCCGTTCCTGGTTCCCCGCTACGCCGCCGACTCGCCTCTGGCGGGAGCCAGCGTGCCGGCGGACGCTGCCGCGCCCGGGGTGACCGTGCGCCGGCTCAAGGACAAGCTCGGCACCAGGGCGCTACCCACCGCCGAGATCGGGCTGCGCGACGCGTACGCGGTGCCGCTGGGCGACCCGGCGGTGCCCGGCCTGGTCCGGGCGATGACCCTGGTGGTGGTGACCCGGGTGCACAACGCCAACGCCGCCGCCAGTGGCATGCGGCGCGGCCTGGCCCTGGCTCGGGCGTACGCGCGGGCCCGGCACGTCGCCGGTGGGTCGCTGGCGGACAACCCGCTGCACCGGGCCACCCTGGGCGCCCTCGCCGTCGACGCGGCCGGCGCGTTCGTGCTCGCCGGTCACGCGTTCGCGCTGCTCGGCCGGGCGGAGGTGGGTGCCGACCCGGCTGCCGCCGCCGAGTTGCGGGTGGTCGCACCGCTGGCCAAACTCGCCACCGGCCGGCTCGCCGTGGCCTCGGCCAGCGAGTACGTGGAGGCCTTCGGTGGCGCCGGGTACGTCGAGGACACCGGCGTGCCGCGGCTGTTGCGCGACGCGCAGGTGCTGCCGATCTGGGAGGGCACCAGCAACGTGCTCGCGGTGGACGTGCTGCGCGCGGTGGCCCGGGAGGACGCCGGCGCGCCGCTGTTGCGCCGCCTCGCCGAGGCCACCGACCTGGCCCGCCGGTTGTCACCGGCGGTGGCCGGCACCCTCGCCTCGGCCACCCGGCAGCTACGCGCCGCGCTCACCGAGGTCAGCGCCGACATGCGGGCGGTCACCGTGGTCGCCGGCGCGCGAGGGCTGGCGCTGCGGATGTCGTACGCGCTGGCCACGGCGCTGCTGGTGGAGCAGGCGGCGTGGGGCGACGACCGGGCCGAGGTGGCCGCCCGGCTGTGGGCGCGCCGGTGGCTGCGGCACGAGGACATCGCCGCCGACGCACACGAACACCTCGACGCACTCTGCTGAGAGGCTGGCACCGGATTGGAGACTTGAGCCGCGATCTGTGCGCGGATCACGGCTCAAGTCTCACAAGGAACATCAATGAGAAAATTGAGGCATGACCGCCGATGAGATGATTCGTTACATCCGCGACACCTTCGAGGGGGTCGACGCGCCCGAGGCCCGGGGCGACACCTTCTTCATCTACGACCCGTGGCGCGACCTGCCCGACTCGCGACGGATGCCGTTCGCCACGATCGTCACCGGTGACCACGAGTACGACAGCGCCTCGGCCCTGGACCGGCCGGGCGCGTGGCGGCTCAACATCGGCCTGACCCGGGCCCGGTACGCCCGGTTGTTCCCGACCGTCCCCGTCGACGTGGATCACCGCGTGGTCGACACCCTGCTGCCGCACCCGGTCTACGCGCCGCAGCGCTGGGTGTGCGTGGTGAACCCGGGTGCGGGCACCGAGGCCCTGGTCCGGGACCTGCTCGACGAGGCGTACGCGTTCGCCGTGCGCAAGTACGACAACCACCGCCGACGGGGATCATGAACCTGTCGGACACGGCCGGTGGACTGACGGTCGGCATCTGCCCCCGCCCGCGGGGCTGACCGGATCGCGGCTGGCCGTGCCCCGCCAGGCGTGCCCCGGTCAGCCGCGCCGGCGGGCGCGGGCCGCCCAGATGACGTACGCCGGGTCGCGGTCGAGGTTGTGCCGGTCCCGGTCGTACCGGCGGGTGGTGCGCGGGTCGGCGTGACCCATCGCGTCCTGCACGTCCTCCAGCGGCACCCCCTCGGCGCGGGCCGTGGTGGCGAAGGCGTGCCGCAGCGAGTGTGGCGACAGCTTCGCCGCCGCAGGGATCCCGGCGGCGCGGGCGAGGCGGCGCACCAGCCGGAACACCGAGTGCCGGTCCAGCCGTGCCCCGGACGCGGTGACCAGCAGCGGCCCGGTGAGCTGCTGCACCGGCACCCCCTGGGCGGCGGCCCGGGCGGCCAGGTACGCGTCGAGCGCGTACGCGGTGCCGGGGGTGAGGGCCCGGCGGCGTGGCTTGCCGCCCTTGCCGACGAACCGTACGCTGCGGTGCCCGCGTTCGGCCCCGAGATCGGCCAAATCGAGTGAGACCAGTTCGCCGACCCGCAGCCCCAGGTCGGCCAGCAGTGCGATCGCGGCCCGGTTGCGGGCGGCGGTCGGGCCGGTGTCCGCGTCGGCGGCGGCCAGCAGGGCGTCCACCTCGTCCGGGGTCAGCCCCACGGTGGCCGAGTGGTCCCGGTCGATGCGGGGCCGGTCCGCGCCGGAGACCGGGTTCGCCTCGACGGCCCGCAGCTTGACCAGGAACTCGTACCAGCTGGACAGGGCGGAGAGCTTGCGGGCGACGGTCGCCGGGGTCAGCGGGCGGCCGGTCCGCGCGCCCACGGTGGACTCCAGTTGCCGGGCGTAGGCGTTGACGTCGAGGAAGTTGGCCGCCAGTGGGTCCAGTTCCCGGCCGGCGCACCAGGCCAGCCAGCCGGCGATGTCCCGCCGGTAGGCGTCGCGGGTGTGCTCCGACAGCCGCCGGTTGCGCAGCCACGCCTCGGTGAAGTCGACCGGGGCGCTCGGTAGCGCCGGCCGGGGCGCGGTGGCGGGCAGGACGAGGTCGGAACGCATGTGAAAAAGGTTCTCAGGTGCGGCGGTGTTTCACCACGAGGCGCGCCCGAGGCGATGCGTGGGGCACCGGCTGCCGCGGGCGCCAGACACTGTCCGCCTCGATGCCCTGGCCGGACCGGCTGGGGGCGGCACGCGGCGCGGAGCTGGATCCGGGCGTGACAGAGGGTGCACCTCGTGGCTCTGCACGCCCCCGGGGAAACAGCAGCGCCGAGCTGGCGGAGTTGTCCGCTGGTGCGCGGTCGACGGCTAACGGGGCGATCGGTGGGTCCGCGTGGGGGGTCTACCGCCCGTCTGGGTGGTCGTCGGCGGTGAGGTCGTCGGCGGTGAGGCGCCGCTCCAGGCGGCTGAGCAGGTCGGCGCATTGTCGGACGGTGTCGAGGTCGTCGCCCAGGACGCCGGCGAGTTCCCGCGCCCAGGCGGTTCGCAGCACCCGCAGGTTGGTCGCGGCGAGCTCGGTCGGACGCACGGCGATTCGCCGCCCCATGGTGGCGGTGCGGGCGACCATGCCCTTGCCCTCGAGGCTTCGCAGAGCCGTGCTGACATTCGTGCGCTGCAACCCGGCACGACGGGCGATCTCGCTGGGAGCAGCTCCGGGATGTAGATCCACGACCCGCATGACCTGCCGTTCCGTCTCGGTCAACGGCACCACCTGCGGACCCTCCGGCGTACGGGCGCGCACCAGCCGGCCGATGTTGAGGATCAGATCGGCCAGATCCGCGAGCGGGCCCTCGGCGTCGACCGCGCCTGCGGCGGCGGTGTTCGTGTCACGGGACATGGCGTCATCCTAGTGGATTATGGCATCATAACTATGTGCCCATAACTCGCGGTGTGGAAGACGGAAGGACGGCCCCGACGGCTGACGGCGCAGGCCCCGTGAGGCCGGTGACGACGGGGCGCCGGGGCCGGCTGGCGCTCATCCTCGGCTCGCTGAGCGCCTTCGGCGCGCTCACGATCGACATGTACCTGCCGGCGATGCCGGTCATGGCGTCCGAGCTGCGCACCAGCGCGCCGACGGTCCAGTTGACCCTGACGGTGTTCGTCGTCGGCCTCGCGGTCGGCCAGGTCGTCGTCGGCCCGTTGTCGGACACGTGGGGCCGACGACGGCCCCTGCTGGTCGGCACGACCGTGTACGTCGTGGGGTCGCTGTGGTGCGCGCTCGCGCCCACCGCGGGCTGGCTGATCGGTGGCCGGATCCTGCAGTCGTTGGGCGCCGCGACGGGCATGGTCCTGGCCCGCGCCGTCGTGCGTGACCTGTTCCACGGCACCGCCCTGACCCGGTTCTTCTCCACCCTCATGGTCATCAACGGCGTGGCTCCGATCGTGGCGCCTGTCATCGGCGGCCAGCTGCTGACCGTCGCCTCCTGGCGAGCGGTGTTCCTCACGCTGGCCGCCGTCGGTGCCGTGCTGCTGCTCGCGGTCGTCGTCGCGTTGCCCGAGTCCCTGCCGGCCGGCGACCGCGCGCCGGCTCACCTGCGCGCGGCGCTGCGGACCTTCCGGATGCTCGTCACCGACCGGCACTACCTGCGGTACGTGCTCGCGGCGGCGCTGATGTTCGCCGCCGTCTTCGCCTACATCTCCGGCTCGTCGTTCGTCCTGCAGGACACCTACGGGCTGACGGCCCAGCAGTTCAGCCTCGTCTTCGGCCTCAACGGCCTGGGCATCGTGCTGCTCGGGCAGGCGGGCGGCCTGCTCGTCGGGCGCGTCGCCACCGCGCACACCCTGCTACGCGCCAGCCTGGCGGTGGCCGCCCTGGGCTCCACCGGCGTCCTGACCAGCGTCACGCTCGACCTCCCCCTACCGCTGCTGCTGGCCTGCCTGTTCACGGTGGTGTCCATGCTGGGCGTCGTGCTGGCCAACGCCACCTCCCTGGCCATGGCCGGCCACGGCTCCGCGGCCGGCGCGGCCTCCTCCCTGCAAGGACTGCTGCAATTCCTTGTCGGCAGCCTCGCCGCCTCTGCGATGAGCCTGCCCGGTCACGTCACCGCCACGGCCATGGCCACCACCATGCTGGTGTGCTCCGTGGCCGCCCTGGTCGTCCTCGGCGCCCGCCGGTGAACGCCTGCGCGCAGGCGTGCGGCGCCAAACCCGTTCGTCGGGTCCTTGGTCCGGGCCACCCGACGGTCTCGGTCGGGGCCGGCCGGTGGGATGGAGGGGCGCCAGTCCGGCGGCGTGAGCCCCAGGCAGCTCCCGCCGCCGGACTGACGGTCAGGCGGTGAGCTGCTTGTGGCCGTTGCCGTTGCTGCCCGCGGTGATGGTGACCCGGCGCGGCTTGGCCCGCTCCGCGATCGGGATGCGCAGCGTCAGCACCCCGTTGTCGTAGCCGGCCTCCAGCCGGTCGGTGTCGAGGGTGTCGCCGAGGAACAACTGCCGGCTGAAGGTGCCCATCGGGCGCTCGGCGGCGACCAGTTCCACCTTGTCGCTGGTGGGGCGACGGCGCTCGGCGCGTACGGTCAGCACGTTGCGCTGCACGGTGCAGTCGATGCTGTCCGGGTCGACGCCGGGCAGGTCGAACGCGGCGTAGAAGTGGTCGCCGTCGCGGTAGGCGTCCATGTGCATCACGGCCGGTCGGTTGGGGGTGCCGAAGAACTGCTCGGCGATCCGGTCGATCTCGCGGAAGGGGTCGGTACGCATCAGCATGGTCGTGCCTCCTCGGTTTCCTCGGGCCGAAGGTTCTCAGGTTGAGCCTGGTTGGCTCAACTTCCTCTTCAGTATGTAGCGCGCGCGACGGCCGTCGTCAACCCGACGGGAGAAGCCTCTCGGACCACGCGTCGACCCGCCACCTTCCCTCACGTGCGCGGGATTGGCCGCCACACGCCGGGCGGGCGGCGACCGTGGCGGCCGCCGCCCGCCCGGCGTGTTCCGCGAACGGACACCGCGGGTGCGCGCTCAGCGGGAGCGGGCGGGCAGCAACGCGACCAGTGGCGCCGCGACGGCCAGGTGCGCGACACCCAGCGCGACCTTGGCGCCGACGCTGGCCTCGGTGGCGACGACGGGGATCAGGGAGAGCAGGGTCAGCGCCGCGGCGAGGGCGGTCCAGATCACGGCGGCGTGCCGGCGGACCAGGCGCTCCAGGACGACCAACCCGAGCCAGCCGACCAGCGCAGAGCCGAGGGAGAAGATCACCACGGGGGCGAGCCCGACCACGAAGGCCGGCTGACCGGGGTTCACGACGGTGTAGTCGACCCCGGCGATCGCGCCGATCACCCAGACGAGCGCGGGGGCCAGGACGGCGGCGGCCACGCCGAGGGCGCGTCGACGCAGGGGCGGGTTCACGGTGGAGGGGTGGGCGGTCGCGGTCATGCGTGCTCCTCAGTCGACGGACGAACACATACGACCGTAGCAGATAATCTGACTATGAACTATGTGGCACCTAACTAACAGGCGGGGCGGCTCCCCGGGCCGCAGCCACCGCCGGCGAGCCGGCCGGCGACCAGGCTGCTGATCGACCGAAGGAACACCTCGCGGTCAGTCTCGGGCAGCGCCGACAGCACATCCCGCTGGATCTCCGCGGCGATCTCCTGCGCGCGCTCGAGCACCCGCTCACCCTCGGCGGTGACCTCGATCAGCCGGGCGCGACGGTCGGTCGGCGACGGTCGGCGACGCACCAGACCGGCAGCCTCCAACTGGTCGAGCGTGACGACCATGGTGGTCTTGTCGATGCCGCACAGGTCACCGACCTGGCGCTGGGTTAGCCCACCCGGGCGCGCCTTGAGCAGCACACAGTGTGCCCGTGGGGAGATGCCCAGCTGCGCCACGCCGGCGGCGTGCTCGACCATGAGCGCGTTACTGGCCCACGACAGCAGGAACATCAGGTCGGGGCCACCGCCCGGAGCGCACGAGGTCATGGTCGAAGGCTAACAAGATCGTCCCGGGCTCGGGTCGCTCGACGGCTCCACCCTCAAGGCGCCTGACGGGCCCGACCATCAGCCACCACGGGTCACAGGAACCGGTGCATGACGTGCAGGCCCACCCGTCCGCGGGTCGGGTGGTCGAAGGCCTCCGGCACCGTGCCCACCACGGCGAACCCGAGCCGCCGGTACAGCCCCACCGCGGCCTCGTTGCCCTCGACCACCGCGTTGAACTGCATCGCCGCGTACCCCTGCTCACGGGCCCAGGCCAGCGCGTGCGTGGCCAATGCCCGGCCCACGCCCCGACCCCGCGCGTCCGTCGCGACCATGAAGCTGGCCGTGGCGACGTGCCGGCCGGGGCCCGGCCGGTTACGGCCCATCTTCGCCGTGCCGAGAACACGGTCGCCGTCGACCGCGACGACGGTACGGCCCGGCGCGGCCTCCAGCCACACCTCCCGCAACACCGCGTCGGGCCATGCCGGGTCGTACGGAAAGGTGTCACCGGCCCGGACGACCTCCTCGACAATCGTCCGCACCGCCGGCCAGTCGCCCTCGTCGAAGCCCCGGATCAGCACGGCAGCAGGGTAGGTGGCCACCCACCGTCGCCGCCACCGGATTGATCCACGCGCCGCTCGGGTCGTTTGGCTGCGACGCGAACGGTTCACAGGGCGAGGCGGTCACCAGCCGACCACCGCTCGCACTGACGCGGGGGCCTGGGACGGGAGCGTCAGCGGCAGCGGAGGTAGGCGTCCAGTGTGGCGGCGCCGGTGAGCATGGCGCGACTCCTGGCCGAGAGGCGGGCCCGCCAGTCGCCCAGCATCGACTCCAGCGGTGCGACCCCTCCGGCGCAACGGACCTGGGCGATCAGCGGGGCGATCTGCTCCAGCAGGTAGCCACCCCGTCTGAGCTGGTGGACCAGTAGGGCGTCGCGTACGTCGGCCGCGCTGTAGACCCGGTAGCCCGTCCGTGGATCGCGACGTGGCTGGACCAACCCGGCGCGTTCCCACTTCCGTAGGGTGGCCGGGCGGATGCCGAGCCTTCTCGACAGGGGACCGACGAACGTGTCGCCACGTTCCGGCGGCACCGGCGCGAGGTCGCGAAGAGCGGCCTCGACAGCCTGGAGGGTGCGGCGGTCGTCGAGAAGTTGGACGTGGCTCTCGTCGATGATCCGGTACGCATCCTCGGTCGCGTCACGGTTGATCGCCTGCATGATCGACGTGGCCGTCTGGTGGCCGTGCCCGGCCACCAGGGCGAGGAACGCGCGCAGGGCTTGCGCGTGCAGCGCCGTGTACCTGCGGTAGCCGTGGGGGCTGCGTTCGGCGCGCGGGAGGATGCCGGCCGCCTCGTAGTTCCTGACCGCCTGCGCGGACAAACCGTGCCCACGCGCCAGGTCGACCGGCCTGAGCCGCCTGCTGTCTTGAAGGTTTCCCGTCACTGTCCTGCCAATACTGCCGAGAAGCCTCAACCGTCAGTTCAACGATATCGTTGAGGAAATGATCGAAGGCATCACAGACACCGCGCACGCCGTTGACGCCGCCACCGTCATGAGGCTGCTTCCGGCCCGGCCACGGCTGCTCGCCCTCGGCGAGCCCACCCACGGCGAGGACGTTCTGCTGGAGGTGCGCAACGAACTCTTCCAGCAACTCGTCGAGCACGAGGGCTATCGGACGATCGCGATCGAGAGCGACTGCATCGCGGGCCTGGTCGTGGACGACTACGTCACGTCGGGCACGGGCACCCTCGACGAGGTCATGGAACGTGGCTTCAGCCACGGGTTCGGCGCGTCCGCGGCCAACCGCGCGCTTGTGCGCTGGATGCGCGCGTACAACGACGGCCGGCCCGTGTCCGAGCGGCTGCGTTTCGCCGGTTTCGACGGCCCGCTGGAGATCACCGGTGCCGCGAGCCCACGGCGGGCCCTCACCGCACTTCACGCCTACCTCACCGCCTGGGTCGGCGCCGATCTGCTGCCCTGCACCGCGGAAACGCTGGATCGCCTGCTCGGCGCCGACGACCGGTGGACCAGTCCCGCCGCGATGATGGACCCGTCCGAGTCCGTGGGACAGACGCCCGAGGCCCAGCAGCTGCGGCTGCTCGCCGACGACCTGGTAGCCCTGCTTGACACGCAGACGCCACACCTCGTGACGGCGTCCTCGCGGGACGACTGGAACCGGGCACGCATGTACGGTCGTACCGCCACCGGGTTGCTGCACTACCACCGGTGGATGGCCGACCCGTCGCCGAGCCGGGTGGCGCGGCTGCTGGGCCAGCGGGCCTCGATGATGGCCGCCAATCTACTCGCCATCGCCGAACACGGCCCGGCGCTGGCGCACGCCCACAACGGGCATCTGCAGCGGGACAGGAGCAGGGTGCAGATGAGCGGCCAGCCGGTGCACTGGTGGAGCGCCGGGGCGATCGTCAGCGCCCAACTGGGCGAGGGGTACGCCTTCCTGGCCACAGCTCTCGGCACGATCCGCCACCACGGTGTGGAGACCCCACCCCCGGACACCATCGAAGGGCTTCTGTACGCGCTTCCGGAGGACCGGTACGTCGTCGATTCCCGCCGACTCGCCACCATCCTCGGCGACATGACGCCCGCTCCCCGGGTGTCCCCGTGGTTCGGCTACTCGCCGCTGGACCCGACCCACCTGGCGAGCACCGACGCGATCGTGTTCGTCCAGGACGCTCCCGAGGGACAGGCGTGGTGGCCGGTGGCGTGAACACCGACAGGTGATCAACGGTTGGCGGCCGGGCGTCGCCGGCTACTCGTCGACGACGTCCGGCCCCAGCGTACGGCCGGGCTGCTGACGTTCGGTGTCCGATCCACTCTGCTGTTGCCCGTTGCCTCTGATACGAGCGGACGGGATGACCGGCTGTCCTGTCGACAACGTGAGTCGGCGTACCTATCCAGACTGAGCAGTCGCCCTCCGGAGTTCCTTCAGCCACTCGATGCCGAGCCGGTGGCCGTCGGGGAACTGGTCGTCGCGATCCCAGCGCCACGCTGTGATCATCGCCAGCATGAGGGTTCGGCAATCTCGGAGCAGCTGGTGATCGACGCCCGGGTAGTGGCCTGCGACCTCGTCGGGCGCGTGGGCCAGGTCGAACTCGATCGGCCCGCGGCAGCACGTCTCGAAGTCGATGAAGAGCGGTCCAGCCTGGGTCGAGAGCAGGTTGCCCGGATGGGGTTCGCCGTGCAGGAGCTGCTCGGGCCGGCCGCTCTCGCTGACCGCTCGGCGCATGCGGTCCAACGTGCTGGCGAGGAAGACCCGGTCCGGGTCAGCCAGTTCCGGCGTTCGGGCGTGGTCGGCCACGAGCGCCCGGGCCTCAGAAACCCGGGCCGTGAAGTGCGGGGTGGGCAGGTCAACCTTACGCATTCCGGCGTGCAGACGTTCGAGCGCGCCGCCGTACTCCGCGTTCGGGATCGGTTGAGTAGTCACCGGTTCGTAGTAGGCCCAGAGACTGACCACGTAGTCGCC
This sequence comes from Micromonospora sp. KC723, assembly GCF_004348595.1. Taxonomy (GTDB): domain Bacteria; phylum Actinomycetota; class Actinomycetes; order Mycobacteriales; family Micromonosporaceae; genus Micromonospora. The sequence continues at coordinate 24,395 of NZ_SMKD01000059.1, forward strand.
CCGGACGAAGACCTCGGGTGATCTCAGCGCGGCCACCGGGCTCCCGACCTCGGCCAACCGCTGTGCGACGTCCACTTCAAGCTGGGCGCACTGGTGCGCCGCCGCCGCCACCCGCGCCACCCGCGCCAGCACGTCGCAGGGTTGCAGACGCAGGGTGAGCTTGTTCGAGTTGTGCAGGACGGTGGCGTCGTGGGCGGTTAGGCCGAGTGACGAGGCGCTCCATATGGCTGCCCGTGTTGCCTGCCGAGCCTCACACGCCTGCATCGCAGCACCGTAGCTCAGGGTTCGTGGCGCAGCAGCCGTATTTCGGGTCCACCAACGTACCTCGCCCTCGTTCAGGACCGAGTCACCGATGGTCCGGCGTCTCCGTTGCGAGCGACGTGTCAGCTACAGCGGGACCGGACAGCCGGGCCAAGAAGAGGCCAGCGGGCACGCTGGCGAGCACTGCAACAGAACAGACATTATGGTGTGCCCCCGTTATGCCCGTTATGTCGGCGCATTTACTGGATTAGCATTAACGAAAATCCGATAATCGCGGCCTTGGCTCCTGCGGACGCCTCCGGCGAGCGTCGGAGGCCAGCGGTGACGTCAGGGCCGACCCTCGCGCCACATGCTGAAGCACTCGAGCGCAGATGTGGTTCGGACAGTGCCGACCTCAGGCCAACCGAGACGACTGGCAACCATCAACGCCGAGCCGAATCCGCGTTCAACTCCTGTAACGGCAAGCCAACCCGTCCGGGCGTATGGGGGGTGTTGGCGAGAACCGCGACACCCGGGGTCGTTCCGGCTGCACGTCGAGAGAATCGGGGCGCCGGAGGCGGCACTGCCGGCAAACCTCTGACGGCTGTCGCGTCACGAGCCCCCCGCCGCCGGCACGACGCGTGTGCGCCGTTGGCCAGTTCGGATGCGCACGACGGCCCACTTCGGCTCGGGTGTGGGCGTCTGCCCGTGGCGATGCCGACCGACCGGCAGACAGCGGGTCGGCCCTACCCTCGGCAACGAGCACCGCTGGGTTGACCCTCACGCTACGTCAACTTCTAGCATCGAGGCCATGTCGATCACCGTTTTTGACACCTGCTCCACCATGAGGCAGATCCTGCTGGCCCCGGCTGCGGACCGCGTTGATCTGCTGCGCGCGATGCTGGAGCCCATCAAGGGCATCTACCGCTACTACCCCGGCGAGGTCGACCTGGTGGCCATGCACCTGCAAGCGTCCGGGTTCCCCATCGACCGCGACGAGGCCCGTTGCCTTGACGCGCTCGAAACCCTGGCGGCGGCCGGGGCCTGGGAGCGGATGCAACGCGCCCTGGACGACGCTCTCGCCGTACTGCTGGAGGCGAAGCCGGGGCTGGTGGCCCCGGACATCACCGTGCTGTTTGTCCTCGGCGATCCGGGTGACGAGCACTTCATGGGCCCTTGCCAGGGCATAACCGGGTTCGGCGGCATCTCCGGCCAGATCATGATCACGCTCTGGCCCTTCCCCGAGAACGTGGAACGGCTGGAGGCCACCGCCGTGCACGAACTCCACCACAACCTGCGGTTCGGCCCCGGCGGGATCGTATGGGACCCGATGACCGTCACGGTCGGCGACCACATCGTCTCCGAGGGACTGGCCGACGCCTTCGCCCGTCAGCTCTACGGCGACGAGCTCGGCCACACCCGCATCGGCGTGCCGCACCTGCACGACGACGAAGTCTTCGCCAAGGTGCTCACCGGGCTCGACGTGACAGGCATGCACAACTTCACTGCCTGGGTGCACGGCGACCCCAGCGCCGAGCGCTTCGGCCTCACCCCGGTGGGATTGCCGATGGGCGCCGGATACGCCGCCGGCAACCGGCTGGTCGACACCTACCTGGCGGCGACCGGGCAGACCGCCGCACAGGCCCTGCACGCCGACAGCTCGGAGATCATCGCAACCACGCTGCGCCGCGGGTAACACTGGAACGGTGGAGTGGACGATCCAGGACCCCGCGACGAGGCCCGGCATCACCCACTTACGACCACGTCGGGCTCCTGACACGTGCGACGGGCTCCGCGTCCACATCGCCGCACGTCCAGTGGCTGAGCCAGATCCCGGGTACCGCGGCGGTGGCGGACACACCCCCACCATGAACCGGATCTGACAGCGAACGCACACGGCGACCCGGGGCCGGAGAGCGGTGGCCTCACCTGACCCGCAGGTCACCGCCCTCTTCAGCCGTGCCACTCATCCGGACGGGGTTCCGTGTCGACCGGACGCAGCACCAGGGACACCAGCCGCTACGGGTGCCCCATCCTGCTCCACCACCGTGCCGAGGAATCCGCCCGACTGCCGCGACCACAGTTGCGCGTACAGGCCGCCGCGTTCGATCAGCTCGGCGTGGGTGCCCTGCTCGGCGATCCGGCCGGCGTCGAGGACCACGATCCGGTCCATGCGGGCGATGGTGGAGAGCCGGTGCGCGATCGCGATCACCGTACGGCCGGTCATCACCTCGTCCAGCGTGTCGTGGATGGCGGCCTCCGCCTCGGAGTCCAACGCGGACGTGGCCTCGTCCAGGACCAGGATCGGCGCGTTCCGGTAGAACGCGCGAGCCAACGCGATCCGCTGCCGCTGGCCACCGGACAGGCGCACGCCGCGCTCGCCGACATGCGCGTCCAGGCCGGTCCGGCCGTCCGCGTCCCTCAGCCTGGCGACGAATCCGTCGGCGGACGCCCGGCGTACCGCCGTCTCGAGCTGTTTCTCGTCCGTGCCGCCGGGGCCGGCGATGTTCTCCCGGACCGAGCGGTGCAACAGGGTGGCTTCCTGGGCGACCATGGCGATCTGGCCACGCAGGCTCTCCTGGGTCACGTCCGTGACGTCGGTGCCGTCGATCATGATCGTGCCGGATTCCGCGTCATGGAAGCGCAGCAGCAGGCCGACCAGCGTGGACTTGCCCGCTCCGGAGCGGCCGACAACGCCGACGCGCTCACCGGCGGCGACGTCGAGACTCAGCCGGTCGAGGCCGCCCGCGCCCCGGCCATAGTGGTGGCTGACCTGCGAGAAACGGATGGCGCCACCCCGTATCCGCAGGGGGGCCGCCTGAGGTTTGTCCGCGACCGCGAGTGGCTGCGCGATGGTCCTCAGGGCCCGCCGCAGCGCGCCGACGGAGCCGAACAACGACGACACGGCGTCCAGCAGCCACTCCGCCATCGAGGTGATCCGGAAACTGAGCGCCAGCGCGGCGGCGACCAGACCCAGGGGGGCCGCGTCGGTACGCCAGAGCGCGATCCCGTATCCGACGAGCCCGACGAGCAGCGCGCCACCGAGCGCCATCATGCTGCTGTTGATCGTCACCTCGACCCGCTGCACGTCCAGGTGCGCGCGCCTGGCCAGCGCGAACACCCGGCGGTCGTACTCGGTACGAGAATCGTGGTCGCCGAGCAGCGCGAGCGTGTCGACGTTCGCGTACGAGTCGACGAGCAGGCCGGTCAGCGCGGACTCGGCGTCCTGCAGGCGCTCCGACGCGCGCCGGTAGCGGGGCACCGCCCACCACATGAGCAGCCCGTACGCCAGGACCCAGGCACCCAGCGGGAGCAGCAGGCGCACGTCGATCGCGGACATCAGCCACACCGAGCCGGCTGTGTAGGCGACCACGAACACCAGCGTGTGGATGACCGAGTACGCGGCGGTGCTGGCGGCATCGCCGCCGTCGCGGACCCAGGTGGCGATGCGCCCGGCGAGGTCGTCGCGGAACCAGCCGACGGACTGCCGGGACACGTACCGGTGTGTCCTCCAGCGGGCGAGCGGACGGGCGTTGGCCCGGAACGCGATGTCGTCCAGCGCCTCGCCGACCAGATTGACCAGGGGCCTGATCAGCAGCACGAACGTGGCGACGACGAGCAACTCGGTGCCGTGGTCGGCCCAGAGGGTGTCCGGGTTCGCGGCGGCGAGCGTGTCGACCAGGTGCCCGGCGTACCCGATGAGCCACACCTCGATCGCGGCGCACAGGATCGTGGTGGCGACGGCCACGGCGACGACCGGACGCAGCGGCCGGAGTTCCTCCAGGAGGAACCGCCGGACGCCGGCGGCCGGGGTGCGGTTGTCGCCGGACGGGAAGGGGTCAACAGGGTTTTCGAACAGACCTAACACGAAGTGCCTTTCCGGCGGTGGAGACAGGCAGGGAACCGGGGAAACCGCCGGACGTCCTCATGACCGATCTCCTCTTCGTGTCGGGTGGGTGTGGTTCTCCTCGCGAGGCTAGGCGAAGTCGTGCGGCGTCGCCTTCCGTTTCTCCGCGGGGAGTTTCTCCGGCGGGAAGGAACGAAAGCGCTGGCGCCTGCTGCCGTCGACTCAGCGTTCCCCGGCGTCGGTGAGGACGGCTTCGAGCCGTGCCCGGCACTCGGCGACGAACGCGGGATAGGTGTGCCAGTAGTAGGAGATCCCGCTGACGCCCACAGCGATCGCCCATGCCCGGGCCCGCGTCCAGGTCGCGTCGTCGAGGTTCATGGCGTTCCAGTACGCCTGCCGCGCCTGAGCCGGCAGGTCCCAGACGGTGGAGTGCTCGGCGTCGGGAAAGCCGACGGAGAGTCCACCGAAGTCGATGACGGCATAAAGGCTGCCCGCTCTGACCAGCAGGTTGGTCGGCTTCAGGTCGCCGTGCAACCACACATGGCCGCCGGCGGGCCCCGGCAGGGCGAGCGCCGCGCGCCACAGCTCTTGCAGGGACTCCACGCGCAGGTCCCGGCCGACGGTGGTTCGACAGTCATCGAAACACTGGCTGATCCACTCGTCGCAGGCCCGCAGGCTCCCTCCCCGGTACCAACTCAGATCGCCCGCGCGGGATGCACCCATCAGGTCGACGCGGTGCAGTTCGCGTACGAACGCCGCCAGGTCTGCCCCGAAGCCGGCCCAGTCGCTGATGGTGTCCTGCCGGGCCTCGTGCCCGTCGATCCAGTTGTGGACAGACCATGGCAGCGGGAACGCGGGAATCGGTGTGCCGGCATGGACGGGCTCCGGAATCGGACGCGGAAGCAGCGGCGCCAGCCGGGGAAGCCAACGTTGCTCCTTGCGCAGCGATCGTGCCTTGTCGGCAGTTCGCGGAACCCGCACCAGCAGGTCGTCTCCGAGCCGGTACATGGTGTTGTCGGTGCCCGCGCCCGCTGGTGACAGCGGCAGGCCGGCCCACTGCGGGCACTGGGCTTCCAGCAGCGATCGGACAGTCACCTCGTCGATGGGAACCTCGTCGTGGTGCAGGGGCATGCCGAGGATCTTTCCATCGGACGACCTGGACCGCGACTGCGTACGCGCCGTCGGGACAGGTGCCACGGGCATTCGGCTCGCAGCGGACACCGGTGTCAGCGGCGGCGCCACGGCAGCCGCCACTGACACCGCCGGCGGGCGGGCCCGACGGGGGTTGGTGGCGCGGCCGGTGGGGCCGCTGACGCCCGCCGCTGCGCGCGCCACCGTCGTACCACATCCTCGACGTCGACCGGGCGGACGACGACGCGGGGCCCGTCCGGGTTGCGCAGCCAGGCGACGACCTGGGCGTTGAGATCGGCGACGACCGCCCGGACGGCCTGCTCGGTGGGCAGGTCGCGTACCTCGTCGGGAAGCTTGTCGATCTTGCGGCGCAGTCGCAGGGGCGTGGGCAGCAACAGGTCGCTCGGCAGCGCCTCGCGTTCCAGGAAGCTTCTGATCCACCACGACTCGTCGTAGGGCAGCCCTCGGCCCGGGATCGGTTTGCCCGCGCCGGGCAGGTTGTCGAACTCGCCGCGCTCCAGCGCGGAGCGGATCTGCGCCTCGGCCCTCGCCTCCGCGTTGCTGGTCATCCCGACACCTCCCGGTCCCCACGGTAGCCACCACCCGGGTCGCGCGGCGACGGCCGGCATTCCCACAGCCCGGGCGGGAGGACACAGGGCACGGCGTAGATTCCGGGCAGAGGAGGGACGATGCGGGACTGGCTGGTGGGCCTCGGCGTGGCGGCGGCAGGCGTTGTCGCCGGCTGGGCGGTGCTGGTGCTGCTCGCCCGTCGGCTGCCCCCGGGTGTGCCGCGGGAGCTGGCCGCTCTCATCCCCGACTGCCTGACCACGGTGCGGCGGCTGCGCGCCGACCCGCGCGTGCCCCGGCGGGCCAGGGTGGCTGTCGTACTGGCCGGGCTGTGGCTGGCCAGCCCGATCGACCTCATCCCGGAGTTCCTGCCGGTCGTCGGGCCGCTGGACGACATCGTCGTGGTGGCCCTGGCGCTGCGCTACGCCGGGCGGCAGGTGCCCCGTGAGGTGTTGCTGGCCGCCTGGCCCGGAGAGCGGCGACTGCTACTGCGGCTGCTCGGCCCGGCACGCCCCTGACCCCTCGCCAGGTCGGCCGTAGCGGTCAGGACGTGGCGGCCGGACCGTCGACGGCGCGTCGGGGCCGGGGCAGCGCGGCGGTCGAGGTCGGAGGTGTGCGGCGCAGGCGTACGTGGCGGTGCCCGTCCAGGGGCCACGGCGGCTGGGCGGGCAGCATCTCGACGAAGGCGTACCCGGTCTTCTCCGCCACCCGGCAGGAGGCCGGGTTGTCGATCTGGTGGAGCAGTTCGAGTCGGGTCAGCCCGGCGGCCGCGAACCGGGTGAAGGCCCAGTCGGAGACCGCCTCCAGCGCTCGGGAGGCCACCCCGCGACCACGGGCGTCGGCGGTGGTCCAGTAGCCCACCTCCGCGTCCGGCCGGCCGGGAACGACCTCCTTGAGCAGGACATGGGCGACCAGCCGTTCGCTGGTGCCGGCCACCTCGCAGACCGCGAAGCTGAACCGGCGCCCCGCCGCCCAGCCCTGTCCGGCGCGCGTGACCCAGCGGCGGGCCTCCGCGACGTCCCGCAGCGGTCGCCGGGTGCGTGCCCGCAGCGCCGGGTCACGGTGCGCGGCCACCAGCGCCTCGGCGTCGTCGGCCCGCCACGGGCGCAGCGCGAGCGCGGGGGTGGAACCGGTGGCCGGGACACGCAACGTCATCGACATCCGTGCAGTGTGACCCACCGTCACCCAGGCCGGCAGTCCCGCATTGGCTGTCGAGCCGGTGCGGTGGGGCGGGTACGGTCACCCGAACGAGGATGGGGGCGTCGATGGTCACGGTGGGTGCGTTGGCGGGGATCGGTCTGGTGGCGTTGGGCCTGGTGCTCACACCCGGGCCCAACATGGTCTACCTGGTGTCCCGGTCGGTGACCCAGGGCCGGCGGGCCGGCTTGGTCTCCCTGCTCGGGGTGGCCGTCGGTTTCCTGGTCTACCTGGCGGCCGCGGTGGCCGGCATCGCCACGGTGTTCGTGCTGGTGCCGCCGCTGTATACGGCGGTGAAGCTGGCCGGGGCGGCGTACCTGCTCTGGCTGGCGTGGCGGACGCTGCGGCCGGGCGGCGGTTCGGCGTTCACGCCGACGCCGTTGCCGCCGGACCGGCCCCGCCGGCTGTTCACGATGGGGCTGGTCACCAACCTGCTCAACCCGAAGATCGCGATCCTGTACGTGTCGCTGCTGCCCCAGTTCGTCGACCCGGCACGCGGGCAGGTGGCCGTGCAGAGCCTGTTGCTCGGCCTCACCCAGATCGCGGTCGCGCTGACGGTCAACGGGCTGATCGTGTTGACCGCCGGGTCGGTGTCGGCGTTCCTGACCCGGCGGCCCGGCTGGGCGCGTGCGCAGCGCTACGTGACGGGCACCGTGCTGGCGGGCCTGGCGGTGGGTATCGCCGCGGACCGCTCCCGCGCCGCCGTCGCGGTGCCCTGACGCACCCGGGCCACTCGGGGTCAGGTCTCGCGGATCACGGCGGCACCGCCGGCCGGCACCACCGCCTTGCCGGTGACCGGTGTGTCGGTGAGCAGGTCCACCCCGTCGGCGGGGACCGGCTGCGGCCGGTCGGTGTGGTTGATCAGGAACAGCCAGCTCGCCTCGCCGGCGCGGCGGCGGACCGCCTCGACGCCGGGTGGCACGTCCGGGCAGACCGGGTGGGCGCCGGCCGTGCGGGCGGCCTCGACCATCAACTGCCGGTACGTCTCGTCGTCGGGACGGGTCGAGACGTACCAGGCGACCCCGGCGTCGGACCGGTGCCGGGTCACCGCCGGCCGGCCGTCCAGCGTCCCGCCGGCGTACGCGGTGATGGTCTCCGCGCCGGCCAGGTGCACCGTCTCGGCCCAGATCCGCCCGGTGCCGGCCGGGGAGAGCGGCACCTGTTCGCCGTCGGCGAGGGGATGGAACTCCTCCACCCGTACCCCCAGCACGTCCCGGAACGCGCCCGGGTAGCCACCGAGGCGGACCCGGGCGTGCTCGTCGGCGACGCCGCTGAGCCAGGTCACCAGCAGGTGTCCGCCGCGCGCGACGTGCCCGCGTACCCAGTCGGCGGTGGCGTCGGAGGCGAGGTAGAGCGCGGGCAGCACCAGCAGCCGGTACGCCTCGACGCGGTCGCCCGGGACGACCACGTCGCAGGCGTACCCGGCGCTCCACAGCGCCCGGTGCGCGGCGGCGACCTCGGCCTGGTGGTCGAGTGCCTCGGACGGCAGACCGGGGTGCTGCAACGCCCAGCCGCTGGCCGCGTCGTGGACGATCGCGACGGACGCCTCGACGCTGCCCGCGTCGCACTCGGCGATCCGTTCCAGAGTCGCGCCGAGCTGCGCCGCCTCGCGGAAGATCCGGCTGTCCGGGCCGGCGTGCGGCACCAGCGCGGCGTGGAAGCGTTCGGCCCCGCCGGCCGGGGCCCGCCACTGGAAGAACATCGCTCCCCGCGAGCCGCGCGCGACGTGGGAGAGGCTGTGCCGGAACATCCGGCCGGGTTCCTTGGTGTGCATCCGCCGGCCCGTGTAGATCTGGTTCGCGGCGCTCTCCATCAGCAGCCAGGCCGGTGATCCGCCGCCGGTGGCGTGCCGGGCCCAGCCCCGGGCCAGGTCCGCGGCGAGGGCGGTCTGTTCCTCGGCGCCGCCGTCGACGGCCGACGGGTAGTGGTCGATCGCCACCAGGTCCACCTCCTGGGCCCAGCGGGCGTGGTCGACCGGCACCCAGTCGCCGAGGACGTAGTTGGTGGTGATCGGCATCCGGGGGTTGGCGGCGCGCAGCAGGTCCCGCTGCTCGACGTACGCGGCGAGCAGGGTGTCGGACCAGAACCGGCGGAAGTCGAGCAGGTGGCCGGGGTTGGCCAGGTACTGGGTGGCGCGGGGGGTGCCGATCTGGGCCCAGTCCGAGTAGTGCTGGCTCCAGAAGCTGGTCACCCAGGCGGCGTTGAGCGTGTCGAGGTCACCGTACCGGTGGGCCAGCCAGGCACGGAAGGCCGCCTCGGTGTGCTCGCAGTGGCAGGTGGTGCCGTACTCGTTGTGCACGTGCCACATGGCCAGCGCCGGATGCTCGGCGTACCGGTCGGCGAGCATCCCGGCGACGCGGCGGGCGGCGGCCCGGTAGGCGGGGGCGGCGGCGCAGTAGGTGTCGCGGCTGCCGTGGTGCAGGCGCACCCCGGCGGCGGTGACCGGCAGCGCGTCCGGGTGGGCGAGGGTGAACCAGGGC
>NZ_SMKD01000005.1 GCF_004348595.1 Micromonospora sp. KC723
GGGGTGGTGGGCGACGTCGGGGATGGACGGCAGAATGCAGCACGGAACCCACAGCGAAGGCGGATCAAGATCGTGACCCAGTCTGTCCATCAGCGGATCGCCGACGAGCTCGGCGTCGCCGAACGTCAGGTGCGGGCGGCCGTGGAGCTGCTCGACGGCGGCGCCACCGTGCCGTTCATCGCCCGCTACCGCAAGGAGGCCACCGGCCTGCTCGACGACGCGCAGCTGCGCACCCTCGAGGAGCGGCTGCGTTACCTGCGCGAGCTGGACGAGCGGCGAGCCGCCGTGCTGGAGTCCATCCGTGGCCAGGGCAAGCTCGACGAGGCCCTCGAAGCGCAGATCATGGCGGCCGACTCGAAGTCCCGGCTGGAGGACATCTACCTGCCGTTCAAGCCCAAGCGGCGGACCCGGGCGCAGATCGCCCGCGAGGCGGGGCTGGAGCCGCTGGCCGAGGCGCTGCTCGCCGACCCGACGCGCGAGCCCCGGGAGACCGCCGCCGGCTTCGTCGACGCCGACCGGGGGGTCGCCGACGCCGCCGCCGCGCTGGAGGGGGCGCGCGCCATCCTGATCGAGCGGTTCGCCGAGGACGCCGACCTCATCGGCACGCTGCGCGAGCAGATGTGGTCGCGGGGCCGCCTGGTTTCCCGGGTCCGCGAGGGCCAGGAGACCGCCGGGGCCAAGTTCGCCGACTACTTCGACTTCGCCGAGCCGTACCCGAAGCTGCCCTCGCACCGGATCCTGGCGATGTTCCGGGGTGAGAAGGAGGGCGTGCTCGACCTGACCATGGACCCGGAGGCCGACGGCGACGCCGACGCCCCGGTCACCGGCCCGACCCGGTACGAGGCGGCGATCGCCGGCCGGTTCGGGATCAGCGACGCCGGCCGGCCGGCGGACCGGTGGCTGGCCGACACGGTGCGCTGGGCCTGGCGTACCCGTATCCTCATCCACCTCGGCGCGGACCTGCGGATGCGGCTGTGGCAGGCGGCCGAGGAGGAGGCCGTGCGGGTCTTCGCCACCAACCTCCGGGATCTGCTGCTCGCCGCGCCGGCCGGGGCCCGACCCACCATGGGCCTGGACCCGGGCCTGCGTACCGGGGTGAAGGTGGCCGTGGTCGACGGCACCGGCAAGGTCGTCGCCACCGACACGATCTACCCGCACGAGCCGCGCCGGCAGTGGGACGCCTCGGTCGCCACCCTGGCGAGGCTGGCCGCCGCGCACGGCGTCGAGCTGGTGGCGATCGGCAACGGCACCGCCAGCCGGGAGACCGACAAGCTGGCCGGTGAGCTGATCAAGCGGCACCCGGAGTTGAAGCTGACCAAGGTGGTGGTCTCCGAGGCCGGCGCGTCGGTCTACTCCGCCTCCGCGTACGCCTCGCAGGAGCTGCCCGGGCTGGACGTGTCGCTGCGCGGCGCGGTCTCCATCGCCCGCCGTCTCCAGGATCCCCTCGCCGAGCTGGTCAAGATCGACCCGCGTTCCATCGGCGTCGGGCAGTACCAGCACGACCTGTCCGAGGTGAAGCTGTCCCGGTCCCTGGACGCCGTCGTGGAGGACTGCGTCAACGCCGTCGGGGTGGACGTCAACACCGCGTCGGCGCCGCTGCTCACCCGGGTCTCCGGCATCGGGGCCGGGCTGGCGGAGAACATCGTCCTGCACCGCGACGCGAACGGGCCGTTCCGCACCCGCGCGGAGCTGAAGAAGGTGCCCCGGCTGGGGCCGAAGGCGTTCGAGCAGTGCGCCGGCTTCCTGCGCATCCCGGGCGGCGACGACCCGCTGGACTCCTCCAGCGTGCACCCTGAGGCGTACCCGGTGGTGCGGCGCATCCTCGCCCACACCGGGCAGGACCTGCGCTCCCTGATCGGGAGGTCGGCGATCCTGCGCGGGCTGCTGGCCACCGACTTCGTCGACGACACCTTCGGCCTGCCCACCGTCACCGACATCCTCGCCGAGCTGGAGAAGCCGGGCCGCGACCCGCGACCGGAGTTCCGCACCGCCACCTTCGTCGAGGGGGTCGAGAAGATCAGCGACCTCACCCCCGGCATGGTGCTGGAGGGCGTGGTCACCAACGTGGCCGCGTTCGGCGCGTTCGTCGACGTCGGCGTGCACCAGGACGGCCTGGTGCACGTGTCGGCGATGTCGCACACCTTCGTCAAGGATCCGCGCGACGTGGTCAAGTCCGGCGACGTGGTGAAGGTCCGGGTGCTCGACGTGGACGTGCCCCGCAAGCGGATCTCGCTGACCCTGCGGCTGGACGACCCCGAGACCGGTCGGGGTGGCCCGGACGGCGCTCGCCGGGAGCGCGGCGGCCCGCGCGGGGAGCAGAGCGGGCGCGGCGGCCAGGGTGGGTCCGGCGGGCGCGGCGGCCAGGGTGGGTCCGGCGGGCGCGGCGGCCAGGGTGGGCGCGGCGGACAGCCACGCCAGGGCCGGGGCGGGGCGATCCCGCCGCCGGCCAACAGCGCGATGGCGGAGGCTCTGCGCCGCGCCGGCCTGGCCTGACCGGTCCACCCGGCTGCCGGGCTCACCCTCGCTGCTGCTGGACGAGCCCACAAACCCACTGGACGCCGACGGCATCGCCTGGCTCGGCACCTGGCTGTCGCGCTTCCCGGGCGAACCCGTCGTGGGCAGCCCACGACCGGGATTTCCTCGACCGCGCGGTCACCCGGATCGTCGAGCTGGACGTCGGCCCGGTCCTTCGGCGCGCGAGCTGACGGTCACGTTGGGTGGTCGCTACTTTGAGTCGGCCACCCGGCGCAGCTCGCACCGCGCGGCCGGCTGGCTCATCGCCAGCCGAAGGTGTATCTCCTGGCCAGCGCCTCGCGCGCCGGCTTGGTGAGCTCCGGATGGTTGGATTCCAGGGCTTGCTCGATGCGGTCGCCGTAAACGACTAGGTCGTCGTCGGGTGGGACCTGGTCAAGCTCGGCGAGCAGCGCGGTTATGCGCTGGACGAGCTCTGCGCCGCCGTCGCCGAACAGCCGGGTGACGGCGGCTGGATCGGACGACGGCCAGGACCGTGGCGGGTCGCCCCAGACGAATGCTGTCACGGCCCGGCTCAGGATGTCGTCGTGCACCTTGTGGATGATTCTCCCCTCCAACCCACCGGGCAGTTGCCTGCCCGGTGGGTTGACCGTACCGCGATCACCTCTCGAAGATGACGGTCTCCTTCCCGGTGCGAGCATCGACCTCGATAATTCTGGTCACGTTCGGGTTCGCCTTGAGAGCGGGAAGCTCGATCCTCTTCCAGACGCCGTTTGGCGGGACCGTCTCCCCCATCACGGCTCGGACTTCTCCTCGGGCGGCACGGGCGAAGGCGCGGGACGCCTCCTCCCAGGCAGCAACGGAAGCAGCGTCGCGTTGACCCCAGGTGGGCATGGTGACGCCCCGCGCCTCCAGCAACATCTCCAGGGTCGTACCACCGCGCGCCGTGGCAAACTGCTGGGCCAGCGTCTGCACGCTGACACCGTCGACGGTGCCTGACCAGAAGAGCGCGGCATCCGTCGCGGTCGCCAGGGTCTGCGCCTTGGCGGCCCGCCGAAGCGCGATGAGGAGGCTGGCAGCCCTGGCGGTGGCAATGTCCAGGGCGAACTCACCGGCGGCGACGGCGCACTTCTCGAGATTGCCGTGATAGCAGTCGACATAGTCCTGGGCCATGCCTCTCGCGACGCTCAGCCAGAACGCTCCGACGAGCTTCGCCGCATTGAAGACGTGGATCCTGGTGATGTGCGTGTCGAGCGGCACGGTGCCCAGGTAGTCGTCCACGTACTGACCGGGGCAGTGCGTGGTGTCCGGGTCGGGGCAGGTTCGGACGTACAGCGCCAACTGGCCGGTCAGGTGGTGCGTGATGGTTGCCGTGCAGTGGATGTTGTCGATCATGTGACAGGGCACCGGCGACGGGAACTCGTCCTTGACGTCGATCGGCACGACGATGACGTTCTCCATCCCGGTGGGAGCGTCCGGGCCGATGGCGGTCGCTTCCCTCTGCGCGTTCGCGGCGGCTTCGGCCCGCTGCGCGGCGGCCTGGGCCTCCTGCGCGGCTTCCCGGGCATTCGCCGCAGCCTGCTCGGCGGTGGTGGCGTCCCGGTCCGCCTGGGCCGCGACGTTCCGTGCGCCGGCCGCCTCCGACTCGGCCCGGCTGGCGGCGCCGCGCGCGGAAGCGGCGTCCTGCTCGGCGGCGGTGGCCGCGTTGCGGGCCGTCGTGGCGTCCGACTCGGCGCTGTTGGCCGCCCACCCGGCCTGGAGGGCGTCGCCGAGCGCCTGCTGGGCGTGTGTGGCGGCGCGGGCGTCCGCCTGCTGCGCGGCGGTGGCGTCCCGGGCGGCCTCGGCCGCGAATTGACGGGCCCGCTCCAGCGACTCGGCGGCGCTGGCCGCGTCGGTCGCCGCCGCCGCTGCGGCTTCGACCGCGACCTTGGCGTCCGCGTCGGCCCGGGCGGCGGCCTGCCGGGCGGCCTCGGCGGCCCGGGCGGCCTCGGCGGCCTTCGCCTCGGCGGCCGCGGCGTGCTGCGCGGCCAGGGTCTTCGCGCTCTGACCAACCAGGATCGCCATGCCGGCCGAGGAGTCCTTCTCCCAGAACGGCGTGCCGAGCGTGATCGCCTCGTTCGCCGGATCCGTCACCGCGCGGGCCGCGTCCCCGGCCGCCGCGGCGGCCGCGGCCGCCGCGTAGGCGTGCCCGGCGGTGCGGGCGGATTCCGCCTGGGCCGCGTCCGCCGACCCCCGGGCTGCCGCTGCGTCCGCGCGGGCCTCGGCCGCCGCGTTCGAGGCCAGCTTCGCCTGCTGTTCGGCCCCCTTGGCGTTTCTCGCGGCCTGTTCGGAGGCGACGATGGCGTCGGCTGCGGCGGCGTGCGCCGTGGCCGCGGCGGACTGGCTGACGGTCGCCTCCGCCCAGGCCCCGTCGGCGGCGGCCCGAGCGCGCTCGGCGGCGGCGGTGGCCCGGGTCGCGGCCTCCCGCGCTGCCACGGCCGCCGCGGTCGCCTCGGTGGCCGCGGCCCGCGCGGCGGTGGCCGCCCCGGTGGCCGCGTCCGCAGCGGCCTGTGCTTCGTCGGCGGCGGCCCGGGCCTCACCCGCGCCGCCCTCACCCTCGGCGGCCGCGGCCACGGCCCTCAACGCGGCGGCCTTCGCGACGAGCGCGTCCCGGTTGCGTTCGGCCCGCACCGCCTCGTCGCGGGCTTGGACTGCCTCGCGTTCGGCGGCCAGCGCGACGTCCTTCTTCTGGCTCGCGGTGTCCCCGGCCGCCTGGGCGCGGCCACGGGCCTCGGCCGCGGCCTGCTGCTGCGCCTGGGCCCGCGCCTCGGCCTGCTGCGCCGTGGCCCGTTCCGCTTCGGCGGTGACCCGTTGCGCGGCGGCGATGTCACGTTCGCGCTCGGCCACGACCCGCTTGTCGTGTGCGGCCTGCGCGGCGACCCGGGCGTCGGCCTCGGCCCGCTCGGCGCTGGCCCGTTCGGCGGCGGCCCGTGCGGCGGCCTGGCCCGCCTCGGTGGCCTGCGCGTCGGCCGCGATGGCCGCTGCGCGGGCCTGCGCGGCCGCCTGCTGGGCGGCGACCCGCTTGAACTCCGCCCGCAGCGCCAGGGACTGGGTCTGCGCCAGCGACAGCAGCGCGGCGCTGTCGGCGGCGGTGGCCTCCACCGCGCGCAACGCGGTCTCGGTGGCCTTCTTCGCCGCCGCGGCTGCCGCCGCTGATGCCTTGGTCACCTGGGCGGACTGCTGGGCGTACGCCAGACCGCGCCCATACGGCGTGTTGTCCCTGGCGGCGATCTGCGCCGCCTGCGTCCTGGCCGCGTCCGCCTTCCCGGCGGCGCGCTCCGCCGCGGCGGCCGCCTGCTGCGCCGTGGTGACCAGTTCGGCCACCGTGGTCCTGATCGCGGCCAAATCGGCCGTGGCCTGCGCCTTCAGCGCCGCGGTCGGCACCGGCGGGCAGGTGGGGCAGTCCTTCCAGCGCTTCTGCACCGCGAGGATCTTCTCCGCCACCCAGGCCTGCCCGATGGCCTCGACCATGGTCTCCGAAGCACGGCGAACCTGCGCCGCGGCCTCGGCCTCGGCGGCCACGATGTCGTTGCGCGGACCGGCCTGCGCGGCCAGTTCCGCGTCCCACTCGGCGGCCGCGGTGGTCACCACAGCTTTGAGCGGGCTGTTCGGGTCGGCCGAGTAGGGGCGCGGGTTGGCGGCGTCGCAGGAAGCCCAGCGAATCTTGACCGCCTCTGCCTCGTGGCGGAACTCCACCGAGCCCGGGGCCGGTGCGGCGGCGAGATAACCGCCGTAGACCAGGAAGCGGCGCGCGTCATCCGCCGTTCCGGTGGCCAGAACCACCTGCCCCGCGATCTGCAGGGTGAGGTCGTTCGGCCGTTCCGCCATGATCTCCGAGATCCGGTCCAGCGCCTCCTGCCCAGCCTTCGGGTAGTCGGGCTCGCCATGCAGTGTCTGGTGGGCGATGTCCTGCCGGCCGAACATGAAGTGTGCGATCGAGGCGTCGAACTCCGGCACCGCGTCGTACACCCCGTACGGCTGGAGCTGATTCCGCCAGGCCGTCTGCCGGGCCCAGCGGGCGTCCCGGTACGCCTCGATGGTCTCGTTGTCGCTCCAGAAGGCGCGCAGTAGCCGCTCGTACACGGCGCTGCCCGGCTCTCCGGCGGCGGCCAGGTCGGCGTCCGGGCCCGCGAGGGCCTCGGTCGCCGCGGCCCTCAACGCGGGACCGCCCGCGTGCAACATCCGGGCCGCCTGGCACCGGCCCAGCCGGGTGGCGGCCCGGGCGTCCTCGTCCGCGGCCCCGGACCGCAGCTGGGCCCCGGCCAGCGACACGGTGGACGGTCGGTCCGGCTCGGGCCGGTCGACGCCGGCCACCACCAGGCCATTCACCGCCACGGCCAGCGCCACCACCAGCGCGACCCGCCGGGCCTGCGAGCCGGCCGCAGAAAGGATGACAAGAACGAGTGCGAAGACCCGCGCCCGAAACGCACGCATGGCGTGCCCTCCCCCGTCGCCCCGTGCGCCCCGTTGGGCTCCCCGTCCGGAGGCGATCTACCGCGATCCTTCCCGCTACCCGGATGGCCAGACAAGACCCGAGCACACCAATCCACCGGGGCCGATCGGTTGGTCGGCGGTCGGCCGTTGGCCGCCCTGCACCTGGCCGTCGCACCCGCGACCGGCGACGCCGCGGCACCATGGTCGCCTCTCGTACGCGGCGCCTGATCGGGGCCCGGTGACAGTGCGATGATCGTGGTGGTGTCGACTCGGCATCAGCGCAGCCAGGCGTCCTGCGTCACGTACCCACCGCACGGTCGTACGACGGTCGGGGGCGTTACCGGCCCCGGCTGCGCGGCTGGTACGTGGACCTGCTGTTCGGGGCGGACCGCAGCCCGGCCCGCCGCCCCTGATCGTCGGGGCCGGCGGGCGCGACGGCGAGTCCCATCCCGTTGCGGGCCCTGCTCAACCGACGGCTGGGCGACGCCGCGCCAGGTACCACCACCAGGTCTGCTGCACCGCCAGGGTGAGCAGCCCGGCGAGCACGATCGCGGCCAGGTTGATCACCAACTGGAGCGCCGAACCGCTCGCCTCGTACCACACTCCGTACGCCGCGGCGACCGCGACGTTCGCGGCGGCCGGAACCGTGGTCACCGAGATCAGGACGCCGACCAGGCTGCCGGACTTCTTCGAGGTCAGCGAGAGTATGCCGGCCACCCCGGCGAGCAGGCCCACCACCCAGGAGAGCGCGTCGGGCCGCCAGATGAAGTCGGTCAGTGGCCGCTCACCCTCGAGCATCGCCTTGCTGACCAGGCCCGCGGCGGTCAGTGCCCAGGTGCTGAGCACGGTGACCAGCATGGCGACCAGGAACCCCACGACCAGGGCCTGCACGGACCGGAGGATCACCCGCCCCCTGCGGCGCAGCAGCGCGACGCAGAGCGCCGCGAGCGGGCCGAACTCGGGACCGACGACCATCGCGCCGACGATCAGGATCGGCTGGTCGAGCAGGACGCCGATGCCGGCGAGCATGGTGGCGACCGTGATCAGCACGAGGTAGGTGGCGGAGAGCTCTGTCTGTTCGCCGGTCTTGGCGGCGATCTCGTCCCAGACGACCGCGTCCGCCCCGCTGCCCGGCGCCCGGCGGGCAGCCCGTTCGGCCGCGGCGGAGATGGTCAACTCGACGTCGGCGGCGGCGATCCCACCGTGCGCCTCCACGCCGAGTTGCTGTAACCGGTGCAACACCCGGTCGGCGCTCTCCCGCACCACGTCGCAGAGGATCAGGTCACCGCGGGGCTGGCGGGCGGCGCCGTCCAGCACCGCCAGGTGGGCCACGCCCGGTTCGGCGGCCAGCAGGTCGGCCACCGCGCCGGACCGGTCCGGCGGAGCGATCACCCTCAGGTGCAGCACGTCTCTCCCCTCGCCCAAGCGTGTCCCGGACTCTACTTCGGCACCCGGGGCCGGCGGCGCCTGTGTCCTGCCGTCCCGCTTGACGGTTGTGCCGGCGGGGTCAGTGCTGACTGCGCCTGTTGAGGATGTTTCTCACGTCTGCGCCTGACACCCCCTTCGGGGTAGGACGAGCGATCAAACGGACGCCTCCGGTCGGCGCGCTCGTGCTGAGCGTTCCGAACGGGCGTCCACCAGCCTCCGGACGCCGGTCCCGTGTCCCGGAGGCGCGTACCGTGTCGGGCATGGCGGAGGACGGCCTGGAGTGGCGGGAGCGGCAGCGCCACGCGGTGCGGGCGCACGCGGAGGCAGACGCGCGGCAACGCGCGGCCGAGCAGGCGGAGGCGACGGAGCTGGTATCCCGGTTCGCCGCTGAGGCGACCCGGCGCGGCCTGCGCACCGACCGGCTCACCGCGGCGTCCTACAACGGCCGCAGCCGGTACCGCACCCGCCTCGCCGGCTGGTACATCGATCAGGCCCGCGCCCGCGCGGTGGACACCGACGGGCGTTTCTACCTGCTGACCGTGCCGGCCAGCCTCCGGTCCCGGCTGCTCGGGGCACGGCCGACACCGTCGGCACCGCCCCTGGTCGTCGGCCGGGGCGGCCGGGACGGGGAGTCCCTGCCGCTGGCGGCCCTGCTCAGCCTGCGTCTCGAGGCAGGCGACGACTGGCGGTGACCGCAGGGAGCTCACGATCGGCCCGCCGTCGGGCCCGGTCCGGCCGCCGGCCCGTGCCCGGCCTCAGACGGGCAGCATCGGTATCCCGTCCGGCCCCGTTTCGGTGGCCTGGCGTTGCCCGTCGCGGTGGGCGGCGGTGCCGAGGAACTCGCAGCCGGTGGCGACCCCGGGCGCGGAGACACCCTCGCGGGAGAGCACCACGCGTACGGTCGCCGCGAGGATTCGCAGGTCCAGCCCGAAGGAACGGTTGTCGACGTACTCGACGTCGTAGGCGAACTTCTCCTCCCAGGTCAGGCTGTTACGGCCGCGTACCTGGGCCAGCCCGGTGATGCCCGGGCGGACCTCGTGCCGGCGGGCCTGCTCCGGCGTGTACCGGTCGAGGTAGCGCACCAGCAGCGGCCGGGGCCCGATCAGGCTCATGTCACCACGCAGCACGTTCCACAGCTCGGGCAGTTCGTCGAGGCTGCACGCGCGCAGCCACCTGCCGACCCGGGTGAGCCGGTCGGCGTCGGCCACGAGGCCACGGGAGGGGTCGACGTGCCGCATGGTGCGGAACTTCACCATCTGGAACAGCTGACCGTCGCGGCCCGGACGGGGGTGCCGGAACATGACCGGCCGGCCCAGCGTCACCAGCACGACCACCGCGACGAGCAGCAGCACCGGCGCGGTGACGATCATCAGGAGCAGCGCCCCCACCACGTCCAGCATCCTCTTGTAGGGGTCGTACGGCCGGGCCGGTGCCCGAACCTCGTGGCGTGGTTCGGGCACGGTCAGCAGGGTGGCGGGACCACCCGTCTCCCGGTGTGAGATGTGGCTTGTCACGAGTCTCCTCCAGCAGCGGTCGATGAAGAACGCCGCCGGCTCAGCGCCTTTCCGCTCCGCCGGTCCATCTTCAGCAACATGTCCTCGATGTGGTCGGCGCCGACCCGCAGCGACATCCGCTCCCGGTACACCGCGAGCGCCCGCCGGGACATCGCCGCGCGCGCCTCCTCGGACAGCGCGGCGGCGCGACGGAACTGGGCGGCCAGCGCGGCCACGTCCTCCGCCGGGCTCGCGAGTCCCGCGCCGCTGGTCGCGACCAGGTCGGCGCAGTCGCCGTTCGCGGAGATGATCACCGGAGCGCCGCTGGCGAGCGCGGCCTGCAGCTTCGAGGGGACCGTGCCGCGCAAACCCGGCATGTCCCGCAGGGTCACGAGTTGATAGTCGGCGGCGGCGTACAGGCCGGCCATCTCCTCCGGTGTGCGGCGGCCGAGGAACCGAACGTTGTCGACGCCCAACTCGGCGGCGAGCCGTCGGGCCGCCGCCTCCTCGTTGCCCGAGCCGACGAAGACCAGGTCCAGCACCGGGCCGGCCGCCGCCGCGGCGCGTACCGCCGTCGAGACCCGTTGCAGCGGGCCGAGGTTGCCCGCGAACATGACGACCGGTCGACCACGGTGGCCGATCGCCGCCAGGTCCCCCGCGGTGGCACGCGCCGGACGGAACAGCGTCTCGTCGGTCCAGTTCCACACCACCCGCACCTTGGTCGGGTCCGCGCCCCGGTCGATCACCAGGTCGGCCATCGACGGCGAGATGACCGCGATCTGGGTGGCACTGTGGTAGATCCGCCGCATCACCCCGCTGATCCCGCGACCGAGTAGCCGCCCGACCACGCCGCCCGGAGCCATCGCCGAACCCGTCACCGACTCCGGCCACATGTCCTGCACGTGCAGCAGGGCGGGCACCCCGCGCAACAGCCTCAGCAGGGCCGGAGCGGCGTACGCGGTGGGGGGCGGGCTGAACACGTAGACAACGTCGACCCCCGACAGGAAGCGGGGTGCCGCCGCCAGGCTGGTGGCGGCGAACGAGATCAGGTTCGCGGCCCGCCGGGCCGCCGAGGCGTCGTGACTGGGGTAGATGGGCACCCGCCGGACGGTCGGCCCGCCGCCCCGCTCGACGTGACGCCACCGCTGGCGGAATCCAGGATAGGTGCGCCCGGTCGGATAGTTGGGGAACGCGGTGAGTACCTTCACCTCGTGCCCCCGCGCCGCCAACTCGTCGGCGAGGTTGCCGGCGATGAACACCGGTTCTGGCGCGTACCACTGGGTGACCAGACCGATCTTCACGCCGCCGCCCCGGCCGCCGCGGGCACCGCGCTCTCCACCCGTTCCGCGACGGTGTCCGGCCGCTCCGGGTCGAAGAGCTCGTTGGCCCAGAAGAGGGTCAGCAGATCCTCCGAGCCCACGTTGAGGATCTTGTGTACCCACATGGTCGGCATGTCGACGGCCACGGGTTCGTCTCCGTCGACGCGGAACCGGATCACCTCGGTGCGGCCCACCCGGCGCAGACTGATCTCCGCCCGACCCCGCAGCACCACGAAGCGCTCCACCTTGGCGAGGTGGAAGTGCTCACCCCGGGCCACCCCCGGGCGGGTGGCCGAGCAGAACACCTGGCCGGCTCCGCCGTGCGATCTGGCTGTCTCCACCAGCTCACCGCGCACGTCGGCGTGCTGCGGCAGCGGGATGGGATGCTGGTCCGGGAAGGTGAACGACCGGTAGGTGTTGAACAGCCGTACCGCGTCGCGGTCGGTCAGCGCCGGGATCTCCCCCCTGCGGTAGGTCGCGGCGTAGCCGGCGAGGCGACGGGCGAGTTCACGGACGCTGATCCGCAGGCCGGGCATCGAGGCGTCCCAGGTGCCACCGGCCGGGGCACCGATCAGCCGGGCCGCGGCGTCCGTCGCGTGTACCAGGGTCAGCTCGCGATCCTCGTGCAGCTCCGGCTCACGTCCGTCGGCGAGCAGCCGGCAGAAGGTCGCCGTCACGCCGTTGTAGAACGGGCGGCCGTGCTCGCCGTACAGGTTGGGCAGGGGCTCGTCGACGAGGTCGGGACGGGCAGCCGCCAGCGTCGCCGCGGCCGTCGCCTTCGAGTCGCCGTACGGGGTGCCGTTGCCGGCCTGCACCGAGTTGGCGTAGACGACCGTCCCCGGCGGCGTCGCGCAGCGGCGCAGCCCTCGGGCCAGCGCGGCGGCGAGCTGGACGTTGCCGCTGGCGACCTCCGCGGGCTCGCCCCGGTTGACGCCCGCGAGGTGCACCACGCGATCAACACCGTCGATCCGGGCCGCCACCGTGGCCGGGTCGAGAAGGTCGGTCCGGCTGACCACGACGGGCTCGGGCCACCCGAGGGCGCGGGCCAACACCCGGACGTGCCACCCGAGGAAGCCGTTGGCCCCGGTGAGGGCGAGCCGGGTCACGACAGCACCTGATCCCGTAGGGTCAGCTCCGCCCGCACCTCGGGGAGAGTGACCAGCAGCTCCATGATCTGCGGTACGTCCAGGCGGACCGCGTTGGCGGAGTTGAAGTCCTCCCGCGGGCTCTCGGCCAGCTCACCCTCGGTCACGTAGAGGGCGTAGTTGAGGTCACGGGCGTCCAGCGGGACCCGGAAGAAGTCCCCGAAGTCCTCGGCACGGACCAGTTCCTCGCGGCTGGCCAGCGTCTCGTCCTGCTTCTCACCGTGCCGCACGCCGATCACGTCGAGCTTGGTCGGCACGTCGAAGAGCTGGCAGAGCGCCTCGGCCAGATCGGCGATGGTGCAGGCGGCCGCCTTGCGGACGAAGACGTCGCCGGCGCTGGCATGTTGGAACGCGTGCTCGACCAGGCTCACGGAGTCGTCCAGGGACATCAGGAACCGGGTCATCGCCGGGTCGGTCACCGTCGGCGCCCGGCCGGCCTTGATCTGCTCGATGAACAGGGGTATCACCGAGCCGCGGGAGTACATGACGTTGCCGTACCGGACACAGGAGACGGTTGTCGGGCTGTCCGGATGGTTCCGGGCGTGGGCCTGCGCCACCTTCTCCATCAGCGCCTTGCTCATGCCCATCGCGTTCACCGGGTACACGGCCTTGTCGGTGCTGAGCAGGACCAGCGACCGGACCTCGTTGCGCGCCGCCGCCTCGACGACGTTGGCGCTGCCCAGGACGTTGGTGCGGACGGCCTCCAGCGGGAAGAACTCGCAGGACGGCACCTGCTTGAGCGCCGCGGCATGGAAGACGTAGTCGACGTCCCGGCTGGCGTGCAGCACACTGTCGAGGTCGCGGACGTCGCCGACGTGGTACCGCACCCGGTCGTCACCCAGCACCCGACGCATGGCGTCCTGTTTGGCCTCGTCGCGGCTCAACACGCGGACCTCGCCGACGTCTCGGTCGAGGAGACGGCGCGTCATCGTCTGACCGAAGGACCCGGTTCCACCGGTGATCAAGATCCGTCGGCCGGCGAAGTTAAGCGTCACAGTCACTCCTGACAGCAGGGCAGATGCAGTGTTAGGGACAATCTATTGCTTAGCGCCGCAATAGTGGCAGGAACGGGACAAACGGACATGATCCGGGCGTCAGCGCCGGATACCTGCCCAGTCGTGGTGCCGACGCACCGTGGAGAGAATGAAGTCGATGACGCGTCGCGAGGTGTCCGGCACCTGGTAGTCGACCGGGCACGGGACGCCGTCGGCACCCACCTGCGCCACGGTCACGTCGATCGCCTCCACGACGCCCGCCGGCTCCAGGCCGGTCATCATGATTCCGCCGGCGTCGAGCGCCTCGGGTCGCTCGATCGACTCGCGCAGTGTCACCGCCGGGAATCCGAGGATGGCCGCTTCCTCGCTGATCGTGCCGCTGTCGGAGAGGGTGCAGTACGCCCGCGTCTGAAGGTGGACGTAGTCGAAGAAACCGAAGGGCTCGTGAAAGGCGATGCCGTCGAGCGCACCCGCGTCCGGCACGGTTGCCTCCAGGCGCTTGCGGGTCCGTGGGTGCGTGGACACCAGCACCGGGAACCCCCACCGGTCACGTACCGCCACGAGACAGTCCAGCAGGCGGCGAAGCCGGTCGGGGTCGTCGACGTTCTCCTCGCGGTGCGCGCTGACCACGAAGTACCGGCCGGCGACGAGGTCGAGTTGCCGAAGGACCGGCGAACTGTCGATGTCGGACCGGTAGTGGGTGAGCACCTCGCGCATCGGTGAGCCGGTGAGCAGGATCCGGCGCGGATGCAGCCCCTCGGAGAGCAGGTTCCGCCGGGCGTGCTCGGTGTAGACCAGGTTGAAATCGGCGACGTGGTCGACCAGACGGCGGTTGGTCTCCTCCGGCACGTTCAGGTCGAAACACCGGTTGCCCGCCTCCATGTGGTACACCGGGATCCGCATCCGCCGAGCCATCAGGGCCGCGATGCAGCTGTTCGTGTCGCCCAGGACCAGCAGCGCGTCGGGCCGCAGCTCGACGAGAGCGGACTCGACCCCGACCAGCACACCGCCCAACACCCGGCCCAGCGACGACGTGTCGACCCGCAGGAAACGGTCCGGATCCCGTAGCCGCAGTTCCTTGAAGAAGACGTCGGAGAGGCTGCTGTCCCAGTTCTGGCCGGTGTGCACCAACACGTGGTCAACGGTGTCCTCGAGCCGGGCGATCACCCGGGACAGCCGGATGATCTCGGGCCGGGTACCGACCACCGTCATGATCCGCGTCATGCCCGTCCTCTCTCTGGACGCCTCCCGAGGCGACGTCGTCCCGCGGGGTGCGGCACCCGGGACAACGAAACGCCGGGGGCCGAGATACGCTTTCCGCTACAAACGCATAAAAGGTACGAATTATGAGAGGCGCGGGGCGGATCGCCTCGGCGACCGGGCTGACGCCCCGGTCGGCGGCCCGCTCAGCCGGGCAACGGCGCGAGGCGCACCACGTCCAGGATGCTCTCCCGGGCGACCGTCGCCCGCCACCGGCGGTAGGCGTCGGCGGCGGCCAGCCGGGCCGCGTGCCGCTGCCCGGGCGTCCGGGCGGCCCACCGGTCGATCTCCGCGGCCCAGGCCGCGGCGGTCAGCTCCGGCACCACCGCCCCGCCCCCGGCGGTCAGCACCGGGGTCCACGGTGTCCGGTCCGAGCAGAGCACCGGGCAGGATGCCGACAGGCTCTCGGCCACCACGTGGCCGAAGTTCTCCCCCAGGGTCGGCAGCACCAGCGCGTCGTGCTCGGCGAGCACCGCCGGCACCTGCGACGGGGTCAGGACACCCCGGTAACGGACCCGCTGCCCCGGCGGCAGCGCGGCGATCAACGCCTCGCAGCGCCGCCAGTAGGCCGGGTCCTCGATCGGGCCGTACACGTCCAGCGTCACGGGACGACGCACCGCGGCCAACGCCGCCAACGCCAGCGCCAGGTTCTTCATCTCGGCGACCCGCCCGACGAAGACCAGCCGCAGCGGCCCGGGCACGGGTGGCGCGGGCGGGGCGGGCTCCGGCGGCAGCGGGCTCTGGTTGGCGTTCACCCGGACCGTCGCCCACGGAAACAACCGGCGGATGTCGGCGGCCTCCCGCTCCGTGGACGCGTGGAACGACGCGTCCAACCGGCGCAGCACCCGCCGCCAGCCGACGACGAAGACGCGCTTGCGCACCGAACGCAGCGCCAGTGCCCCTGGTGAACACTCGCCCCGAGGCGCCACCATCACCCGGTCGGCGCGCAGCAGGCCGCAGCCGACGGCCAGGACCGGGACCAGCGACATCGTCGCCCACAGGCTGTTGACGTAGAGCAGGTCGAAGCGGGTTCGCCGGAGCTTTCGCCAGAGCGCGAACCACTGCCGGGGGCTGCGCAGCGACAGGTAGAACACCGGGGTGCGGCCGCGGGCCTGCCAGCGGCCGGAGAGTCCCGGATAGGGGGCCGGATCGCCGAGGTCGCGGTCACGGGTCACCAGCGTCGCCGCCACCTCGGGCGAGGCCGCGTCCAGGATGTGCGCGACCGACCTGCCGGGTCCGCCGCCGCGGAACCCCGGCTCGAAGTAGGTACAGGTGACCAGCACGCGGAACGCCGCCGCGTCCCGGCCGGCACCCGGCGCGCCGCCGGCCGGTGGGGCCGCCAGCTGGTTCTGCTGCACAGGACCTCCCGGACCAGAAGATGCAGGTGGGACGAAACGGCCAACGAGCGGGAGGCTTCCCGGTTACCCCGCCGGCGGGGCCGGCCGGCACCGCGCCGACAGTCACCACCGGATTCGTGAAAGTGGCGTGGACGCCCGGCCGGGCCGGATATAACCGGTCCCATGTCGAGCCCCCGCACCGTCCCCCCGCCCGCCCGGCAGCCATCCGTCCACGACGCGTACCCACTGGTCGTCCTCGGCACCTCCGGGCACGCCCGGGAGATCGCCTGGATCGCCGAGCAGGCCGGCCGGCGGGTGCTGGGGTGCGTCGGCCCGCACCGGCCGGCGGAGACCACCCGGCTGCCGGTGCCCTGGCTGGGCGAGGACGACCGGATCGCCACCGACGACCCGGCCGTGCGGTACGTCGTCGGGATCGGCGACGGCGCGGTCCGGGCCCGGATCGACCGGGCCGCCGGGCGCAACGGGCGTCCCGCCGAATCGTTGGTCTCGTCGGCGGCGGTGGTCGGCGCCCGGTGCTCACTGGGCGACGGCAGTGTGCTGTGGCCCGGCGCGGTGCTCACCACCGACGTGCGGCTCGGCCGGCACGTGCACGTGGGCACCCGGGCCACGGTGAGCCACGACACCGAGATCGGCGACTACGCGACGCTGCTGCCGGGCTGCACCGTGGCGGGCGGCAGCCGGATCGGCAGCGGCGCCACCGTGTGCGCCGGGGCCACCGTGGTCGACAACATCCGCATCGGACGCAACGCGGTGGTGGGCGCCGGCGCGGTGGTCGTCCGGGACGTCCCGGACGACGTCGTCGTGGTCGGCGTACCCGCCCGCGTACTGCGCGCCACCCGGCCGCCCGAGCACTGAACGCAGCTCCACCCACTTCTTCTGGAAAGGCGCGGCATGAGTCGAGTCGCACTCATCACCGGCATCACCGGGCAGGACGGCAGCTATCTGTCGGAACTCCTCCTCGACAAGGGCTACACCGTGCACGGCCTCAAGCGCCGGTCGTCGAGCTTCAACACCGAGCGGATCGACCGGATCGACGTCCACCCGCGACACCCGGACGCGCGCCTGTTCCTGCACTACAGCGACCTGTCGGACGCGGGTTCGCTGGTGGGGCTGCTGCGCGACATCCAGCCACACGAGATCTACAACCTGGGGGCGCAGAGCCACGTGCGGGTCTCGTTCGACGTGCCGGGCTACACGGCCGACGTCACCGGGATGGGTGCGCTGCGGCTGCTGGAGGCGGCCCGCCTGGCCGGAGTGGACAGCCGGTTCTACCAGGCCTCGTCGTCGGAGATGTACGGGTCGACCCCGCCACCGCAGCGCGAGGAGACCCCGTTCCATCCGCGCAGCCCGTACGCCTGCGCCAAGGTGTTCGCCTACTGGGCGGCGGTGAACTACCGCGAGTCCTACGGCATGTACTGCGCCAACGGGATCCTGTTCAACCACGAGAGCCCCCGCCGGGGCGAGAACTTCGTGACCCGGAAGATCAGCCGCGCGGTGGCTCGGATCGAGGCCGGCATCCAGGACAAGCTCTACCTCGGCAACCTCGACGCGGTCCGGGACTGGGGATACGCCCCCGAGTACATGGAGGCGGTCTGGCTGACCCTGCAACAGGACCAGCCGGACGACTTCGTGGTCGCCACCGGCGAGGGCCACACCGTGCGGGAGTTCGTCGAGGCCGCCTTCGCCCACGTGGGGCTGGACTGGGAGCGGTACGTGGTGACCGATCCCGCGTACTTCCGCCCCGCCGAGGTGGACGCCCTCATCGGCGACTACGGCAAGGCCCGCCGGCAGCTCGGCTGGGCGCCGAAGACCCTCTTCGGCGACCTGGTTCGGGTGATGGTCGACGCCGACCGGCAGCTGCTCGACGACGAGCGGATGGGCCGACTGGTGCGGGTGGACCGGTGAGGATCGGCTTCGACGCCACCACGGTACGCCCCGCGCACTCCGCCGGGATCGAGGCCTTCTGCTACGGCCTGCTCGGCGGCCTGGCCGCCGGCCCGCACGACCTCACCGTCCAGGTGATCGCCGGCACCGGCGACGAGTGGCGTCGGCGGGTCACCGCGGACGGCATCGCCTGGTCCGAGGTGCACACGCCGCTGCGTACCGACACCCGGGTCGGCCGCCTGCTGCGCCGGCACACCCCCGGCGCGGTGGCGTCGTCGGTGGCGCTGCGCCGCGGCGTCAACCTGGTACGCCAGTGGGGTCGCCCCCAGTCCTGCGGCGCGGACGTGACGCTGTACCCGTTCGCCGCGGCGCCGACCCACGCCGACCCGGCCGTCATCGTGCTGCACGACCTGCGTCACCTGCACCCCGAGTTCGGCTCGCCGGGCTTCGCGGAGGTGATCCGCCGCAACGTGGCCCGGGCCGCCGCCGTGGTGGTGTCCTGGCCCCACCCGTACGCCGAGGCGGTGCGGGCGTTCCCGGAGGCGCGGGACCGCATGACGCTGATCCCGCTGCCCGCCTTCCACGCCGCGGCCACGACGAGCACCGCCGCGCCGGAGCCGGGACTGCTGCTGTACCCGTCGTCGACCGCCCGGCTGAAGAACCACGCCACCCTCCTGGAGGCCCTGGCGCTGCTGCCCGAGTGCCGCCTCGTCTGCCCCGGGCCGCTGGTGGAACCCGAGGCGAGCCGGCTGCTCGCCCGCGCCGACCAGCCCGACCTGCGGGGCCGGGTGTCGTTCCCCGGCTTCGTGAGCACCACCGAGCTGGCGTCGCTGTACGCCCGCGCCAGCGCGGTGGTGGTGCCCTCGCGGTGGGAGGCGGCCAGCGGGGCGATGCTGGAGGCGTTCAGCTGGGGTCTCCCCGTCGCCTGCGCCGACTCCGAACCGCTGCTCGCCCAACTCGACTTCACCGGGGCCGACGCCGCGGTCTTCCCGGCCGGCGACCCCGCCGCCCTGGCCACCGCGGTACGCCAGGTCCTGGCCGACCGGGACCGCTACGCGTCCTCCTCCCGGGCCGCCGGAGTGCTCCTGGCCGGACGGACCTGGGCCGACACCGCCGCCGACTACGCGGCCGTACTGGCGTGGGTGGTGGCCGGCCGGCCCGGCCCGGTGCCCCGGTCCGCGTTCGCCAGCACCCTGACCTCGCGAGGAGCGCGATGAGCACACCGCAGCGCTACCCGGTCGCCCGACCGTCGCTGTCCGACCTGGAGGAGCGGTACCTGCTCGATGCCTACCGCAGCGGCTGGATCTCCTCCCAGGGCCCGTACCTGCGCCGGTTCGAGGAGCTGTTCGCCGCCCGCTGCGGGGCCGCCACGGCCGTCGCCACCGGCAACGGCACGGTGGCGCTGCACCTGGTCCTGGCGGCGGCGGGCATCGGCGCCGGCGACGAGGTGATCGTCCCCGCGCTGACCTACGTGGCCACCGCCAACGCCGTGACGTACTGCGGGGCCCGGCCGGTCTTCGTCGACGTGTCCCCACGGAACTGGTGCGTCGACCCGGCGCGGGTCGCCGCGGCGATCGGGCCCCGGACCAGGGCGGTGGTGGCGGTGGACCTGTACGGGCATCCGGCCGACTACGACGCGCTGCGCCAGCTCTGCCGCCGGCACGGGTTGCTTCTCGTCGCCGACGCCGCGGAGTCCTTCGGCGCCCTGCTGCACGGGCGCCCCACCGGCGGCCTGGCCGACGCCACCACCTTCTCGTTCTTCGGCAACAAGGTCATCACCTCCGGCGAGGGCGGGTGCGTCACCACCTCCGACGCGGCGCTGGCCGAACGGATGCGGCTGCTGCGCAACCAGGGCATGGACCCGGACCGCCGCTACTACTTCCCGGTCGTCGGCTACAACTACCGGCTGACCAACCCGGCCGCAGCCCTGCTCTGCGCACAGCTCGAACGCGCCGACGAGATCATCGCCCGGCGCGACGCAGTCATCGCCGGCTACGAACGGGAACTGGCCGACCACCCGCTGGTCACCACGCAGCCGGTGCTGCCGGGCGTACGCCGGGCGCCCTGGATGGCCGCCCTCCTGGTCGGACCGCCCGGCGACGGGAGCACGCGGGACGAGCTGGCCCGGACGCTGGACCGGCACGGTGTGGAGACCCGGCCGTTCTTCGTGCCCCTGCCGCACCTGCCTCCCTACGCGGCGTCGGATGGCGAGCACCCCGTCACGCTGGACCTGGCCCGACGCGGAATCAACCTGCCGACCTACGCCGACCTGACCGACGTGGACGTCAAGACCATCGTGGAGCGGGTCCGCGAGGCGCTGTCGCGGCTCACCGGCCGGTGAGCCGCGACCCGGACAGCGCGGGCTGCCCGCCGTCGGCACGGGCCGGGACCGGCGCCTGGACCGTGCCGGCGCGGCCGAGCAGGTGCAGGTAGCTGCCCCACCAGGCCAGCACGCTCAGCAGCGCCATCACGGCCAGGGCGACGGCCGCCCCGGTCGCGCCCCGCCACACGGCTCCGGTCGTCACGAGCGGGATCCGCAGCACGCCGAGGCTCGACCCGATCAGCAGCGTCCGGCGGGCCGCGCCCTGCACCCGGTGGCCGGCGAAGGCCACCATGGCCGCGCCGGCGGCTACCGTCTCCAGCGCCAGCAGCGCCAGCAGCGGCCGCGCGTGGCGCCAGTTGTCGCCGAGCACGGCCAGGCCGACGGCGTCGGGCAGCAGCAGGACGGCGAGGCTGGCCGGCGCGGTCACGGCCAGCAGGACGACGGCGACCCGCACCGCGCCCCGTCGTCGGACCGGCGCGCCGGCCTCGCGGAGGCCAGCCAGCCGGGGGATCACCAGTGTCGTGGCGCTGCCCACCAGGAGGGCGGCCGGCCCGAGCAGGGTCCGCCCGGCGCCGAGCGCACCGACCACCGCCATGCCGACGACCACCGCCACCGCCGTCAGCGCCAGCTGCGCTGACCCGGCGGTCACCAGGAACTGGGCCCCGTAGCCCAGCGACGCTCGGGTGTCGGCGCGATCCAGCCGCCAGCGGGGACGAGCGGCATGGCCGGACAGCAGCACCGTGACGTGACCGAGCAGCGCGCCCGTCCCCGCCCACAACGCGAACACGGTGGTGGGGCCCAGCACACCGGCCAGCCCCAGGCCCGCCGCCAGAGCGCTGGCCCCGGTCCAGAGGGCCTCGCGCCAGCAGGACGCGCCCGGGCGACCCCGCCCGACCCCGACGATCCGGGCGTGGTCGTGCAGCAGCAGGCCCGGCAGCGCCAGGCCGGTGAGGACCAGGTAACCGGACCCGCCGACAATCCCTGCGACAAGCACCGGAACGGCACCACCGAGACCCACCACGAGCACCCGTGCCGGGGCCGCGGACGCGTCCGCCGCCCCGGCCAGCACCCCGTCGGTCACCACGGCCCGGCACAGGCCGGTGGCCAGCACGTACAGCGAGAAGGCCAGCGCGAACCGACCAAGGTCGTCGATCGGCGCCAGCCGTGCGACGGTCAGGGACAGCAGCAGGTTTCCGGCGCTGGACAGCGCGGTGGCCAGCACCGCCCAACAGGCCCGGCCGGTGAACGGCGCGCGGACGGCCATCCGTACGCGCCGCGTCA
Organism: Micromonospora sp. KC723; assembly: GCF_004348595.1. Taxonomy (GTDB): domain Bacteria; phylum Actinomycetota; class Actinomycetes; order Mycobacteriales; family Micromonosporaceae; genus Micromonospora. Next base: position 21,432 of record NZ_SMKD01000005.1, read on the forward strand.
GCCGGCGTTCCCGCGACGCCGTCGAGGCAGAGGGGACGGTCATCCGCCGGTGAGGCACAGCGGCGCGGGCGTGCCGGGCTGCTGGCGGGGGCGGGGCTCGGCGGCGTGCCGGCCCCGGACGCGGGTGCGCCGCAACAACAGCAGGACCGGCAGCGCGGCCACGGTGTGCTGGAGGAAACCGATCATCGAGTCGGGATGGCTGCTCGACCAGAGCAGCGGACCCGCCAGGACGAAGCAGAACAGGGTCAGCCGGAACGGACCGGGCGCACCCCGGGCGCGCAGCAGCAGGACCGCCACCGCCGCCCAGCCGGCGTAGTAGAGCGGCACACCCCACCAGCCCTCGAGGAAGTAGAGGTTACCCAGGGCCAGGAAGCTGTAGGCCGAGGTGGCGGCACCCCCGAGGTACTGGTTGATCAGCGCTCCGGTCGACAGGGCCGGCCGGTCGGGGTCGAGCACCCGGGGCACCAGCCCGTACCGGGCGAACTCGGTGATGCCTGGCTGCCCCACGTCGACGGGCGCGTCGTGGCGCGCGGCCTCGGCGATCTGGAGGTCGAGTCGGAGCCGGTCGCCGGCGGTGACGTCGGCGGCGACGCTCACCCCGCCCTCCACCCTCACCTCGTTGCGAAGCGTGAACAGAGTGGGCCAGGCGACGAGCAGCGCGACGCCGACCACGACCACCTCCCGTGCCCGGAGCAGGCCGCACACCGCCCCGGCACCGGCCAGGAACGACAGGTAGCCAAACGCGGGCGAGGTGATGCCGGTGACGGCGACCGTCACGACCTGGCCGGCGACGAGGAAACCCGCCCAGCACAGCACCCGACGCCGGGGCGCGTGACCGCCGAGGAAGCTCGCCAGCAGCAACGCGAAGGCCAGGTACGACCAGCCCGCCGCGAGCGAGGTCACCCGGGCCACCGGCGACACCGCCACGTCGGAGGTGAGCTGGGTGAAGATCGTGCCGTGACCCGCCTGGGCCCGGATGACCGAGGCCACGACGGCGACCACCGCGACGATCCGCGCGACGAGGTAGACGTGGCGGTAGGACCTGTTGACCCCGCCGGCGCCGAGGCGCCATCCGGGACGACGCAACGCCAGGGCGACCGTCTCGACGGCCACGGTGCCCAGCAGCGCGGCGCCCAGCAGGCGCATGACGAACGCGAGGTCGGGGTTGGCGTGCAGCACCGCGAGCGGAACGATGAGCAGCGCGTAGGGTGCCAGCACCACGGCAGTGACCGGGTAGTGCCGGACGATCCACAGCACCCGCCGGCCCCGGTCGTCCGGGTCCGCGCCCGCCCGGTCGACGGCACGGACGGGGGTGGTGGCGGCTGACGGCAGCATGCTCACGGGAGTCTCCTGGCCTGAGGTCACGCGACTCGCCGGTTCAGCCGACGAAGAGGGCGTGCTTGCCGGCGGTCGTCCGCGCCGGTTCGGTGATCTGGGTGAAGCTCACGGAGCTCGCGAGAAACTCCGGATGGTCGCGGCGCAACTCCCGGGTGAAGTACCGGGTGACGTCCGCCAGGTCGAGCTGGTGGTCGGCCTCCACGTGGATCCGCAGGTCGTCGGGGCGTACCTGGCGGAACTGGACGCCCACGATCCCCGGGTACGACTTGAGGATGTGCACCGGAAGGATCGCGGACAGGTCGAGCACGCCCCGGGCCGAGGCGACCCGGACCACGTCCTGCCGCCGGCCGAGCACCGCGTGGAACGCCAGCGCGTTGCCGTCGACGATGTCGCTGGGCACCACCCGGTCGCCGACGGCGTAGTGCACCAGCGGGAACAGCCGTGGACCCAGGGTGGTGACGTGCAGTTCCGCGTCGTCGTCGACCAGGGTGGTGAAGCTGTCCCAGAACACCCGGATGTCCCTGGTCCGCGCGCGGGACATGGCCAGCACCCCGGTCTCGGCGGAGCCGTACTCGATCACGGCGGGCGCCCGGAAGACCCGCTCGACGAGGGCCACGTCGGCGTCGCTCGCGGTCTCGGCACAGAGCACGACGGCTCGCAGCCGGCGCGGGGCCCCCAGGTCGAGCCGGTTGCTCTCGATGTGGCGGGCGAGCTTGAACACGGCGGAGGTGTAGCCCTCCAGAGAGACCGGGTCCTGGCGGCGCAGCACGGCGTGGTGCGCCCGCAGGGACGGCTCACTGAGGTCGTACGCGTTGAGCCGGGTGATGTTCATGACCGCGTCGGCGGCCCGCCGACGGGCCTGGGCGACCCGGCCGCGCAGCCCGCTGCCGAACAGGTGGGCGTGGCCCCAGAGCAGGAGGCTCGGGTCGGTGGGGCGGATGCCCGCCCAGTGCCGGCCGAGGTACGCGTCGACCCACCGGTCGCCCGCCTCGCCCGCGCCCCGGGGGTAGCGGGTGGGCTGACCGGTGCTGCCGCCGGTGGTGTAGGCGTCGACGATCCGCCCGTCCTGGAAGACCTCGTCCTGCCGGGCGATGAGGACCTCCTTGGTCAGCGGCGGGAACGACCACAGCGCGGACGGCCGGTCGATCCGCTCGGGCAGCCGGTGCTCCCGCCGCCAGGACCGGTAGAAGGGCACCTCGGCGAGGCAGTAGGCCCAGATCTCGTTGAACCGGCGCACCTGCCGCCGCTCGATCGACGCCCGGTCCGGGCACTCGTCGTACCGGGCGATGGCGCGGGCCAGCCGCCGGTGCCGGTTGGCCAGCAGGACCCGGCCCGGCAGCGAGCCGTCCACCGGCGTCCGGGTCACCGGCCGGCTCCCGGTCGACGCCCGGGCCACCACGGCGGACAGCGGGTCGCCAGCAACTGCTGCTCGCGGCGGACGCCGTCGCGCACCGCCGTCCCGTCGGTCACCTCTGCCACGTTCACCTGCTGTCGAACGATCTCCAGCGGGAGGAGGACACGACCGGTGCCGGAATTCCCCCGATCGGGTGGCCGGCCGGGAAAACCGCCACAACGAGTCGTCATCCATTGACATTGATACAGCACCGACAGCAGTCTCTCCGTCACAGGCCCATCCCCATGACAGGAGGCGCGATGAGGCGCACACCGCTGGCGATCGCCGGCGTGTTCACATTGGTCGGCGCACTCACGCTGACCGCACCGGCGACCGCCCGGCCCTCGTCCGACCCGGGCGGCCGTGACAGCCTGGAGGTCTACGTCGGCACGCTCGACGCGGGACAGTTGGCGAAGCTGCGGGCGTCCGGCGTGGACCTCGGCCACGACCACCAGGGCACGGACGCCTCCGGCGCCGCCCGGGTGGAGACGGTGCTGAGCCGGCGGGAGGCCGCCCGGCTCGCCGGGCAGGGCGTCCGGCTGGAGGTGAAGAAGGTCCGCGGCAAGCCGGCCTCCCAGGCGCTGCGTGAGCAGGCGGCGGCGGGCTGGTCGGCGTTCCGGTCGTACAGCGAGCCGGGCGGCCTGCGCGACGAGATCACCGCCACCGTGGCCCGGTACCCGAAGCTGGCCAAGCTGGAGACGATCGGCCGCAGCGTGCAGGGCAAGCCGATCCTGGCGGTGAAGGTCACCAAGAACGCGCGGACGCTGCCGGACGGCAAGCGGCCGGCGGTGCTCTACGGCAGCGCCCAGCACGCCCGGGAGTGGATCACCCCGGAGATGACCCGACGGCTGCTGCACCACGTGCTGGACAGCTACGGCACGGATCCGGAGATCACGCGGCTGGTGGACCGCACCGAGCTGTGGTTCCTGCCGGTGGCCAACCCGGACGGCTACGACCACACCTTCACCCCGGGCAACCGGCTGTGGCGCAAGAACCTGCGCGACAACGACGGGGACGGGCAGATCACCACCGCCGACGGCGTCGACCTCAACCGCAACTTCGCCTACAAGTGGGGGTACGACGACGAGGGCTCCTCACCGGAGCCGAACAGCGACACCTACCGGGGCGCCGGACCGAACTCGGAGCCGGAGACGAAGGCACTGGACCGGCTCTTCAAGCGGGTCGGCTTCGAGTTCTTCGTCAACTACCACTCGGCGGCGCAACTGCTGCTCTACGGGGTCGGCTGGCAGGCCAGCACCCCCACCCCCGACGACGTCATCTACGAGACGATGGCCGGCGACGACGCCCACCCGGCGGTGCCCGGCTACGACCCGGACCTCTCCGCCGAGCTGTACACCACCAACGGCGACACCGACTCGCACGCCACCGTGCGCTACGGCACCCTGGGCTTCACTCCGGAGATGTCCACCTGCCAGGCGGCGGCCGCGTCCGACCCGGACGACCAGTGGCGGCCGGAGGACTGCGTCAGCGGCTTCATCTTCCCGGACGACGAGAAGCTCATCTCGGCCGAGGTCGCGAAGAACCTGCCGTTCGCCCTGTCGGTGGCGAAGTCGGCGGCCGACCCGGACGACCCGGTGTCGGTGGTCGGGCGCAGCACCCCGGACTTCGTGGTGGACTCCTTCGACACCTCGTACGGGCGCAGCCAGCAGGTGGCGTCGATCACCCGGCGGGCACTGAAGAATGTCCGGATGCACTACGCGGTCAACAGCGGCCGACCGAAGACGGTCTCCGTCCGCGAGTGGCGCGGCGGTGAGCGGTACGGCGACACCCACAACGACTACTACGCCGAGCTGCGCGGCACGGTCACCGGCACCAGGCCGGGCGATCGGGTAGAGGTCTGGTTCAGCGGCGTCAAGCCGGGCAACGGCCCGGTGACCAGTGCCCGCTTCACCTACCGGGTTCACCACGATATCGGCGGCGACGTGCTGGTCCTCGCCATGGAGGACGTCACCGGCCTCAGCCCGACGCAGACCGGCGCCACCAGCGCCAAGTACGCCGACGAGATCGCCGCCTCGCTGGCCAAGGCGAAGCGCAGCAGCGACGTCTACGACTTCGACGTCATGGGCCGGAAGGCGCCGCACCACCTGGGCGTGCTGTCGCACTACCGGACGGTGGTCTGGGAGACCGGCGACGACGTCATCCCGCGCTCCCCCGGCCAGGTGGCCGGAACCGCCGCCCGGGCCGCCGCGGAGACCGAACTGGCCGTGCGGGACTACCTCAACGAGGGCGGCAAGCTCCTGGTCAGCGGCAAGTACGCGCTCTTCGCCCAGGCCGCGAACGGTTCGTACGTCTACCAGCCGAACGCGCCCGCGGAGTGCGCCGACCCCGACGACGCCAGTTGCCTGCCGCTGCTCAACGACTTCCAGCAGTACTACCTGGGGGCGTACACCTACGTCAGCGACGGTGGCACCGACCCGGCCGGCGAACCGTACCCGCTGCGTGGCGCGGACGGGCCGTTCGCCGGGTTCGCGGGCCGGCTCAACGAGGCCGGCTCGGCGCAGAACCACGACCACACGGCCTCGTTCCTGAGCACGTCGAGCTTCCTCGCGCCGAAGGACTTCCCGCAGTTCGCCAGCTCGGCGACGGTGGACTGGGCACGGCCGGGCGCGGCGCCGTTCGACCCGCGCACCGGTGACTGGTACCTCTACAGCGGCCGGTCCAACGAGTCGTACAAGCGGCTCACCCGGACCGTCGACCTGACCGGGAAGACCAGCGGCGAGCTGCGCTTCTTCACCTCGTACGACATCGAGCAGAACTGGGACTTCCTGTTCGTCGAGGCGCACGAGGTGGGCAGCGACGACTGGACGACGCTGCCCGACGCCAACGGGCACACCGGCACGGTCACCGGGGAGAGCTGCGCCTCCGGTTGGGCGCAGACGCTGCACCCGTTCCTGGCCCACTACCAGGGCGCCGACTGCTCTCCCACGGGCAGCACCGGCACCTGGAACGCGGCCACCGGAGCCTCCGGCGGCTGGCAGGAGTTCGCCGTCGACCTGTCGGCGTACGCCGGGAAGAAGGTCGAGCTGTCGATCACCTACGCCTCCGACTGGGGCACCCAGGGTCTGGGCGTCTTCCTGGACGACGCGCGGGTCTTCGCCGACGGCGCGCTGGTGTCCGAGACCTCCTTCGAGACGGCCGACCTGGGTGGCTGGACGCTCGCCGGGCCACCGGCCGGCTCGGCGCCCAGCCCCAACGACTGGAGCCGCAGCCAGCAGGCCTTCGAGGAGGGGGCGGCGGTCGTCACCGACGACACCGTCTACCTCGGTTTCGGTCTGGAAGGGCTCGCCCCGGCGGCCCGTGACGACCTGGTGGCCCGCTCCCTGGCCCACCTGAGCGCACGACCCCGCCGGTAGCGGCGTAGCCGGGCGCGCCGGCGGTGACCACACCGTCGGCGCGCCTGTCGGTCCGCCGGCCGGGCCGCCTGCGGTGTGGTGAGCTGTAGCCGTGGCGGGGTACCTGTTGGGTCTGGTGCTGCATCCCACCCGGGACGTCTCCGAGGTGGTCGGGATCATCGCGCGGTGGGCCGCCCGGCACGCCACGACCCTCGCCGTCCGCGCCGAGGACCGGCACCGGGTGCCGGCGTCGGTGGAGCCGGTGCCGGCGGAGGAGCTGGCCGACCGATCGGACATCCTGATCAGCATCGGCGGGGACGGCACCATGTTGGGCGCGCTGCGCGGTGCGGTGCGCAGCCCGAAGCCGGTGCTCGGGGTGCACCTGGGCCGGGTCGGTTTCCTGGTGGAGGTGGAACCGCCGGACCTGCCCCGGGCGCTGGAGAGGCTGGTGAACCGCGACTTCACCGTCGAGTCGCACGCCTGCCTGGCCTGCGACGTCTGCGGGGACGACGTGGTGGCGTTCAACGACGTGGCGCTGGCCCGCCAGCCCGGCTCCGGTTTCGTCACCGCCACGCTCGCCGTCGGCGGTCAGCGCTACGGCTACTACCGGTGCGACGCGCTGGTGGTGAGCACGCCCGCCGGCTCGACGGCGTACAGCTACGCGGCGGGTGGACCGGTGGTCTCGCCGGCCACCCGGGCGGTGGTGGTGACACCGTCCGCGCCGATGGCCGGGATCTCCCGCTCGGTGGTGCTCGCCCCGGAGGAGGACGTCCGGTTGGAGCTGCGGCCGGACTCGGCGCCGGTGGTGGTGGAGGCCGACGGCCTGGTGATCCGGGACGCGGCCACGCGGGGCGCGGTGCACATCCGGTACCAACCCGACGCCGGCCTGGTGGTCCGCCTCGATCCGCGCCGGCACCGGGAGCGCAACCAGCTCAAGCTGAGCCTGCTGGACCTGCCGCTGCTGCCCGACCAACTGCGTGAGCTGCTGCCGGACGGGCTGCGGGAACAGTTCCGGCACCGCGACCTGCGCCCACCCCGCTGACCGGCGGCGACGGCTCGCCGGCCGCCGCGCCGCGCGGTGCTCAGGCCCTCGCCAGCACCCCGTCGACCAGCGCCTTCGCCTCGGACTGGATCCGGCCCAGGTGCTCCGGGCCCTGGAACGACTCGGCGTAGATCTTGTAGACGTCCTCGGTGCCCGAGGGCCGGGCGGCGAACCAGCCCGACGCCGTGGTCACCTTGAGCCCGCCGATGGACGCGCCGTTGCCCGGCGCGGCGGTGAGCGTGGCGGTGATCGGCTCGCCGGCCAGTTCGGTCGCGGTGACCTGCTCCGGGGAGAGCTTGGCGAGCACCGCCTTCTGCTCCCGGCCGGCCGGGGCGTCGATCCGGGCGTACGCGGGCGCGCCGAAGCGCTCGGTCAGCTCGGTGTAGTGCTGGCTGGGGGTCCGCCCGGTGGCCGCGATGATCTCCGCGGCGAGCAGGCAGAGCAGGATGCCGTCCTTGTCGGTGGTCCAGGTGCTGCCGTCGCGGCGCAGGAAGGACGCCCCGGCGCTCTCCTCGCCGCCGAAGCCGACCGCCCCGTCGAGCAGGCCGGGCACGAACCACTTGAACCCCACCGGCACCTCCAGCAGCGGGCGCCCGAGGTCGGCCGCGATCCGGTCGATCATCGAGGAGGAGACCAGCGTCTTGCCGACGGCGGCGGCCGGGCCCCACTGCGTGCGGGTACGGAACAGGTGGCCGATCGCGACCGCCAGGTAGTGGTTGGGGTTCATCAGGCCACCGTCGGGGGTGACGATGCCGTGCCGGTCGGCGTCGGCGTCGTTGCCGGTGGAGACCTGGTACGCGGAGCGGGCGGCGATGAGCGAGGCCATCGCGTTCGGCGAGGAGCAGTCCATCCGGATCCGGCCGTCGCCGTCGAGGGTCATGAACCGCCAGGTCGGATCGACCGTCGGGTTGATCACGGTCAGGTCGAGGCGGTGCCGCTCGGCGATCTCCCCCCAGTACCCGACGCTGGCCCCGCCCATCGGGTCGGCGCCGACGCGGACCCCGGCGTGCCGGATCGTGTCGACGTCGATGGCGGCGGGCAGGTCGTCGACGTAGTGGGCGAGGAAGTCGTACCGCCCGGTGGTGTCGGCGGCGCGGGCCCGCGCGTACGGGATCCGCCGCACCTCCTTGAGCCCGGCGGCGAGGATCGCGTTGGCCCGGTCCTGGATCCAGGTCGTGACGTCGGTGTCGGCGGGGCCGCCGTGGGTGGGGTTGTACTTGAAGCCGCCGTCCTCGGGCGGGTTGTGCGACGGGGTGATCACGATCCCGTCGGCGAGGCCGCGGGTGCGCCCCCGGTTGTGGGTGAGCACGGCGTGCGACAGCGCCGGGGTCGGGGTGTAGCCGTCGCGGCTGTCCACCAGCACGGTGACCCCGTTGGCGGCCAGCACCTCCAGGGCGTCGGTGGCCGCCGGCGCCGAGAGCGCGTGGGTGTCCCGGGCGAGGAAGAGCGGCCCGTCCACCCCCCGCTGCTGCCGGTAGTCGCAGAGCGCCTGGGTGACCGCGAGGATGTGGTCGGAGTTGAACGCGCCCCTGAGCGAGGACCCGCGGTGCCCGGAGGTGCCGAAGGAGACCCGCTGCGCCGGGTCGTCCGGGTCCGGGTGCTCGGCGTAGTAGGCGGTCACCAGGCGGGGCACGTCCACCAGGTCGGCGGGCTCGGCGGGCTGTCCGGCGCGCGGGTGGGCCACTGCGGGATCCTCCTCGGGTACGGGGTGGGCTCACTGGTTCCCGGCGCGGGCCGGGTCGCGGGTGGCTCAGGGCTCGACGCGTTGCCCCTTGCCGATGACCACGATGCCATTGTCGGACACGGTGTAGCGCTGCCGGTCCTTCTCCAGGTCGACGCCGATCTCCGCGCCCTCGGGGACGAAGACGTTCTTGTCGAGGATGGCCCGGCGCACCACCGCGTGCCGGCCGATCTCCACGCCCTCCATCAGCACGGCGCCCTCGACGTGCGCCCAGGAGTGCACCTTGACCTTCGGCGAGACGATCGAGTTCTCCACCAGCGAGCCGGAGATGACCGCGCCGGGCGAGACCATCGAGGCGACCGCCCGGCCGACCCGCTCACCCCACTGGTGGACGAACTTCGCGGGCGGGAACGGCGGCTGCTCGGTGTAGATCGGCCACTCGAAGTTGTAGAGGTTGAACACCGGGTGCACGTTGATCAGATCCATGTGGGCGTCGTAGAAGGAGTCCAGCGTCCCCACGTCGCGCCAGTAGCCCCGGTCGCGGTCGGTGCTGCCCGGCACCTCGTTGTCCCTGAAGTCGTAGACGTTGGCCTCGCCGCGCTCGACCAGCATCGGGATGATGCTGCCGCCCATGTCGTGCTTGCTGGTCTTGTCTGCCGCGTCGCGTTCCACGGCCTCGCAGAGCGCCTTGGTGCTGAAGACGTAGTTGCCCATCGAGGCGTAGATCTGGTCCGGCGCGTCGGGCAGGCCGACCGCGTCGGTGGGCTTCTCGCGGAACGCCCGGATCCGCCGGCCGTCCTCGCCGACCTCGATCACCCCGAACTGGTCGGCCATCGACAGCGGCTGCCGGATGCCGGCCACGGTGACCGCGGCGCCGGAGGCGATGTGGTCGTCCACCATCTGCCGCGGATCCATCCGGTAGATGTGGTCGGCGCCGAAGACGATCACGTGATCCGGCTGCTCGTCGTTGATCAGGTTGAAGCTCTGGTAGATCGCGTCGGCGGAGCCGGCGAACCACCACGGGCCGCGGCGCTGCTGCGCCGGCACCGGGGTGACGTAGTTGCCGAGCAGGGTCGACATCCGCCAGGTCTTGGTGATGTGCCGGTCCAGCGAGTGGGACTTGTACTGGGTCAGCACGACGATCTTGAGAAAGCCGGCGTTCGCCAGGTTGGACAGGACGAAGTCGACCATGCGGTACATCCCGCCGAACGGAACAGCGGGCTTGGCCCGGTCCGTGGTGAGCGGCATCAGGCGCTTGCCCTCTCCGCCAGCCAGGACGATCGCGAGCACCTTGGCAGCCATGTCCCGACGCTATCCACCCGGCCGCGAGTTCACCACTCCTACGGGCCGACTTCTCCTTCCGTACCGGGCGTGTTTCTGCACTAAGGTGCCGGGCATGAGCGATCTCGTACCGCTGCGCGTCGACCTGCTCACCCGGGAGTACCCGCCGGAGGTGTACGGCGGGGCCGGGGTGCACGTCGAGTACCTCGCCCGGGAGTTGCGGCGGCTCGCCGAGGTACGGGTGCACTGCTTCGGCGCGCCGCGCGCGGAGCCGGGCGTCGTCGCGTACGCCGAGCCGGCCGGCCTGGCCGGCGCGAACGCCGCGCTGCGAACCATGGGCGTGGACCTGGAGATGGCGGCGGGCTGCGCCGGCACGGACGTGGTGCACAGCCACACCTGGTACGCCAACCTGGCCGGGCACACCGCGAAGCTGCTGCACGGGGTGCCGCACGTGGTGACCGCGCACAGCCTGGAGCCGCTGCGGCCGTGGAAGGCCGAACAGCTCGGCGGCGGGTATGCGCTCTCCTCCTGGTGCGAGCGGACGGCCTACGAGGCCGCCGACGCGATCATCGCGGTCAGCGGGGGAATGCGCCGGGACGTGCTGTCGGCGTACCCGCAGGTGGATCCGGACCGGGTCCGGGTGGTCTACAACGGCATCGACACCGCCCAGTACGCGCCGGACCCGGGCACCGACGTGGTGGAGCGCCTGGGTGTCGACCCGGCCCGGCCGAGCGTGGTGTACGTCGGACGGATCACCCGGCAGAAGGGTCTGCCCTACCTGCTGCGCGCCGCCCGGGAGCTGCCCGCCGACACCCAGCTGGTGCTGCTGGCCGGGGCGCCCGACACGCCCGAGATCGCCGCCGAGGTGGAGGAGCTGGTCGCCGAACTGCGGGCGAACCGTTCGGGCGTGGTGTGGGTGGCCGAGATGCTGCCCAAGCACGAGGTGATCCAGGTGCTCACCCACGCGACGATCTTCGTCTGCCCCTCGGTGTACGAGCCGATGGGCATCGTGAACCTGGAGGCGATGGCCTGCGAGACGGCGGTGGTGGCGACGGCGACCGGCGGCATCCCGGAGGTGGTGGCCGACGGCGAGACCGGGCTGCTGGTCCCGATCGAACAGGCCGGTGACGGCTCGGGCCGGCCGCTGGACCCACGGCGGTTCGTGGCCGACCTGGCGGCGGCCATGAACGCGGTGCTGGCCGACCCGGAACGGACCCGGAAGTTCGGTCTGGCCGGGCGTCGGCGCGCGGTCGAGCACTTCTCCTGGGACGCGGTCGCCGCGCGGACGATCGAGGTGTACCGGTCGGTGGGAGCGGCGGGTTGACCCGCGGCTACGGCTCGGGCGCGATCAGCGTCAGCGTCGGGAAGTAGGTGCGGTAGCGGCGGCCGTCGCGGGTGAGCAGGCGATAGCGGCACACCGCGGCGTGCGCGCCGATGTAGAAGTCGGCGATCGGCGAGTGTTTGGCGCCTCCCTGCGCCCGGTACCGCGCGTACGCCTTGCCGGCCAGGAAGCCCGCGGGAGACGGCAGTTCCTCGCGGAGGAAGTCCGTCGCGGGTAGGGCCTCGTCGAGTTCCTCGACGCGCGCGAACCGTACGGACACCTCGGCGTACACGATCGGGTTGATCACCAGGACGCCGCTGTCCCGGGCGGCGGCCAGCGCCTCGCCCGACCAGTCGGCCCACCGTGGATCCTCGGTGAGGATGTCCAGCAGGACGTTGGTGTCGACCAGGGTGGTGACGGTGTCGGTCGCCCGGCGGGCGACGGCCCGGATGCGCTCAGTCGCCACGGAGCAGGTCCATCAGCTCGTCGGTCGACATGCTCTCCACCTCTCGGGCGCTGCCCCGTCCGCGCATGTGCCTGACGAGGCGCCGCCCACGGGTCTCGGCCTCCGCGACCCGCACGATCCGCAGGGTGCCGCCTTCCTCGATCACATCCACCTCGTCGCCCTCGTGCAGGTTGTGCCGGGCACGCAGTTCGGCCGGGATGGTCACCTGTCCCTTGCTGTTCAACCTCATCGCAACCCCCCTGATACGTAATACACATGATACGTGTCTCTGACCACCGCCGCCGCCGAGCCAGCGGCAACGACCAGCAACGCCGCCCGGAAAGAAGAGCCCCCGACCCGAGCGCGAAGCGATCTCGCGCAGTAGGTTGAGCGGGTGAGCGGACGGTTCCCCATCGAAGACGTCTCCCCTGCCGTCGCCTGCGGCCGCTACCCGGCCAAGGCGGTCGTCGGCGAGGTGGTGCCGGTGTCGGCCCGCGCCTACCGCGAGGGCCACGACGCGCTCGGCTGCAACGTGGTCTGGCGGGGCCCGGACGGCACGGCCCGCCCCTTCACCCGGATGCGTCCGGGTGAACCCGGGCAGGACCGCTGGCACGCCACCATCCGCCCGGACGCCGTCGGCGAGTGGACCTTCGTCGTGGAGGCATTCCAGGATCCGTACCTGACCTGGCAGAACGCGGTGACGAAGAAGATCGCCGCCGGGCAGGGCGTCGAGGACCTCGCCAACGACCTGGCCGAGGGCGTACGGGTGCTGGAGGCCGCGCGGCAGCTGGTCCCGGCGGCCGACGGCGAGCGGGTACGGGCCGCTGCGGCGGCGCTGGGCGACACCGGGCGGGAGTTGCCCCGGCGGGTGGCCCCGGCGCTGGAGCTGGCCGACCTGCTCTGGGAGCACCCGCTGCGGGAGCTGGTCACCACCGGCGAGGAGCGCCGGCTCTGGGTGGATCGGCCCCGGGCGCTCTTCTCCGCCTGGTACGAGTTCTTCCCCCGCTCCGAGGGGGCGATCCCGGCGACCGTCGACGCCCCGGCGCGGTCCGGCACCTTCGTCACCGCGATGGACCGGCTGCCCGGGGTCGCGGCGATGGGCTTCGACGTGCTCTACCTGCCGCCGATCCACCCGATCGGGCGGGTCAACCGCAAGGGCCGGAACAACTCGCTCACCGCAGGCCCGGACGACGTGGGCTCGCCGTGGGCCATCGGCGCGGCCGAGGGCGGGCACGACGCCATCCACCCCGACCTGGGTGAGCCGGAGGACTTCCGCGACTTCGTCGCCGCCGCCGCCGACGTCGGCCTGGAGGTGGCGATGGACCTGGCGTTGCAGTGCGCGCCGGACCATCCCTGGGTGACTTCGCACCCGGAGTGGTTCACCACCCGGGCCGACGGCAGCATCGCGTACGCGGAGAACCCGCCGAAGAAGTACCAGGACATCTACCCGCTGAACTTCGACAACGACCCCGAGGGCATCCGGGCGGAGATCCTGCGGGTGGTGCTGCACTGGGTGGGCGAGGGCATCCGGATCTTCCGGGTGGACAACCCGCACACCAAGCCGTTCGACTTCTGGCACTGGCTGATCTGGGAGGTCAAGAAGGTCGACCCGGACGTGCTGTTCCTGGCCGAGGCGTTCACCCGGCCGGCCATCATGCACGGGCTCGGCAAGATCGGCTTCACCCAGTCGTACACGTACTTCACCTGGCGGACGACGGCGGCCGAGATGCGGGCGTACTGCGAGGAGCTGGTCGCCGCCGCCGACTACATGCGGCCCAACTTCTGGCCCAACACCCCGGACATCCTGCACGAGTCGTTGCAGCACGGCGGGCCGCCGATGTTCAAGATCCGGGCGGTGCTCGCCGCGCTGCTCTCCCCCTCCTGGGGCATGTACGCCGGCTACGAGCTGTTCGAACACGTCGCCCGTCCCGGCGCCGAGGAGTACCTCGACAACGAGAAGTACGAGCTGCGGCCCCGGGACTGGGCCGGCGCGCAGGCCCAGGGTCGTTCCCTGGCCCCGTTCGTCGCCACCCTCAACCGGGTGCGCCGGGACAACCCGGCCCTGCACCGGCTGCGCAACCTGGTCTTCCACGACATCGACAACCCGGCGCTGCTGTGCTGGTCCAAGCACGACCCGGACACCGGCAACACGGTCCTGGTGGTCTGCTCGTTCGAGTCCCGCTCCGTGCAGTGGGGCAACACCACGCTGGACATGCCGGCGCTCGGCCTCGACTGGCACGACCGGTTCACCGTGCGCGACGAGCTGACCGGCGCCAGCTACGAGTGGGGCCAACGCAACGCGGTCCGGCTCGACCCGTACCTGCAACCCGCGCACGTGTTCGTCGTGCGTCGGCCCACGACGGCGGCCCCACCGGCGTCGGCCGGCCACGTCCCGGCCGCCCTCACCGTCACCGACGTGCCGGCCGGCCTGTCCGGTGGCACCGCCCCGACCGCACCCGCCCCGAAGGACGACAACCGATGGACCAGCTGATCGCCGGTGCGACGCACGACCCGCACGCCCTGCTCGGCGCGCACCCCGCCGGCGGGCGGACGACGATCCGCGCGATGCGCCGGGGGGCCGGCGACGTCGCGGTGATCGTCGACGGGCAACGGCACCCGATGAAGCGGGTACACGACGTCGGCGTCTTCGAGGCGGTGCTGCCGGGCGAGGTGCTCGACTACCGGGTGGAGACCGACGGGCGGGTCACCGACGACCCCTACCGTTACCCGCCCACCCTCGGCGACCTGGACCTGCACCTGATCGGCGAGGGGCGGCACGAACGGCTCTGGGAGGCGCTCGGCGCCCGGGTCCTCGACGGGGGCGTGGCCTTCACGGTGTGGGCGCCCAACGCGCGCGGGGTGCGGGTGGTCGGCGACTTCACCGGGTGGGGCCCGGACGACGGCTGGCCGATGCGCTCCCTGGGCGCCAGCGGGGTCTGGGAGATCTTCGTGCCGGAGGCGCCGGTCGGGGCCCGGTACAAGTACCGGATCCTCGGCGCGGACGGGCACTGGCGGGACAAGGCCGACCCGCTCGCGGCGTACGCGGAGGTGCCGCCGGCGACCGCGTCGGTGGTACACCGGTCGACGTACGAGTGGGGCGACGCCGGCTGGCTGGCGCGGCGGGCGACCCGGCAGCCGCACCAGGAGCCGATGAGCGTCTACGAGGTGCACCTCGGCTCGTGGCGGCCCGGCCTGGGTTACCGGGAGCTGGCCGAGCAGCTCACCGCGTACGTCACCGAGATGGGCTTCACCCACGTGGAGTTCCTGCCGGTGATGGAACACCCCTTCGGCGGCTCGTGGGGCTACCAGGTCACCGGCTACTACGCCCCCACCTCCCGGTTCGGCGACCCGGACGACTTCCGCCACCTCGTCGACACCCTGCACCGCGCCGGCGTCGGGGTGATCCTCGACTGGGTGCCGGCGCACTTCCCCAAGGACGAGTGGGCCCTCGCGCGCTTCGACGGCACGGCGCTCTACGAGCACCCCGACCCACGCCGCGGCGAGCACCCCGACTGGGGCACGTACGTGTTCGACTTCGGCCGCCGCGAGGTGCGCAACTTCCTCGTCGCCAACGCGCTCTACTGGTGCGAGCAGTTCCACGTCGACGGGCTGCGGGTGGACGCCGTCGCCTCGATGCTCTACCTGGACTACTCCCGCGGCGAGGGGCAGTGGCTGCCGAACGTGCACGGCGGGCGGGAGAACCTGGAGGCGATCGCCTTCATGCAGGAGGTCAACGCCACCGTCTACAAGCACCACGCCGGCGTGGTCATGATCGCCGAGGAGTCCACGGCCTGGCCCGGGGTGACCCGATCCACCGCCGACGGCGGACTCGGCTTCGGGTTCAAGTGGAACATGGGCTGGATGCACGACACCCTGCTCTACACCTCGAAGGACCCGATCTACCGGCAGCACCACCACCACCAGCTGACCTTCTCCCTGGCGTACGCCTTCAGCGAGAACTACGTGCTGCCGATCAGTCACGACGAGGTGGTGCACGGCAAGGGGTCGCTGAGCGCGAAGATGCCCGGGGACACCTGGCAACGGCTGGCCAACGTACGGGCGCTGCTGGCGTACATGTGGGCGCACCCGGGCAAGCAGCTGCTCTTCATGGGCTGCGAGCTCGCCGACGACCAGGAGTGGAGCGAGGAACGCGGCCTCGACTGGTACCTGCTGCACGACCCGGCACGCGCCGGTGTGCGGCGGCTCGTCACCGACCTGAACGCCGCGTACCGGGCCACTCCCGCGCTCTGGGCGCAGGACACCGAGCCGGCCGGGTTCCGCTGGATCGCCGGCGACGACGTCGCCAACAACTCCGTCTCGTTCGTCCGGATCGCCCCGGACGGCGCCACCCTGGTGTGCGTGGCCAACTTCTCCGCCCGGCCGCTGGAGGACTACCGGGTCGGGCTGCCGGCGGCCGGCACCTGGACCGAGGTCATCAACACCGACGCGCACCACTACGGCGGGTCGGGGGTGGGCAACCTCGGCGCGGTGCACGCGCAGGACGTCCCGTGGCACGGGATGCCCGCCTCGGTGGCGTTGCGGGTGCCGCCGCTGGGCGTGCTCTGGCTGCGCCGCGACTGAACCGGGCCCCCGGGGCCGCTCAGACCAGACCCGCGTCCCGCAGCAGCTTCCACAACCCGGCGCCGTCCGGAGCGGAGAGCCACTTCTGCCCCACCGGCCCCGTCGAGGAGTGACCCGCCGGGGCGGGCAGACTGCCGGCGAGCACCGACTGGGTGGGCGAGAGCCGCCGGATCGCCACCCCGGCCACGTTGTCCGGATGGGCGGCGGCGAACTCCCGGTAGATCTCCTGGTCGTGCTGCCCGTCGTCGCCGATGAGCAGCCAGCGCACCTCCGGGAACTCCCGGGCCAGGCGCGCCAGCGTCGCCCGCTTGTGCTCCCGGCCGCTGCGGAACCACCGGTCGGCGGTCGGGCCCCAGTCGGTGAGCAGCAGCGGGCCGGCCGGGTAGAGGTGCCGGGACAGGAACCGGGTGAGGGTCGGGGCGACGTTCCACGCGCCGGTGGAGAGATAGAGGACCGGCGCCCCGGGATGGGCGGTGACCAGCCGCTCGTACAACACGGCCATGCCGGGCACCGCGGCCCGCGCGTGCTCGTCGAGCACGAAGGTGTTCCAGGCCGCCAGCAGGGGGCGGGGCAGCGCGGTCACCATGACCGTGTCGTCGATGTCGGAGAGGATGCCGAACCGCACGTCCGGGTGGAGGACCCGGATCAGGGCCTCCGCCGGCTCGGCGTCGGCCACGCTGAGGCGTACCGAGGACCAGCCGGGGGTGAAGTCTCCCTCGATGACCGTGTCGACGAAGCCGCTCCGGTCGGCCTGCGCCTCGTGGACGGCCCCACCCGCCTCGATCCGTACCATGACGTGCTTGGCGGGCAGGGTGGTGAAGCTGCGCCAGCCGCGCACCTTCTCCAGCCGGCCACGCTGGCGGGTGTCCGGGCGGCCGAGCAGCACCCGACACAGCACCCGCGCCCAGCCGGGCGCGCCGTAGCCGGCGTACGCCACGATGTTGATCCGCCACCCGGTGCGGCGGAGCCGGCGCTCCACCAGCTGGTGCACGGCATCCTCGATCCGCGCTGCCCGGTGCAGGTTCGGTACGGCCAGCTGGCCTGCGGGAGTGGGTGGCACAGAGCAACCCTGCCACACCCCGCCCCAACCGGCCACGGGAGGAGTCGGCCGATCCGCCCCGCCCTCCGGCGTTGCGTGAAACACTCCGGACGGGACGACGACGGGGGCGTTGGTCGTGTCGACACCAGGACTGCGGGACCGTGCCCGGCTGGACCGGCCGGCACGGGTCGCGCTGCTGCTCGGCGTGGTCGCGGTGGGCTACCGCCTGGTGTTGACCCTGCTCACCATCCCCGCCGCGAACAGCGACGAGGCCACCTTCGGGTTGGCCGCGCTGCACATCGCGGCCGGCCGGGAACGGCCGGTCTTCCTGTACGGGCAGCACTACATGGGTACGGTCGAGGCGTACCTGGCCGCGCCGCTGGTGGCGCTGGTCGGGCCGAGCTGGCCGGTGCTGCGGCTGCCGCTGGTGGCGCTGTACGCCCTGTTCCTCTGGCTGGCCCACCGGCTGACCCGGCGCCTCTACTCACCCTGGTTCGCCACGTTCGTGGTGGGGTTGCTCGCGCTCGGCACGGAACGGGTGGTGCGCGACCAGCTCACCATGGTCGGTGGCCGGCCCGAGGTGAAGCCGGCGGTGCTGGCGATGCTGCTGATCGCACTCGGGCTGGCCGGACACCGGGTCGCCCACCGTCGCGCGGCGATGGGCCTGGCCGGGCTGCTCGCCGGTTCCGCGTTGTGGTCGGACTGGCTGGTCGTGCCGTACCTGGTGGTCGCCGGGCTGTTGCTGCTCTACGCGACCCGCCGGGAACTGCTCGGCTGGTCCGGCGCGCTGCTGGTCGCCGGTTTCGTGCTCGGGGCGGCGCCGATGGGGTGGGACAACCTGCGCGCCCCACCGGGGCAGGACTCGCTGTCCGTGCTGCGGCAACTCGGCGCCGGCGGCCCGACGCCGCCGTGGGCGCAGCGGGTGACCGGTGGGCTGCTGGAAGGGGTGCCGCTGGCCGGCGGCCTCTGTCCGGTGACCGGTTGTGCCCGCTGGCAGGAGTGGTTCGGCCTGCTCTACCCGCTGTTGCTGGTGGCCGCGGCGCTGCTCGCGCTGCGCGCGTACCGCCGGAGCGCCGGGCGGCCCACCGCCGTCCGGGTCGGGCCGGTCGCACAACTCGCGCTGGTCGCCGGCGCGGCGTTGACCCTGCTGGCGTACGTGCGCGGTTCGCTGGCCGCGACCGAACCGGTGACCAGCGCCCGCTACCTGTCGGTGCTGCAGATCTCGCTGCCGGCGGCGCTCTGGCCGCTCTGGGCGGCGGCCGTCACGTGCCGACGGGGCACGGTCGGGGTGGCCGGACGGCTCGCCGGGGCGAGCGCCACGGCGGCGCTGGCCGCACTGACCGCCACCGCCCTGGTCGCCACCGGGCTCTTCCTCGCCGCGCTCGACACGCCGCGAACCGAGCAACGCCGCAGCGTCGAGCTGGCCGCGGCGGTGCGCGCCACCGGGCTGCGCGAGGTGTACGGCGACTACTGGACCTGCAACCGGCTCACCTTCGACACCGCCGAGCGGGTGGTCTGCGCGGTGCTCGACGGCGACCTCACCCCGGGACAGAACCGGTACCGGCCGTACTGGCGGCGGGTGGGTCGGGCCGAGCGCCCCGGGTACGTGCTGCCGGTGGACTCCCCGGCGGAACGCCGGCTGCGCCGGCTGCTCGGCGACCACGCGGACGCCGCCCGCCTGGTGGAGGTGGCCGGGTATCGCGTGTACCACCCGCCGGCCGCCGTACGGCCGTGGCGCTGAACCCGGCCCGTACGCTGACGCCGTGCTCATCCTGCTGCCGCCCTCCGAGGGCAAGGCCGACGCCGGCACGGGCCGGCGGCTCGACCTCGCCCGGCTCTCCCTGCCCGAGCTGA
This sequence comes from Micromonospora sp. KC723, assembly GCF_004348595.1. Taxonomy (GTDB): domain Bacteria; phylum Actinomycetota; class Actinomycetes; order Mycobacteriales; family Micromonosporaceae; genus Micromonospora. Next base: position 40,760 of record NZ_SMKD01000005.1, read on the forward strand.
ACCCGGCCCGGGATGAGGTGCTGGCCGCGCTCGTCGGTCTCTGCGCCACCGACGGGACGGCGGCACTGGCGGCGCTCGGGCTCAGCCCGGGCCAGCGGGGCGAACTGGCCCGCAACGCGCGGCTGGACCGGGCCGCCACCGCGCCGGCCGCGCAGGTCTACACCGGGGTGCTCTACGAGGCTCTCGGCCTGGCCACGCTGCCGGCCCCGGCGCTGCGGGCCGCCCGCCGGTCGGTGCTGGTCAGCTCCGGTCTGTGGGGCGCGGTACGGCTCGCCGACCGGATCCCGCCGTACCGCTGCCCGATCGGGGCGAAGCTGCCGGGGGTGGGGGCGCTGTCGGCGTACTGGCGGCGGGTGCTGGCTCCGGCGGTGGAGTCGGCCGCCGGGGACGGCCCGGTGCTGGATCTGCGTTCCGGGGCGTACGCGGCCACCTGGACGCCGCGGGGTGCGCTGGCCGGGCGGACGGTGACCGTGCGGGTGCTGCACGAACGGGAGGCCGACGGCCGGGTGACCCGCACGGTGGTCAGCCACTTCAACAAGGCCACCAAGGGGCGGCTGGTCCGCGACCTGCTGGTCGCCGGTGCCCGGCCGCGCGGCGCGGCCGGACTGGTCGCCGCGCTACGCGACCTGGGGTACCAGGTCGAGGAGCAGCCGGTGGCCGCCGGCCGGCCACGTCAGGTCGACGTGGTGGTCACCGAACTCTGACCGTGCCGCAAGATTTGCTCAAGGCTGGGTCGGATCGGTGGAACCGGGGCGTGCGGGAGGCGACGGTAAGGGAAACCGACGCCGAGGAGGAGCGGTCCATGGCCCCGCAACCCACCCTGCTCGACCGGCCCCGTCCGCCGGCGCCCCCGCCGCCGATGGACTGGCTGACCCTCGGCGACGCGTTCGAGGTGGCCTGCCTGCTCCGCTGCACGCCCCCACCGGCGACCGGTCGCCGAGCGGTCGAACCGTACCGGCCGGCCGCCGAGTTCAACCGGCAGGACGCGGCGCTGCGGATGCGCCAGTTGCTCACCCGGCTCGGTGTGCCGGTGGAGCACGAGGTGGTCAGCGGTGGGCTGCGCCGCCGGTACGAGCTGCACCGGCTGCACGTGCCCGACCAGCACCGGGCCCGGTACGCCGAGCTGTGCGGGTCGGGGTGGCGGCGGGGCCGCCGGGAGCTGCTGGGTGGGCCGGTGGCCGGGGCGTCGAGTGCGCGAACGGTCTGGCGGGGCCGGCTCGCCGCGGCGGCCTGGCGGTCCGCGCTGCTCGCCGGTGGCCGGCACGTGCGCCGGCACATCCTCGGGATCCGGCTCGCCGACCGGGAGCTGGCCGCCGTGCTGGTGCGCGGCGCCGCCCTGCTGGAGGTGCCCGCCCTGCTGCGCCCCGGGGCGGGCTGCCTCGTGGTGAGCGTGGCCGACGGCCCCGACCGCCTGAAGATCGTCGAACGGGCATCCCTGGCCCCCACCCGTCCGGCCGGGCCGGGCATGACGGCCGGTTGAGGCTGACCGGGTCCGTCCGGTCGGGCACGACAACGGGGACGGGCCGACCCGCTCGGTGGCCCGCTCCGGCAGCCTGACCGTCAGCCACGACGACCGGCCGCCGGCGTCGCCGCCGTCGGGAGCTTGCGCCGGTGGCGCCGCACGGCGCAGAGTGCAGCCCGTGAGCCGATGCTGGTCCACCCTCACCCGGCGGCGCGTCGCCGCCCCGTCCGCGCTGCTGATGCTGCTGGTCCTGGTGACGACGGGGCTGACCGCCTGCCGTGACTCACCGAACGAGTCGACACTGATCCGCATCGCCACCGGCAGCCCGACCGCCGTCTACCACGCCTTCGGGCAGTCGCTGGCGGCCGTGCTCAACCGGGAGCTGCCCGGCGTCCGGGCCAGCGTGGTGGTCACCGCGGCCTCCGCCGAGAACGTCCGGCTCGTCGGCGCCGGTCAGGCCGAACTCGGCTTCACCCAGGCCGACGTGCTGCCCGCCGGGCCGGCCTCGCCACCGTCGGTCCGCGCGGTGGCCCGGGTCTACGACGACCTGCTGCACCTGGTCACCACCGCCGGCGGGCCCGTGCGGACGCTCGCCGACCTGCGTGGCCGGCGGGTGTCGGTGGGTGCGGCCGGGTCGGGCACCGAGATCACCGCGACCCGGCTGCTGGAGGTGGCCCAGCTCGGCGGTGCCCAGGTCCGCCAGCTGCACCTCGGCCTCGACGACTCGGTCGCCGCGCTGCGGGCCGGAAGGATCGACGCGTTCTTCTTCTCCGGCGGCCTGCCGGTACGCGGTGTGCGGCAGCTGGCCGGCGCGTCGGCGACGAGGATAATCGACCTCGGCGAATGGACCGAGAAGCTGCGCCGCGGCTACCGCGAGGTGTACGTGTCGCGGGACATCCCCCGCTCGGTGTACGACCTGGACCCGGTCACCACCGTGGCCAACCCGAACTACCTCGTCGTCCGCGCCGACCTGCCGGACTCGCTGGTACGGGAGGTGACCCGACTGCTGATGGAACGCCGCACGGAACTGGCGGCGGCGCACCCGGCCGCCGGGCGGATGAATCCCCGCTCGGCGATCGCCACCGCGCCGTTGCCGCTGCATCCCGGGGCGGCGGACTGGTACCGCTCGATCAAGCCCTGACGTCACCCGGGTCCATCGACCGTGGGGCCGCCACCGCCACCGGGTGATCCGCCGTCGCGGCCCCGGCCGGGTCGCCGCCGGCGGCCGGCGCAGCCGGCGTGGGCGTCCCCCGGTCCGGCAGGCCGGCAACGCTGTCCCCGGCCTGCCCGGTGGCCGCCCCGCCGTCCCAGGGGGCCGGAAACCACACCTCGGCGACCAGGCCGCACCGGTCTCCCGGACGCATGGTGAGCCGGCCGTCGGAGGCGTCGACCAGCACCGCGACGATGGTCAGGCCCAGCCCCGCGCCCTCGACGTTCTGCGCGTCCGGCGCCCGCCAGAACCGCTCGGTGGCCTGTTCGAGCTGATCCGGGGTCATTCCCGGGCCGGTGTCGGAGACCTGGAGGAGGATTCCGCCATCGACGTGCCGGACGGTCACGGTCACCACGCCCCGCTCCCCGCTAAACTTGACCGCGTTGTCGATCAGCGCGTCGAGAGCCTGGTCGACGGCGGTCGGGACGGTCCGGGCGTACGCCGGGCCGTCGGCGGCCAGCCGCAGCGTCACCGACCGGTGCCGGGCCAGCGGCTCCCACGCCGCGACGCGGAAGGCGGCCAGTTCCGCCGCGTCGACGGTGATCCGCTGGTTCTCCTCCCGCTCCGCGCGGGCCAGGGTGAGCAGCGCGTCGAGCACCAGGGCCAACCGGTCGGTCTCCTCCAGCGCCAGTCGGTGCTCGGCCAGGCCGTCCGGGTCGGTGAGGCTCGACCCCAACTCCTCGACCCGCAGCCGCAGCGCGGTCAGTGGGTTGCGCAACTGGTGACTGGCGTGCGCCACGAAGGCGCGCTGCCGGTCCATCACGTCGGAGACCACGTCGGCCATGTTGTTGAAGCTGGCCGCGAGACGGCGCAGCTCGGGTGGGCCGAGCCGGTGCTGCACCCGCGCGCCCCGGTCCCCCTCGGCGATCTCGTGGGTGACCGCGTCCAGCTCGGTCACCGGGCGCAGCACCCAGCCGGCCAGCCCGAAGGCGGTGGAGACGCAGGCCAGCACGGCGAGCAGCCCGATCCCGGCCAGCAGCAGCCACCAGGCGGTGACGGTACGCCGGACCTCGTCCGCCGGGGTGGCGGTGACCACCGCGCCGAGCACCTCGCCGCCGTCGTTGATCGGCACCGCCACCACCAGCGGACCGTCGACCCAGGGCCAGACCGCCTCCGGGGCGCTGAACTGCTGGCCGGCCAGGGCGCTGTCCAGCGCCGCCGTTGTCCGCGGGTCGTCCCGCCAGTCGGGCGACACCACCACGGTCCGGCCGTCCCGGTCGACCACCGCCGCGCCGATGCCGTACAGCTCGTCGTAGGCGACGAGCTCACCGCCGAGCGGCCCCGGCACGTTGCCGCGCAACGCCGGCCCCGCCAGCGAGGCGAACCGGGTCGCGTCGGCGAGCCGGTCGGCGCGGACCCGGTCGGTCTCCCGGGAGGCGAGGGTGGCGGCCAGCGGCGTCTCCAGCGCCACCAGCACCAGCACCATCAGCAGCAGGTAGCTGATGACCAGTCGTCGACGCACCGGCGCCCCTCACTCGCCGCGGAGCCGGTAGCCGACCCCGCGCACCGTCTCCACCAGGCGGGGGTCGCCGAGCTTGCCGCGCAGCGAGCCGACGTGCACCTCCACGGTGTGCCGGTCGGCCCAGGTCGTCCCCCAGGCGTCCAGCAGGATCCGGTCCCGGGGCACCGCGACGCCCGGCTGGCGGGCCAGGGAGAGCAGGATGTCGAACTCCTTACGGGTCAGTGCCACCGCCCGGCCGTCGACGGTGACGGTACGGGCGGCCACGTCGACGCGCAGCGCCCCGACCTCGATCAGGTCCCGCGCCGGCGCGGCGTGCGCGGCCCGCCGCAGCACCGCCTCGATCCGGGCCTGGAGCTCCACCATCGAGAACGGCTTCACCACGTAGTCGTCGGCGCCGAGCCGCAACCCGAGCACCCGGTCCCGCTCCTCACCCCGGGCGGTCACCGCGATGATGCCCAGCTGGCTGCTGCGGCGGCGCAGCTCCCGGCAGACGTCGGTGCCGTCGCCGTCGGGCAGGGTCAGGTCCAGCAGCACCAGGTCGCAGGGGGCGGCGGAGAGGGCGGCGGCGACCGTGGCGGCGTGCTCGACCTGGTATCCGCGCCGGGTCAGCGCCGAGGACAGGGCGGCGGCCACCCGTCGGTCGTCCTCGACCAGCAGGATGCGCACCGGTGACCCCCATTCGTCGTACGGATGACCTGCGAATGGTGGCAGAAGCACGCTCGCCGTGGGAGCCCCGGCCCGCAGGCCAGGATCGGGTGGCCCGGCCCGGGCGCCGGGGCGGGCCGTGGGCTGCCGGAACGCGACGAGCTGGTGCCGCCCGGGGACTGGGCCGGCCGACGGCCGCGAGCGGACTGGTGCGACTGGGGCCCGGGACGAACGTGTCGTCCCGGGCCCCGCGCGGCGGTACGGTCAGCGGCAGAGCCGGGCGATCTCCTCCTGGAACCGCTCCATCGGGTTCGCCTCGGCCGGACCGAGCAGGTACGTCTTCAACTCCCGCCGCGCCTCGGTCATCGGGTCGTCGCCGGCCCGGGTCAGCGCCAGGATCTTCTCCAGTTCGCCGCAGTCCACCGAGAGCAGGTACGCCGCCCGCGAGGTCGGGAAGGTGCGGCGGAACTCGTCCTCCGGCAGGCCGCTCGGGTTGGCCACCACATACGGCCGCTGGCTCTGCACGAAGTCGGAGACGACGCTGGAGACGTCGCTGATCAGCAGGTCGGTCTGGTTGAAGCAGTCGAACAGCGCCGGCACCCGCCCGGTGACCACCCGGTGGCCGGGTCCGTCCAGCGTGGTCGCGTCGGTGTCCCCGCCGGCCGCCCGGATCAGCGCCACGAGCCGCTCGTGCACGGCCTTGGCCGCCTTGGACCGGGAGCCGGTCAACGGGTGCGGCTTGTAGATCAGCCGGACCGCGGGCGAGGTGGCCAGCAGGCCCTTGACGATCCGCTCCCCCATCAGCACCAGCGAGGTGTGGTACGGGTCGTCGTCCAGCCACCCCTCCCAGGTGGGGGCGTAGAGCACGGTGAAGGGCCGCTGCGTCGACTCCGCGCCGAAGGTGGCCACGCCGGCGAGCTGCGGGCGGCCGATCTCGACGATGTCCTCGTCGCGTACGCCGACCCCGGCACGCGCGTAGCGCTCGCGGCCCGCCAGGCCGGCGACCCAGACCTCGTCGTACACCTTGCTGTACGGGTTGACACTGGCCTGCTTGTCGCTGTCGCCGTGGCCGACGAAGACGTGCTTCATACCCGGCTCGCGCAGCATGTGGATGTTCGCCCCGACGTTGGCGGCGTACAGGGCGGCGCGCACGGTGCCCAGTTCCAGGTTCATGAAGTCCACCCCGGCCGGTACGCAGACCACCGGCAGCCGGGTGTCGGCCAGCTCGAGGAACGCCTCCTTGCTGCGCATCAGCACGATGCCGCGCTGGTCCAGCGCCTCCGTCGGGGCGAGCCACATGTTGGCCTGGTAGACGTCCTTGGCCGGGCCGGCGAAGTAGAGCGCCACCTCGGGACGGTAGCTGTCGATCCAGCGCTGGAGCTGGGCGAGCAGTTGGTCCTTGCCGGTGCCGCTGCCCCGGCCCCGCAGCCAGGTCAGCACGATGATCGCGCCGATCACCGCCGCCGCGACGGCCGCCGCCGCGCCCGCCGCCAGCACGGGGGCGGCGTCGCCCCGCACGGCGGCCATCACGGCGGCCGGGATGAGCACCACGTTCAGCACGGCCATCCGGACGCCGGCGTTCTCCGACGCCCACCGCGGTGGGCGCGGCGCGGACCGGACCGCGCCCAGCTCGATGTTGCGCACCAGCGCGGAGACCGGGTTCCGCCGGTCGATCATCGTGTTCAGCGCCCCGGCGAACACGGCGATCACCCAGACCGCGGCCGGCAGGAGCAGCAGCCAGGTCAGCTCGACCCCGGTGAGCGGCACCGTGGCGGCCACCAGCAGGACGCTGGCCAGGTCCCGGCTGAGCTGCCGGTACCCGAGGTTGAGGCCGACCTTCTCCAGCAGGACGTCCGACGGCGGCGACCATCGGGTGAGGGCGTACTCACCGACGACGGCGGCCAGTCCGGCCACGGCGAAGACGGGAACCCAGCCGAAGGTGCCCGCGACGAGCATGACCAGATAGGACAGCACCAGCAGCGCGCCACGGGCGGCGGTGCCGATGCGTCCAGTCAACGAGCCGAACAACGAGTACGCTCCCTACGAGATCGATGACGGGCGTAGCCTGACGATCGCTGACGTCACCGGGCGAGGCGACGCTCACGGTGCGACGACCGGGCCAACCGGTCCGACGGTGACTGCGACCTTAACGCGAGGAGACGCCCGGTCGTCCTTCGGGTACACGACTCCCACAATGGTCACAGTTCCGGCCGTCCGCAGGAGGTCCCCCGTCACGCCGGCGGCGTCACCACCCCGGCCCGGTGCTCAACCGCTGCGGCCGTAGCAGGTCATGGCCCCCGGGCCCCGGCGCGCGGCGAACTCCTGGAAGCCCAGGTCGACCGCCATGTCCCGGGCGTACTGGTTGCTGTGGTAGACGCAGATCGTGCCCACACCGACCCGCTGCACGGCGGCTTCGACCTCGGCCTTGGACGGCTGCTGCCGGCCGTCGGCGAACCGGGCCAGCAGCAGCCGGTCCTTGGCGAAGTCGGAGTTGCGGTCGTACTCGACCAGGTAGAAGTCGCGGGGCAGGACGACCCGGACGCGGCTGGTGACGATCAGCGAGGTCCGCATGATCACCGAGGGGGCGAGGAGGAGCCCGGCCGGCCGGTCCTGCTCGGAGATCCAGAAGGCGATCCGCTGCCGCTGCTGGGGCAGCTTCCAGGTCGGCCGGTCGTGGGTCTCGACCCAGCTCACCGGCGACCACATCGGGGTCGCCCAGATCGCGAACGAGGCGACCATCGCCACGGCCACCACCGGACCGACCGCGACCCGCAACGCCCGGGTCGCCGACGGCACGTCCACCGTGCAGAGCAGACCGATCAGCGTGGGCAGGGCGAGCAGCCAGGGCACCCGCCAGAGCACGACGGAGATCCCGCTGGCCGCGCCGAGTGCCTCCAGCACCCCGGGGATCAGCAGCACGCTCATGGTCAGCGTGGCGCCGGCCGCGAGCAGCGCCGGGGTGCGGCGGCGGGCCAGCAGCGGGCCGAACCACAGGGCGAGCCCGCTGATCACGCCGACGATGCCGATCATCAGGGTGCGCCGGTAGGTGTACTCGGCGTCGAAGAAGGCGTCGTCCGCGCCGGTGGCGTTCATCCCGCCCAGCACCAGCCGGGACACCACGATCGCCCCGACCGGGTACGCGACGGCGGCCAGCCCACCGATGACGGCGTCCCTGACCCGGCCGACCAGCAGCATGGCCAGACCGGCCGCCCCGACCAGCAGCGGCAGGATGATCGCCGAGGTGGTGGTGAGGCCGGTGGCGGTGACCGACAGCGCGAACACCATCAGCAGCGAGCGGCGGCTGCGGGTGTCGAACCACTCGGTGAGGTAGAGCCACATCAGCGGGATGACCGCCGAGACGAACATGCCCTTGCCCTCGTACAGCCGGGGCAGGTGGAAGGTGCCGAGCGCGGCGTCCGCACCGGCCACGAGGTAGAGGTACGCCACGGCGACGCTGAACGCCAACACCGGCCGGCGCGGGGCCCAACGATGGGTCAGCCGCCACAGGGCGAGGATGGCGAGCACCGCCATCACCGGCAGCGCGAGGTACCAGGTGGCGGAGGCGCCGTGGATGCCCAGGACGTGGCCGAGCGCACCGGTGAACACCTCGATCGACGGGGTGGGCGGCTGCGACCCCATCGCCGGGAGGACGTTCTCGCTGAACAGGAAGTCGTTGAGCGGCACGATGTCGCGCTCGGCCACCCAGGTCGACTTGCCGACGTAGTAGACGTCGTCCGGGGTGTTCCGGGCGATGAGGAGCGAGGAGATCGCCACGCCGACGGAGACGAGCAGCGCGTACGCGGACTGCGGGACGGTGGGCGCGGGCGCGGCGGGCGCGGGACCGGCGAGCCAGGCGCGGCGGGTCATCAGCATGACCCCGACGGCGGCGACCGCGCCGGCGGCGGCCGGGATCCACCAGGAGATCGCGTCGCCGGCCGGGGTGTTGGCCAGGCCGGCGGTGACCGCGGCGACCAGGCCGGCCGCCACCACCGCGAGCAGCAGGCGACGCGGGTAGCCGGTGGCGGGGGTGGCGTCCGGGACGGTCGGACCGGCCGCCGGGCGGGGCGTGGACCACCGCCGCCAGGCGCGCACCGACCACCAGCCGGCGAGCAGGACGCCGCCGGCCACCCAGATCAGGAAGGTGACCGACGGACGCAGGGCGAACAGGAAGGCCGCGTGGTAGAGCACCGTCCAGAGGGCGAAGCCCAGCACCCCGGCGTCGGTGATGACGGCGGGCGCCGCGGCGGTGAGGGCACGCAGCAGGCCGCCGGGGGGTGACGGCGGTCGTTCGGTGGCGGTGTCGGCGGCGCCGGGGCGCGGCGCGACGGCAACGTGGTCGGCGTTCGACACGGGTCGTCCTGTCGTCGTACGGGCAAGGTGCGCGAGGAGACGGGCGGCGGGCGGCGGGCGGCCCACTCAGCTCCGGTCTGGCAAGAGACTAGCCGCAATCGCCCGGCGGAGATGTCCGGCGGGTGTACCAGGGGTGTCGTGGCGGGGTGGCCGTCATCCGGGAACCGACCCGTCGCGCTGCCGGGGCACCGCCGCGTCGGCGGTCAGCGCTGCGGTGACAGCCTCCACCAGGGTGTCGAGATACGTGTCGGTCAGCGGGGTCCGCGCGATGGCGAGCCGCCAGTACAGCGGGCCGGCGATCAGGTCCACCGCGGCGTCGAGGTCGGTGTCGGCTGGCAGCTCCCCACGATCCACCGCGCGGGCGATCAGCCGTCCGCCGATCTCCTGCTGCTGGGCGCGGAGCACCTGTTGCAGGGTCTCGTCGATGGTCGGGTTGCGGGCCGCCTCGGCCAGCAGGTCGGGGATGATCTGCGAGGCGAGCGGGTGGCTCAGCGCGTGCGCCACCACCTGGAACAGCAGGGACAGGTCGCCGCGGAGGGTGCCGGTGTCCAGCGCGGGAAGCTTGTTGCCGGCGGCGGCGACCACGGTCTCCAGGACGAGGTCGAGCTTGGAGCTCCACCGCCGGTAGATCGCGGTCTTGCCGACCCCGGCGCGGCGGGCGACCGCCTCGATGGAGAGCCGGCCGTAGCCGACCGCGGCGAGTTCGTGCATCAGCGCCCGCCGGATGGCTCTGGTGATGTCGCCGCGGAGCACCGCGGCGCCGGCCGGCACACGTCTCTTCTCGCTGGTCATCGGGGAGTCTCCGCAGCTGTCACGCAGGCCAGGTTAGCGCAACGACGCTACGGTTGCGTCCCGACGTGTTTTGCACTACCGTCCACCCAGCGACGAGGCGGCCCTCCGCATCGAGCTCCCACTAAGATTCCATCGTCGCGCGCATCCCTTTGGCACGAAAGATCGGAGCGCCCTTTCATGGCCGACACCGCGCTGGTCGACCCCGTAACGGGCCTGACCCAGGCGCAGCTGGCCGCCCGGCACGGACTACGGGTCGCCGGTGAGCGCCCCTCCCTGGCCGAATACAGCCGCCGGCTGTGGGCCTACCGGCACTTCATCGCCGCGTACGCCAACGCCAAGCTCGTCGCCTCGTACAGCAACGCGAAGCTGGGTCAGATCTGGCAGGTGCTGACCCCGCTGACCAACGCCGCCGTCTACTACCTGATCTTCGGCGTGGTGCTGGCGCAGAAGGAGATCCCGAACTTCATCGCGTACCTGACCACCGGGCTGTTCATCTTCAACTTCACCCAGAGCGCGGTACTGGCCGGCACCCAGTCGATCAGCAGCAACCTGGGACTGATCCGGGCGCTGCACTTCCCCCGGGCCTGCCTGCCGGTGGCCGCCACACTCACCCAGTTCCAGCAGTTGCTGGCCTCGATGGTCGTGCTGGTCGGCATCGTGCTGGTGACCGGTGAGCCGATCACCCCGGAGTGGCTGCTGATGGTGCCGGCGCTGCTGTTGCAGGCGGTGTTCAACGCCGGGGTCGTGATGGTGGTGGCCCGGATGGGGTCCAAGTCCAGCGACCTGAAGCAGCTGATGCCGTTCATCATGCGCACCTGGATGTACGGCTCCGGCGTGCTGTACAGCGTCTCGCTGTTCAAGCGGCTGCCGGAGTGGGCGGCCACGCTCATCCAGTACAACCCCATGCTGGTCTACATCGAGCTGGCCCGGCACGCGCTGCTGGAGCAGGCGCCGCTGCTCAACGAGTCGCTGACCCAGCTCTGGCTGGTCGCAGCGGCATGGGCGGTGGTGGCCGGGATCGGTGGCTTCGTCTACTTCTGGCGCGGCGAACAGGAGTACGGCCGTGGTTGAGCACCTCGAGGCGTCGAACGACGCGACCATCACCCTTCCCCGGGTCGGCGAGCGCATCCCGACCGTGGTGGTGGACGACGCGCACGTGATCTACCGGGTACACAAGGGCGCCGGCGGCGGCACCACCCCGGTGGCCGCGCTGCGCCGGCTGGTCAAGCGCACCTCCGCGCCGAACATCCAGGAGGTCCACGCGGTCAAGGGGGTCACCTTCACCGCGTACCGGGGCGAGGCGATCGGGCTGATCGGCAGCAACGGCTCCGGTAAGTCGACCATCCTGCGGGCCATCGCCGGCCTGCTGCCGGTCAACCGGGGCGCGGTCTACACGCAGGGCCAGCCCTCCCTGCTCGGCGTGAACGCCGCCCTGCTCAACGACCTGTCCGGGGAGCGGAACGTCGCGCTCGGTTGCCTGGCCATGGGCATGCACCCGGACGACGTGGTCCGGATGACTCCGGAGATCATCGAGTTCTCCGGGATCAACGAGCGGGGCGACTTCGCCAGCCTGCCGATGCGGACGTACTCCTCCGGCATGGCGGCCCGGCTGCGTTTCTCCATCGCCGCGGCGAAGAAACACGACGTGCTGCTGATCGACGAGGCGCTCGCCACCGGCGACAAGGGCTTCCGCAAGCGCAGCGAACAGCGGGTCCGCGAGCTGCGGGAGAGCGCCGGCACGGTGTTCCTGGTCAGCCACCAGCTCTCCTCGGTGCGGGACACCTGCGAACGGACGATCTGGCTGGAGTCGGGGCTCATCCGGATGGACGGACCCACCGACGAGGTCATCCGGGCATACGAGGCGTTCTCCAACAAAAAGTAGAATCTATCCCACGACACCGCACCGGAGACCGCGTCGCCCCGTTGGGGCGGCGCGGTCCGCGCGTTAAGGTTCAACCCGTCGCCACTCGGGCGCCATCTTTCGTTCAGCTCCCCCTGAGAGTGAGGATCGGCAATGACGCAGGACCACACCACTGGCCCGGACGCCGCACCGGAGACCCCGGCGCCGTGGCGGCCCTCGCGGACGGTGGCGGTGGTGCTGGCCGGCGGCACCGGGACCCGGCTCGGCCTGGGCATCCCCAAGCAACTGCTGAAGATCGCCGGTAAGCCGATCATCGAACACACCCTGGCCGTCTTCGAGGCCGCGCCGGAGATCGACGAGATCATCGTGCTGATGGCCACCGGCCACGTCGAGCAGGCCCAGCAGATCGTCGACAAGGCCGGCTTCCGCAAGGTCAGCAAGGTGATCGAGGGCGGCGACACCCGCAACGCCACCACCCGGATCGCGCTGGACGCGGTGGGCGAGGGCGACGTCAACATCCTCTTCCACGACGCCGTCCGGCCACTGGTCAGCGCCCGGATCGTCCGCGAGTGCGTCAACGCGCTCTGGACGTACTCCGCGGTCGACGTGGCGATCCCGTCGGCCGACACGATCATCCAGGTCGACGAGAACGACTGCATCACCGACATCCCGGTCCGCTCCACCCTGCGTCGCGGCCAGACCCCGCAGGCGTTCCGCTCCGGGACGATCCGCGAGGCGTACCGGCGGGCCGAGGGCGACCCGCACTTCGCGGCCACCGACGACTGCGGTGTGGTGCTGCGGTACCTGCCCGGCACGCCGATCAAGGTGATCGACGGCTCGGACGAGAACATCAAGGTCACCCACCCGGTCGACGTGCACCTGGCCGACAAGCTCTTCCAGCTCGCCGCCGCCCAGGCCCCCCGGCTGACCGACCACCGCAGCTACACCGAGGAGCTGACCGGCCGTACGGTCGTCGTCTTCGGCGGCAGCTACGGCATCGGCCACGACCTGGCCGAACTGGCCCGCCGGTACGGCGCCCAGGTCTTCCCGTTCAGCCGTTCCAGCACCGGCACCCACGTCGAGCGGGCCGAGGACGTGCAGGCCGCGCTGAAGACCGCGTTCGAGACCACCGGCCGCATCGACCACGTGGTGGTCACCGCCGGCATCCTGGAGAAGGGCGCCCTGACCGACCTGGACGAGGAGACCATGGACCGGGTGCTCCAGGTCAACTTCGTCGGGCCGGTCATCGTGGCCCGACAGTCCCTGCCGTACCTGCAGCAGACCAAGGGGCAACTGCTGCTCTACACCTCCAGCTCCTACACCCGCGGGCGGGCCAAGTACGCGCTCTACTCCGCCACCAAGGCCGCCCTGGTCAACCTGACGCAGGCGCTGTCCGACGAGTGGGCCGAGTTCGGCGTACGGGTCAACTGCATCAACCCGGAGCGCACCGCCACCCCGATGCGCACCAAGGCGTTCGGGGAGGAGCCCGAGCACACCCTGCTCGCCGCCGAGGCGGTGGCCCGGTCGTCGCTGGACGTGCTGATCTCCGACCTCACCGGCCAGGTGATCGACGTACGCCGGGCGCCGGGTGAGCCGGCCGCGGTGCCGGCCCAGCCGACCGCCGCCGACGCCGACCGGCTCGCCAACGCCGGCTGACCCACGTACCTCCGAGGCGGGCGATCGACATGCGTGGTGACCTGGTCAGAAAACTGATCGCGCGGTGCCTGACCACCGGCCTGGCCGTGGTCGCGTTCCTGGTGGTGGCGCTCACCGGCGCCACCGGGTGGGGTCTGGCGCTGGCGGTGGCCGCGCTGGCCGCCGCCGCGGCGGAACGCCGGGTCCGTTCGAACGCGGACATCACCGCCGAGACGGCGCTGCTCGCCGCCGCGATCCTGGGCGGGTACGCGCGCCGGCTCGACGGCGGCTTCGACCCGGTGTTGGCGCTGGCCGGGCTGGTGCTGCTCGGGCTGGTGCTGCTGGTCGGCCCCCTGCGCGACGCCGGCAACCTGGAGATCCGGGCGGCGAACCTGCCGGTGCGTACCTGGACCCCGCTGGTCGCCGCCCGGCTCGACGCGACGCTGCTGGCCCTGCTCGTGGTGGTCGCGGTCGCCGCCGCCGGCCCCCTGCCCGCCGTGGTCGCGCTGGCCGCCGCCCTCCTGGTGGCCGGGGCCTGCGGGGCGGTCGGCCTCGACCTGGCCCGACGGAGGTTCCGGCCGAGAGCCGGGGGCGGGCCGGTGGCCCGGGCGCTGCGGGCGCACCAGCCGGAGTTCCTGCTCTACTTCTCCGCCCCGCCCGGGTCCGAGTACCAGGTCACCATGTGGCTGCCGTACCTGCAGCGGTTGGGCCGGCCGTTCCTGGTGCTGCTGCGGGAGCCGGAGTTCCTGCCCACCATCGCCGCGGCCACCTCCGCGCCGGTGGTCTACTGCCCCACCCTGAAGGCCATGGACCAGGCGCTGGTGCCGAGCCTGCGGGTGGCGTTCTACGTCAACCACGGCGCTAAGAACAGCCACTGCGTCCGGTTCACCCAGCTCACCCACGTGCAGTTGCACCACGGTGACAGCGACAAGGCCCCCAGCGCCAACCCGGTCTCGGCGATCTTCGACCGGATCTTCGTGGCCGGTCCGGCCGCCATCGAGCGGTACGCCCGGGCCGGCGTGGAGATCCCCGCGGAGAAGTTCGTCGTGGTCGGTCGCCCCCAGGTCGAGTCGATCGAGGTACGCCCCGAACCGGCCCTCGGCCTGCCCAACCCGACCGTGCTCTACACGCCGACCTGGACGGGGCACCACGCCGACGCGAACTACTGCTCCCTGCCGGTGGCCGAGACGCTGCTACGCCGGCTGCTCGACCGGGGCGCCACGGTGATCCTGCGGGCCCACCCCTACACCACGCAGAACCCGGCGTCGGCGCGGCACCTCGCCCGGTTGACGGAGCTGCTCGCCGCCGACCGGGCCCGCACCGCGCGGGGGCACCTGTGGGGCGCGGCGGCCAGCCGCGAACTGACCCTGACCGACTGCGTCAACCGGGCCGACGCGCTCGTCTCGGACGTGTCCGGGGTGATCTCCGACTTTCTCTACTCCGGCAAGCCGTACGCGGTGACCGACATGGGTGTCGACGGCGACGACTTCGTCGCCCGGTTCCCCCTGGCGGCATCGGGCTACGTGCTGCGGCGCGACATGTCCAACGTCGACGACGTGCTGACCCGGTTGTTGGACACCGACCCACTGGCCCCGGCCCGGTGGGAGACGCGCCGCCGCTACCTCGGCGACTTCCCGGCCGCCTCGTACGCCGACGGGTTCCTGGACGCGGCCCGGCGTGAGCTGGAGCCGGGCGGTAGGCCACCGTCGCCGCGCGCCGCGGCCCCGGCGAGGCGGGATGCCGCACCCCTGACCCCCACCGCCTGAGCGGAGGAGCACGCCGGCCACCGGCCGGCCCGAGCGGGCCCGCTGCCGCACACCTGCTCCCCGACACCGCGACGGGCGCCGGTCCTCGACCGAGGACCGGCGCCCGTGGCGCGGGGCGGATCAGGCGGAGTAGCCGCGGGTGGCGATCCAGTTCGCCAGGTCGGCCGTGGTGATCCAGTACTCCGGCAGGCTCGGGTCGGCCGAGTCGGCGATCCGGACCAGCCGGCCGCTGTCCCGGTACCCGATCACGGCGATGTAGTGGCCACCCGGGAAGGAGTGCCAGCCACCGGCGGTGTCGGTGGCGTCACCGGCCACGTTGGCGACGACCCCCCGCCGGGCGGTGATCGCCGCGACCACGTCGGCCCGGAGCTGGGCGACCTGCGCCGCGTTCGGGGTGCCCGGGAACATCCGGGTCCGGTACGGGTTGCCCTTGACGAACTGGTTGAGCACCCGGGTGGTGTCCAGGGCCGAGTTGGTGCCCATCTCGGTGGTGCCCAGCGCGCCGGCCAGCCCGTCCTGGGTCCGGTCGATGCCGGCCGCGCTGAGCGCGTGGCGCACCGCCGCGGGGCCGCAGTAGTAGTAGGTGACCTGGGCCTGGTAGTCGTAGTCCAGGATCTTCGACGCCGGGGGCTTGGGAGCCGCCGTCCGGGTCAGGTCGGGGTCGGCCGCCCTGCGCTTGGTCGAGGGCGTGGCGGTGGGCGACGGGGTGGGGCTCGCCGAGGGCGACGGGCTGGCGGCCGGGGTGCTGACGGCCACACGGGCCTGGTTCCGGCTGGCCACGTCGGCCAGGCGCGGAGCCGCCTCGACGAGGGCGGCCGGAGTCTGCTGACGGGCGGGCGACTCGTCGGCGCCGGCGACCAGCACGCCGGTGCCGGTCGCCAGCAGGAGCGCGGCGGCGGAGCCCACGACGACCTGGTACGGACGCTCGGTGGCCAGGCGCCGCAACTGCCGCCTGAGGTGGTGCTTCACGTGTTCCTCCACGGTACGAGGGCCGGAGCGGCACGCCGGATCGGCGCGTGGCGGAAGGCGTCACGCGCGAAACGGAGGGACGGGCCGCTCGGCGGGGGGAGCGCCCGGGCGGTGGCCGGGCGTCGGGGCGGATGCCGGGGTCAGGACGCGACGGCGCGGCCTACCGGCGGGTGCACCCCGGTACCGAGGTGGAGCGCAGGTGAGGGATGTGGGGCACGGGGATGGAACTCCTTCCGACACCGCCTACCGGGTTAGCTGACGGATTCGGGCGGGAAGATCGCCCTACCGCGGGTCCGGGCCCACGGATTCACCCCAGACTTGCTTGGGTCCCCGGTTCGTGTGAGCCACGATTCGGCGGGTCGGCGCGGCGTCGCCTTCTGCGATCGGAAACCGCGCCGGACCGGGGTGACACTACTGGCAGTGGCACCCCACGCCAAGCCTCCTGAGCTGCGTAAACGTCATCTGCCGGGACAGTTTCCGGTGCAGTTCGGCACTGACGTGACTCAATGGGACGACTGACTTTCCAGGCATGAGGGGACAACAACCGGACACCGGAGGCGACAATGCCGCGCATCGCCGTGGTCGATGTCACCGCCTGTCACCGGCTGCCCGTTTCCGCGACGACGTGACCGGGCTCACCGTGTTCGGATAACGATTCCGGCGCGCCGCCCACCCGATCGACCCGGCTCACCCGACCCGGGCCGGTCGCCATCGGGTCGCGGCGGCGGTACGGGGTGCGGTCGCGGCCCGGGACCGGGCGGGCACCCGGTCCGGCCGCAGTCGCTGCGCCGCCGCGTACGCCTCGACAGCGAGGGCGCGGGCCGCCTCGGCTGCCCGTTCGGCGTCCCGCCAGGCCGCGCGTTCCCGGTCGGCCGCCGCCAGGTATGCCTCCCGCCGGCTGTCGCGCACGGCGCGGGCCAGCCGCACCTCCTGCTCGACGGGGTGCCGCCGGGGATCCCAGCCGTCGCGGTGGGCGAAGACGTCCCGCAGCCGCTGCACCGGCAACTCGCCGCGCCAGTGCGCCGCCACGACGGCCCGGTGCAGCCAGCGCTCCCGCGCGGCGTACTCGGCCGGCGTGCGGGGGGTACGCGGGGTCGGCAGCGCCCCGGCGCCGACGAACCGACGGGCGGCCGTCTCCGCCTCGTCGTACGCCGTCCAGGCGCGGTCCACCTCCTCCTGGGCGGCCAGCCACGCGTCCCGCCACCGCGGGGCGGTCCGGGCGGCGTGGGCGGCGGCCACGGCGACCTCCCCGGCGTACCGGCGCAGGTCCGCCGCTTCGACGGCGGGATCGTCGGTCGGGGCGGCGTCCTCGTCGAGCGGGTCCTCCCGCTCGGGTCGGGCCACCAGCACGGTGAGCAGGGTGAGGGCGAGGACCAGCAGGACCGACCAGATGGCGGCGGCGGTCGGTACCTCGATCAGGAATTGGTAGAGGACGGCGTTCACGGTCGGCACCTCCCGGGAGCGGGACGCGGATCAGGGGAACCGCACCTCGCCGAGCGCTACTCGCCGGCCGTCGGGCTGGCCGGGGCGCTCGGGCGGACGCGGGGGTGGGATCGAGAGGGCGTGTCGCGGGTGGTCGCGTGGCGGTCAGGCGACGGGCGGCGCGCGCGGACCGGAGGCGGCCGGCGTCGCCCCGGCCCGGCCGGGGAGTTCCCCGGTGCCGGTGGCGGCCGGAGCGTCGGGCATCGCGACCGCCGGACCGACCGGCAGCGGCGCGGCCGGCGGGATCTCGCTGGCGGCGTGGTGCCGGGCGGCGGCCTCCCCGCCGGGCACCACGGCGGCGGTCGGCGCGGCGGCGGTCGGCGACCACGCGGGGCCGGGCGGGGCCACCGCCAGGGCGGACCCGACGGGGACCGGTGGACCGGTGAACAGCGGTGGAGCGACGGGCGCCGGCCCGGGCGGGAACGTCACGCCGTCAGGCACCACGGTGCCGCCAAGGGAGAGCGCGACCGCAACGGCGAAACTGGTCAGCAGCCGGCACGCCCAGCGCGTCACCCACCACAGAGGATTGGTGAACGCGACCGCAGGCACGGTTCCACGCTACCGCCGAACCACTCAGGACGCAGCGCTGACGGCGTGTCGCACGGTCACGTCGGAGTCAGGGCCGCCCGTACGTCGCCGTACCACCGTGCGGCGTCCGCCCGGGGACCGTGGCCCGTCGGTGGGCCGTTCGGGGCACGGTGGACGGTCAGCCGGGGTGGCCGGCGGTGGACCGCGACGACGAGGTGGCGGCCCGACGGGTGACCGGCACGGGGGCGTCGCCCGACGCCGGCCGATCGCCGGCCTCGGCGGGGGTCGGCGCACCAGTCGCCGCCGACGCACCGCTCGGGTCCGCGCGCACGGGTGGACGGCGGCGGGGGGCCAGGCGGCGCATCATCGGGATCTCCACCCAGCGGTGCAGCATGGCGGCGAACAGTAGGTTCACCGCCAGGAAGCCGAGCACCACCAGCGGCCCCGACCAGCCCGGCAGGCCGACCCCGAGCTGACCGACGGCCCGCAGCACGGTGACCATCACCAGCACGTGCACCAGGTAGAAGGCGAAGGAGACCTCACCGAGCCAGACCAGTCGGCGGTGGCGCCACGGCGAGCGGCGTCCGCGCACGTCCGCGTCCGCCGCCGCGGTGATCACCAGGAGGTACGCCACGGACAGGACCGCCGCCCACAGCTCGGCGCGGACCCACAGGCCCGCCACCACCCAGGTGGCCACGAAGACGAGGCTGGCCAGGGGCAGCCGTGGACCGCGCCACCGGCCCCGGCGCATCAGCTCGGCGGCGACCACGCCCAGCCAGAACTCGGTCGAGCGGACCAGCGGGAAGATCTGGGTGAACCACCAGGTGCTCTCGTCGGGAACCAGGAGCTGACCCGGCCAGAGCGCCACGATCACCAGTGGCACCGCCACCACCACCGACCAGAGCAGAGCGGTGCGGGCACGGCGCACCGCCGGTAGCACCAACGGCAGGCAGAGGTAGAAGAACAGCTCGCAGGAGAGCGACCAGCTCACCGTGTTGATGCTGTAGAAGTAGCCGGGGGTGGGATCCCAGGCCTGGACCAGGAGCAGGTTCTCCAGGGCCGCGCGGGGCACCACCGGGTCGGCGAACCACCACATCACCGCCAGCGCCGCCGCCCAGGTCAGCACGTGGTTCGGGTAGATCTTGGCCAGCCGCCGCCGCCAGAAGTCGCGCCGCCGCTCGCCGTCGCGGGCCGACCACACCAGCACGAAGCCGCTGAGGATGAAGAAGAACTGCACCCCGGACAGGCCGAGGGTGAAGATCCCGTCGACGACCGCCTTGGCGTCCGGGTCGCCGACGATCCGCATGGTGCCGGCGTGGTAGCCGAAGACCAGCATCGCGGCCACCCAGCGCAGCCCGGTCAGCGAGGGCAGTCGGCTCGCCGAGGGGGTGGTCGGGTCGGACCGCCCTGCCCCGGCACGGATCGACACCACGTACGTCCCCTCCTCGGCCGCGTCGTCGCCACGGCCCGGGGCGACGTCCCACCACGGCCCCGGTGAGGACCGCCGCCGGGCACCCTACCCGCTCACCGCAGGTCGGACACCTCTCCGGTACGCGGCCAACCACGAGGGGCCGGCGGCGACACCTCACCTGCGGAGGCACCGGCAGTGGCCACCTGTTAACCCTGTGCTCACAAGCTGTTCAACCACCCCATCTTTGCCGGATACGTCAGGTTCCGTGCCTGGCCACCCGGATGCCCGAGGGTGGCCGGGTGGTCAACCAGTCCGCGCCCACCCCGCTGCTGAGCGTCGTCGTCCCGGTCCACGGGGTGGAGGCGTACCTGCACCAGTGCCTCGATTCGATCCGCGAGGACGTCCCCGCCGCCGACGCGGGCGCGGTGGAGATCGTCGCCGTCGACGACGCCTCGCCGGACCGGTGCGGTGAGCTGCTGCGGGAGTACGCGGCGGCCCACCCGGGCGTCCGCACCGTCCACCTGGACGTCAACGTCGGTCTGGGTCCGGCCCGCAACGCCGGGCTGGACGTGGCCACCGGTGACTACGTCTGGTTCGTCGACAGCGACGACTGGCTGCCGCCGGGCACCATCCCGGCGGTACTGGCACGCCTGCGGGCGCACCGCCCGGACGTCATGATCGTCGACCACCTGCGGGTGCACGAGGACGGCCGGCACGAGACCGACGCCAGCAGCCCGCTGCTGCGCGGTACGCCGGACGTGGTGCGGCTGGCCGACCGGCCGCAGCTGCTGCGCGTGCAGCACACCGCGTGGAACAAGGTGGTCCGCCGAACCTTCCTGGACGAGTTGGAGTTGCGCTTCCATCCCGGCTGGTACGAGGACATCCCGTTCAGCCATCCGCTGCTGATCGGCGCGGAGCGGATCTGCGTGCTGGACCGGGTCTGCTACCACTACCGCCAGGGCCGGCAGGGCGCGATCACCTCCACCCGCAGCGGCCGCCACTTCGACGCCTTCGACCAGTACGACCGGCTGCTGGACTGGGTACGGCGGCGGTACCCGGACGACCGGCTGCACGCCGAGCTGTTCGGGCTGATGGTGAACCACATGCTCGTGGTGGTCGGCAACGACGACCGGCTGCACCCGCACCTGCGGCGCGCCTTCTTCCGCCGGGTGGCCGAGCAGTACCGGCGCCACCTTCCGGCGAGCGGCTACCCCCGCCCGGGCGGCGTGGCCGGGATCAAGCACCGGCTGGTCGGCCGGGACAGCTACCTCGCGTACGCGGCGTTGCGGCGCGCCCACCGGATGGCGGGCCGGGTGCGGCAGCCCGCCGCCCCGCCCACCACCGCCGAGCTCGCGACCGCGCCGGCCGGGCCGGGCCGGGCCGCCGCGGTGGACGACCCGGCACCGTCCGGACCGGTACGGGCGGACGGGTCGGCCCAGGCCGGACCGGCAGGGACGCACGGGTCGGCCCAGGCCGCACCCGCGCGGACGGACGGGTCGGCACAGCCGGACGTGCTGGCGGGGCAGGGCACTCCGTGAGGGTCCTGGTCGGTGGTTCCGGTCTCCCGAGCCGGACCGGCCGCCCGGCACGGCCGGGTCGGGGCGGAAGATGTTCCGGTCGTCCGTGGACGACGACGAGGCAAGGACCGCGCATCGGCGCGGACGCACAGTGAACAGGGGTCGGGCATGACGGTGACAGTGAAGATCGGACCACACCTGGTGGGGGCCGGTGAACGTCCGTTCGTGGTCGCCGAGATGTCCGGCAACCACAACGGGGACCTGGACCGGGCCCTGGCCATCGTGGACGCCGTCGCGGCCAGCGGCGCGCACGCGCTGAAGTTGCAGACCTACCGGCCCGACACGATCACCATCGACGTCGACTCCCCCGCCTTCCGGATCTCGGGCGGCCACGAGCTGTGGGGCGGCGAGAACCTGTACCGGCTCTACGAGAAGGCCCACACCCCGTACGAGTGGCACGCGCCGATCTTCGCCCGGGCCCGGGAGCGGGGGCTGACCGTCTTCTCCTCACCCTTCGACCCGACCGCGGTGGAGCTGCTGGAGGAACTGGACGCGCCGGCGTACAAGATCGCCTCGTCGGAGCTGGTCGACCTGCCGCTGATCCGGCTGGTGGCCGGCACCGGCAAGCCAATGGTGATCTCCACCGGGATGGCCACGGTCGCCGAGATCGACGCCGCGGTGCGTACCGCACGGGAGGCGGGCGCGGGCGGCATCGTCCTGCTGGCCTGCACCGCCTCCTACCCGGCGCCGCCGGGCGACAGCAACCTGCGTCGCATCCCGGTACTCGCCGACCTGTTCGGGGTGCCGGTGGGCCTGTCCGACCACACCCCCGGCATCGGGGTGCCGGTCGCCTCGGTGGCGCTGGGTGCCTGCTTCATCGAGAAGCACGTGACGCTGGACCGGTCCGACGGTGGAGTGGACTCCGACTTCTCGCTCAACCCGGCCGAGCTGGCCGCGCTGGTCGTCGAGTCGGAGCGGGCGTACGCGGCGCTGGGCGGGACGATGGTCGGCCCGACTCCGGCCGAGCGGGAGGGGTTGCGCTTCCGCCGGTCCCTCTGGGTCGTCGAGGACGTCCGCGCCGGCGACCCGGTGACCGAGCGGAACGTCCGCTCGATCCGGCCGGCCGGCGGGCTGCCCCCGGCGACGATCGGCACCGTGCTCGGCCGCGCCTTCGCCGTCGACGTTCCCCGGGGCACCCCGCTGAGCTGGGACCTGATCTGACGCCGCCGCCGTCCCGGATCACCGGGACGGCGGCCCGCCGCTTCGCCGCCCCCGCGACGGCCGTCGTGGGGTGGCAGGCGGGCAGGTCAGGGAGCGAAGGCCACCGTGACGACCAGGTCGGCCACGCGCAGGGTCCGCCACACCGCCGGCGTCTGCGGGGGTACCGCCAGCCCGTGCCGCCGCCACCAGGCGGCCACCGGCACCTCCGCCAGCTTGCACAGGCTCTCCGCCCGGGTCCAGCGGGCCCAGAAGTCGGTGTGCCCGAACCGTCGGGCCAACGCGGGCGGCACCTCGGCGTCGGCCCGTTCGGCGTCCACCGCCACCCGCCAACCCGGTGCCGGCGGGCCGTACCAGCCGACGCAGCGCCCGTCGTCGAGGTGACTGCGGGTCACCGCGTACGCCAGCTCGGCCGGCGTGCCGACCCGCAGGTGCCGTTCGGCGGCGGCCAGCAGCGCCGGCACCGGACGGGTGCCGGCCGGGCCGGGCGGGGCCGGCCGGCAACCCACCCCGGCCGGCGTCTCAGACGGAGGCCGCACCGTCCACCACGATCACCTGACCGTTGATGTTGGTGTGTTCGCGCAGCAGCATCCGTACCACCGGCACGACCTCGTCCGGCTCGGTGAGGTGCCCGGTCGGGGTACGGCGGACGATCTGGTCGAGCTGGGTGCTGCCCAGCACGGCGGACATCTCCGAGGCGAAGAAACCCGGCGCGACCGCGTTGACCAACATCCGGCCGCCCAGCTCCCGGGCCAGCGAGCGGGTCGCCGCGTCCATGCCGCCCTTGGTGGCCGAGTACGCCACCAGGCCGGGGAAGCCGCGCTGCGCGCAGATCGAGGTGACGTTGACGATCCGCCCGCGGCGGCCACCGCCGAGCATCCGCCGGACCACCAGGCGGGTGAGGTGCAGCGGCGCGGTCAGGTTCGTCTCGACGATCCGGGCGATGTCTGCGGTGGAGGTGTGCGTGTGCATCGAGTCCTGGCCGACGGCGGCGTTGTTGACCAGCCCGTCCACCGGGCCGAGCCGCTCCTCCGCCGCCCGTAGGAAGGCCTGAGCGGCGGGCAGGTCGGTGACGTCGACCGCGCCGACGTGCACCCGGTCGGGGTACGCCTCGGCCAGCTTCGCCAGTTCGGGGGTGACGGTACGGGCGAACGCGGCCACCTTCACCCCGGCGTCGAGCAGGTCGGTGACGATGGCCAGCCCCAGTCCGCGGGAACCGCCGGAGACCAGGACCACGGAACTGGGTGGGACCAGCGGGGTGTCAGACATCGCTCTTCAACGTCTCCTTCACGGGGATCTCGGGCAGCAGGCGGATCCGGCGGGGTACCGCGTGGTCGGGTAGCCGGTCGGCGCACCAACGGACCAGCTCGGCCTCGTCCGGCGCGTCGTCCGACGTGGTCGGGACCACCTCGGCGACCACCATCCGGCCGAGCAGCGGCGCCCGGCGGCCGGTGACCCGCGCCCAGGCCAGCCGCGGGTGCGCGGCGAGCACGCCCCGGACCAGGCCGGCGGAGACCTTGCTCCCACCCACGTTGATCTCGTCGGAGTCCAGCCGGCCGGTGATCAGCACCCGGCCGTCGACGACCTGCACCCGGTCACCGGTGCGCACCGGGCCGTCGAGCCCGGCGCCGTGGTGCGGGGAGGTGATCACCAGTTCCTCGCCGTCGACCGAGAGGGTCGGCCGGCCGGGCATCCGGCGGTCCAGCCACTCGACCGGGAAGCCGGCCCGGCCGTCGTGGACCACGATGGAGGCCCCGACCTCCGAGGAGGCGTAGATCCAGGAGATCCGGGCTGCCGGGAAGAGCTCCCGCAGCTGGTCCAGCACGGCCTGGTCGACCGGTTCGCCGCCGAGGGTGAGCTGCCGCAGCGGCACCCGGGCCAGCGCCGCCCCGTCCCGGTGCAGGGTGCGCCGCCAGAACGTCGGGGTGCCGGAGGCGGCGTCCACCCGGTGCGCGGCGGCGAGCGCCGGCCACTCGTCGAGCTCGTCGGCGTCCACCACCACCAGGTGCTGGTCCGGCTGGGTCAGCGACAGGGTCACCACCTGCCACCAGGCGTACGTGCCGGGGGCGTACGGGCAGAGCCAGGTGCGGGCCGGCTGGACACCGCGGACGGTGGTCAACGACTCCAGGGTGTGCCCGACCCGTTTGGGCCGCCCCGTGGAGCCCGAGGTGAGCAGCCAGAGCCGACCCGGTTCGGCGGGACGCGCCCGGACCGGGGGCGCGGCGTGCCCGCCGTCGGGCTCCGGACCGATCACGGTGAAACCGGCCTCCCGCAGCTCGTCGCGCATCGCCTGGTCCACCCGCCCGGCGGAGGCGAGCAGCAGCTCGGTGCCGTGCCCGGCGTGGTGCCGGGCGGCGGCCAGGGCGTCGGCCGGGCGGGCGGTGAGGACGGCGGCCGGCGACGGCAGCACCGGCTCGGGCAGTTCGCGCCAGGTCGACACGTGGCCACCGACGACGATCCGGTTGTCCAGGCCGGCGCGGGTGCCGGTGGTCACTGGCGTTGGAGGGTCTCGAGGAAGTCGAGGACGTCCCCGACGGTGGCGATGCGGCGCAGGCCGGGAGCGTCGAAGTTGAGTTCCTCCCCCGTGGCGTCCTCGACCCGCAGGGCCAGTTCCGAGAAGTCCAGCGACCGGAAGCCGATTTCCCGCAGGTCGGCGGCGTCGTCGTCCGGCAACGTCCGGCCCTGGTTCGCCAGCACCTGCGACATGAGGTCGCGGATGTGTGCGCGGCTCAGTTCGTTCATGCGGCGGAGTGTAGCGCCCGGAAAATGCCGACGGCATTTCCCGGGTAGGGTTTCCGGCCGGACACGGAATCGCACGGAAAGGGGCCGCCAGTGCTGCGCGACGCGACCGGGGACGACGTTCACCTGATGTTGTCCTGGCGTAATCAGGAAGCCAACCGGCAGGTCAGCAAGACCAGTCACGTGATCTCCGCCGCCGAACACGCGGCGTGGTGGTCCCGGGCGCGCGTCGACCCCACCCGGCGGGTGCTCGTGTACGAGCGCGACGGGCTGCCCTGCGGCGTGGTGACCTTCTTCGACCTGCGCCTGACCGACCCACGTACCGGGGCCTGGGGGTTCTACCTGGACGCCGACGGTCTGGCCGAGCGGGGCGAGACACTGCCCGCCTGGCTGGAGGTGATGCGCGAGGCGGTGGACCACGCGTTCGACGCGCTGGCGCTGGACCGGCTCGACGGGGAGGTGCTGGCGCACAACACCGTCGTACGCCAGATGAACCGACGGTTCCGGTTCGTCGAGGGGACCCCGCGACGGCAGGTGCACGACGGGCGGGAAATCGAGGTCATCCCGATTTCCCTGGCACGGGAGAATCGCCGCCGCCGCTGATCTCGACAATTGTCCGCCCGGCATTAACCGGCCCGACATCAGGCGTTCATTCCCGCGCCGGCCGCGTCGGTTCAGCCGCGTCGCCAGGCGGCCCAGTGCTGCCGGGGGTTGCCGCCGAGCCGGACGAAGCCGTACCGGGCCCCGTCCCAGTCGTCCGGCTCGCCGGGCGCCCAGCGGGTGAGGACCACGTCGGCGGCGGCCGGCGGGCGGTCCCGGAACCACCGCACATCCGTCCAGGTCACCTGGTGGCTGAGGTTGAACCGCACGATGTAGTGCACGCCGACGGAGGCGTACACCCGCTCGCCGGGACGCAACCCCAGCTCGACCAGGCGCGGGGTGGGGGCGGTGGCGGCCACCATCGGCCGCACCAACCGGTCGGTGATCACCGCCATGGTGCCGACGTTCACCACCACCAGCGCGGCGAGCACGCCGGTGCGCAGCCGGGGCCGACGGACCGCGGCCACCAGCAACAGGCAGCCGACGACGCCCACCGCCGCGCCGGTGAACGGCCGGAACTCCCGCCAGCCGCCGGTCAACGCCATCAGGTCCGGCGCGCCGAAACCGCCGTAGCGCAGCGCGTGGCCCCGGCTGGCCACGTACGCGAGCCGGGCCGCGATCAGCGCCGCCCCGCCGATCAGCAACGCCACCGCGACGGCGGTGTGGCGCAGCGCCACCCGTCCGGCCACGGCGAGCAGCACCGCCACCCCGACCAGCAGCCAGAACGGGGCGACCATCTGCACGTACCGGCCGTAGATGGCGTCCAGTGGCTTCGACGTGATGCCGGCGAGGATCACCGACGCGCCACCGGCCACACCGACGCTCGTCACCAGGGCGACGCCGAGCGTCCAGCGGACGGCCGCGTCCCACGTCGGCCGGAACAGCTCGCGCACCGCGGCGGCCCAGGCGATCCCGGCCAGCCCGAAGGTGATCACCACCAGGTACCAGAGCTGGGTGGCGACGGCCGCCCCGAGGCGGAGCAGCCCCGGCCCGGACGCCACGGCCCGGAGGGTGCCGCCGCCGGGCGGGTTACCGAGCAGGTACACCCGGTCCCCGAGCAGCCGGATGCCGGCCTCGTTGACCAGGGCGAGGGCCAGCACCGGCAGCACCGCGGCGAGGACCTGGGCGGGTGTCACCCGGCGGCGGGCGAGCAGCAGCAGGACCAGCCCGGCGTGCACCGCGACGATCACCAGACCCCGCGAGTGCAGCAGGTGGAACGCGCCCACCAGTGTCCCGACGGTCGCGGCGGCCACCGGCGCGGGCCGGGACATCCAGCGGTGCACGGCGAGCAGCCAGGCCAGCACCAGCGGCGCCAGCACCGCGTCGATCATCGCCACCTGGGCGTAGAAGGCCGTCGCCGGCAGGGTCGCCGCGACGGCGGCGGCGGCCAGGGCGGACGACCGGCGCAGCGCGAACAGCCGGCGGCCGAGCAGGTACGCCAGTGGCAGGGCGAGACTGTTCACCATCGCGTTGATCAGGTGCACCAGGCGGTAGCTGTCGGTGAACTCCCGGTCGCCGAGGAACGCCGGGGAGATGAGCATGGGGTAGCCGACTCGGCGCAGCGGACCGTTCTCACTGCTGAAGCCGCCCGGTCCGCCGGCGAGCGCCCGCGCGGTGTTGAGGTAGCTGTCCTCGTCGGTGTGCGCGATCGGCAGCGGGACGTGCCGGGCCAGCCACATCCGCCAACCGACCCCGGCCAACCAGCCCACCGCCAGCAGCGCCGGCACCAGCCACGTGCGCCGCGGCGGCGCCGGTGCCCGCGCCGGGCCGACGGCCGGTTGCCGCACCTCGGTGCCGGACGTCATCGCCATCTCCCGCTCACCCCGTCCACTGGTCACCCCGTCCGCCACCTGGCTCACCGCGCCCCCGCCCGTCGGTCCGACGGCCACCAGCCCGCGGAGCACCGGGTACCCGTCCACCCGACGAGGCACCCGACAGCGACCGCCGGGCGGACCAGGGCCCGACGGGCGCGGCGCGCGGACGGGCCACCGGCCGAGGCGACCGCAGGTGGGCAGGGGTACGGGACAACCGGTGCCGGCCCCGAACAGGAACGGCCCGGGGCGGGCGGCGGCGCGCGGGCCACTGTAGTCGGACCGGTCCCGGCCGGTCGGCCGTTCCGCGCGGACGGTGGAAGTGTTCGCCTGCCCGCTGCCCGGCATTCACGGGAGCAGCGCGGGTGGTTCACCGGAGCGCGTCGATGTGTTAACCCGCCATGGCTAGCGTCCGTCCGGTCGCGTGGCCCCGGCCGCCCGGCAGGCGAACCTGCGATCATGGGAGCACCACATTGAGTGAGCTGACGGGATCCTCCATCCTGGTCACCGGCGGCACCGGTTCCTTCGGGAAGACCTTCCTCCGGCATCTCCTCGCCGAGGCCGACCCGGCCCGGGTGGTGGTGTTCTCCCGCGACGAGCTGAAGCAGTACGAGCTGCGCCAGCAGTTGGGCGACGACCCGAGGCTGCGCTGGTTCATCGGCGACATCCGGGACCGGCACCGGCTCACCCGCGCGATGCACGGCGTGGACCACGTGGTGCACGCCGCCGCGCTCAAGCAGGTCGACACGGCCGAGTACAACCCGTCGGAGTTCATCGCCACCAACATCACCGGCTCGCAGCACGTGGTGGACGCGGCGATCGAGGCCGGGGTGAAGAAGGTCATCGCGCTCTCCACCGACAAGGCGTCCAGCCCGATCAACCTGTACGGCGCCACCAAGCTGGTCGGCGACAAGCTGTTCGTCTCCGCCAACCACTACGCCGCCCAGCACCCCACCCGCTTCTCGGTGGTGCGCTACGGCAACGTGGTGGGCAGCCGCGGCTCGGTGGTCCCGCTGTTCCGCCGGCTCGCCGCCGAGGGCAGGAGCCTGCCGATCACCGACAAGCGGATGACCCGGTTCTGGATCACCCTGGACCAGGCCGTCCAGTTCGTCATGGACAGCTTCGACCAGATGCAGGGCGGCGAGCTGTTCGTGCCGCGCATCCCCAGCATGCGGATCCTCGATCTGGTCGAGGCGGTGGCCCCGGACGCGACCACGCACGAGATCGGCATCCGCCCCGGCGAGAAGCTGCACGAGGAGATGATCGCCCCGGACGACAGCCGCCGGACGCTGCGGGCCAAGGACCGGTTCATCGTCCAGCCCACCATCGCCACCTGGGGTTACCAGCCGCCGGTCGGCTGCGAGCCGGTGCCGGACGGGTTCGCGTACCAGTCGGACACCAACGACGAGTGGCTGACCGTGGCGCAGCTGCGCGACATGCTCGGCATCACTGCGTGATGACGATGCTCCCGTACGGCCGGCAGTCGGTCACCGACGACGACGTCGCCGCCGTGGTCGCCGCGCTGCGCAGCGACTGGCTCACCACCGGCCCGCAGGTTGAGGCGTTCGAGACCGACCTGTCCCGGTGGACCGGCGGGACCGGTTGCGCGGCGGTGTCCAACGGCACCGCCGCCCTGCACGTCGCGTACGCGGCGGCCGGCGTCGGTCCCGGCGACGAGGTGGTCGTCCCCCCGATGACGTTCGTGGCGACCGCCAGCAGCGCGGTGGCCCTCGGCGCGACGGTGGTCTTCGCCGACGTCGAGGAGGAGACCTTCACTCTCGACCCGGCGGCGGCCGAGGCGGCCACCACCCCCCGCACGAAGGTGGTGGCCGCGGTCGACTACGCCGGCCACCCGGCCGACTACGACGCCCTGCGCGCCGCGCTGGCCGGCAGCGACGCGCTGCTGCTCGCCGACGCCGCGCACTCCATCGGCGCCACCTACCGGGGCCGGCCGGTCGGCTCACTGGCCGACCTGACCACCTTCTCGTTCTTCCCCACCAAGAACCTCACCACCGCCGAGGGCGGCGCGGTCGCCGCGGGCGACCCGGAGCTGCTGAAGCGGGCCCGCCGTTTCCGCAACATCGGGCTGGTCCGCGAACGCGACGAGCTGCGCTGGCCCGACGAGGGAGGCTGGCACCAGGAGGTGCACGAGTTCGGCCTGAACTACCGGCTGCCCGACGTGCTCTGCGCGCTGGGCCGCAGCCAGCTCCGCCGGCTCGGCGACTTCCTCGCCGCCCGGGCCCGGCTGGTCGCCCGGTACGACGAGGCCCTCGCGGACCTCGACGGGGTGCTGATCCCCGGCCGCCGCTCCTGGGCCGCTCCGGCCTGGCACCTCTACCCGGTGCGCGTGCTCGACGGCCGCCGCCGCGAGGTGTACGACCGGATGCGCGCCGCCGGCATCGGGGTGCAGGTCAACTACATTCCGGCGCACTGGCACCCGGCCTTCGCCGAGCTGGGCTACCGGCGCGGATCCTGCCCGGTGGCCGAGTCGTTCTACCAGGAGCAACTGTCCCTGCCGCTCTTCCCGACCCTCACCGACGCCGACCAGGACCGCGTGATCGACGCGTTCCGCGCCGCCCTGCGCGGCGTACCCGTGCGTCCCGCCGCCTGACGGGGTACCGATGCACCACGCGAACCACTTCTACGGGCACGCCCACGTGCTGGCGCGCTACTGCGGACTCGGCGAGGGGCACCCGCCCCGGATCAACGGGTACGTCCAGCACGGCTGGAACATCGGCGACGGGCTCGCCCCCGGCCACCCGTACGCCGACCGCACCCCGAGCCTGCTCTGGTCGGAGCAGACCCGCCGGCGGGCCTGGTCGGTGGGGCGGCGCAACGTCGTCACCATCGGCGCGCCCTTCGCGTACCTGCTGGACCTGCGCCGCGACGACCCGCCGGAGCCGCGGCGGGAGGGCACCATCTGGTACCCGTTCCACGGCTGGGAGGGCCAGCACGTCAAGGGCGACCACAAGGAGCTCATCGCCCGGATCCGGGCCACCGAGCCGGGGCCGGTGACGGTCTGCCTCTACTGGCACGAGTACGGCATGCGCCGGGTGCGCCGGCTCTACGAGAACGCCGGCTTCCGGGTGATCTGCCACGGCTACCGGGGTCACTGGTGGAAAGACACCGACCCGTTCTTCCTCGACAAGCAGCTCACCGAGCTGCGCCGGCACCGGCGGGTCGCCTCCAACCGGCTCACCAGCGCGATCTTCTACGGCATCGCCGCCGGCTGCGAGCCCGCCGTCTACGGTGACCCGATGATTCTGTCCGACGAGGACCCCACCTTCGGTGGCACCGCGCGCATCCGCCGGCAGTGGCCGGAACTGCACGGCGAGTCGGTCGACCAGGCCACCGCCGTCGAGATCGCCCGCGCCGAACTGGGCACCGACCACCGCTGTACGCCGGCCGAGCTGCGTGAGCTGCTCGGGTGGGCGAACCTCCAGGAGGACGACGTTGACGACTGAGACCCCACCCCGGGTCGCCCT
Organism: Micromonospora sp. KC723; assembly: GCF_004348595.1. Lineage (GTDB taxonomy): Bacteria > Actinomycetota > Actinomycetes > Mycobacteriales > Micromonosporaceae > Micromonospora. The sequence goes on from NZ_SMKD01000005.1 coordinate 71,703, forward strand.
GCCGGGCGGGGAGATGCTGGCCTGGTCGGACCTGCCGGAACGCCGGTTGGCCGAGGGCGGCCCGCTGGCGGCGCTGCTGGCCCGGCTGGTGCCCGCCGGTGCCCGGGTGCTGCTCGTCGGGCCGCACGACCCGGCGTTGGTGGCCCGGCTGGCCCACGCCGCGGTGACCTGCCTGCTACGCAGTCACCCGGACGGGGTGGTGCTGGCCGACCGGGGCGCCCGGGTGGTGGTCGGCGGACCCGCCGGCCTGCCCGCCGACGAGCAGTGGGACATGGTGGTCGCCGCCGCCGGACTCGACGCCGTGGAGTCGGTGGAGGGAGACCGGCTGGGCTGGGACGGCGTGCTGGCCCGACTGGTCGCGGCGGTGGCCCCGGGCGGCACGCTGCTGCTGCGGGTGGACAACCCGCTGGGCGTGCACCGTCTGGTCGCCGCCTCCCCCTGGTACGCCGACCGCTCCGACCGGGCCTGGTCCGTCGGTGGCGTGCTGGACGCCGGGCGGCCCGCCAACCAGGCGCAGGCCCGGGCCCGGCTGGCGGGCGCCGGCCTGCGGCCGGGGGCGGGCTTCGCCGCGTACCCCGACCCGGACGCCCCGACGGTGCTGGTCGACGCCGACGAGCTGGACCGGCGGACCACCTCGGGACTGTTCGACGCGATGCTGCACGGGGCCTGCGCGGGCGACCGGGAAGCGACGGTGCTCCAGGACCCGGCCCGGTTGGCCGTCGACGCGCTGCACGCCGGGCTCGGTTCGACGCTCGCCCCGAGCTGGCTGTTGCTCGCCCATCGCCCGGCCACCGGCACGGCCGCCGACCCCGGTGGGAGGACGGACCTGCCGGTGGCGCTGGTGCAGACCGGGCCGCCGGGCGTCGGGGTGGTCGAGGTGCACGCCGGGGCGGGCGGCTGGCGGTGGTGGGCGAGCGGCGGGACGCCCCGATCCGAAGCCGCGCCCTTCGCCTCCCGGGAGGTGGCCCACCGGGACGTGGCCGCCCTGCACGGGCCGGTGCCCGAGGGTCGGCTGCTGCGTACCCTGCTGCTCGACGCCTGCCTGCGCCGCGACCTGCACACCCTGCGCCACCTGCTGCGCGGGTACGCCACCTGGCTCGGCACCCAGGCCGAGGCCGATGGCCGGCTGGCCGGGGCCACCGCGCTGGCCGGGACGGACAACGTGGTGGTGGACGGCGACGAGTTCGCCGTCCTCGACCCGAGCTGGCGGGCCACCGCGCCGCTGGAGCTGGACGTGGCGCTGGCCCGGTCCCTGTGGCGCTTCGCGGCCGTGCTGCTGACCGGCGGGTACGCCCACCCGTGGACGTCCACCCTGGACGTGGCCGGGCTCACCGTGGTGCTCGGCGGCGTCGCCGGGCGCGACCTGTCCCGGGCGACCGTGGCCGCCGCCGTCGAGGCGGAGGCCGCGATAACCGCCGCGCTGCGCGGCCTCGACGCCGAGGGGCGGGTACGCCTCGCCGACGAGCTGCGCGCGGTCTCCCCGACCGATCCGCCGGCCGGGCCGCACAGCTACCAGCAGCTACGCGAGGCGTGGCTGCGCCAGCGGGAGGAGATGACCCGACTCTCCGCGCTGCTGAAGTGGACCGAGGAACTGCTGACCTCCCGGGAACGGGCGCTGCGCCGCGCCGACGCGACCATCAACCTGCTCAGCGGTTCGCTGAGCTACCGGGTGGGCCGGTTGGCGATCACCCCGGCCCGGCTGGCCAAGCGGGGCGCGCGCGCCGCCAAGCGCCGGGCCACCGCCGCGCTCAACCAGCGCCGGCCCGAACAGGAGCAGCAGTGACCGAGAGCTTCCCGGAGGCCGTGGCAGCGGTCGCCGCCGGTGCGCCGGGCGGCGGCGCCCCGGCCGGCCGGGACACCCCGGGCGCGGGGAACCCCGCCCGGATCGTGGGGATCGTGCAGGCCCGGATGGGCTCGTCCCGGCTGCCCGGCAAGGTGTTGCGTCCGCTGGCCGGGCGCAGCGTCCTCGGCCGGGTGGTGCGGGCCGCCCGGGACAGCGGCGTGCTGGCCGACCTGGTCGTGGCGACCAGCACCGACCCGGCCGACGACGCGGTGGTGGCCGAGTGCCGCCGGCTGGGCGTGCCCTGGCACCGGGGGCCGGTCGACGACGTGCTGGCCCGGTTCGTCGGGGCCCTGGACGATCACCCCGGTGACGCGGTCATGCGGTTCACGGCGGACTGTCCGCTGCTCGATCCGGAGATCGTGGCGCTGGTGGCATCGGTGTACCGGGCGGTACCCGGGTTGGACTACGCCAGCACGTCGATCGCCCGTACGTTGCCCCGCGGGCTGGACGTGGAGATCATCCGCGCGGACGCGCTGCGTACCCTGGACCGGATCGCCACCGACCACCACCGGGTCCACGTGACCTCGTACGCGTACACCCATCCGGAGCTGTTCCGGGTCCTCGGGGTGACCCTCGCGCCGGACCGCTCCGGGCTGCGGCTCACCCTCGACACCGAACAGGACTGGACGTTGGTGCGTGCGGTGACCGACCACTTCGGCGACGTCAGTGTCCCGCTGGCCAAGCTCGCCGACTGGCTGCACGGGCAGCCGGCCCTGCGCGCCCTCAACGCCGACGTACGGCAGAAGCGACTGGAGGAGTCCTGAGCACACCCCGGATCGGACTGCGGTGCGACGCCGGGCCGCGACGCGGCGTCGGACACTTGGTCCGCTGCCTGGCCCTCGGCGAGGAGTTCCTGGCCCGGGGAGCCGCCGTCTCGCTGTTCGGCACGGTCGAGGGGGTCGACTGGGCGGCGGCACAGCTCACCGCGCGGGGCATCCCCCAGCACCCCGGCCCGGACACCCCGGCGGGACTGGTCGCGGCGGCCCGGGAGCACCGGCTCGACGCGATGGTGCTCGACTCGTACGAGCTGGACCCGGCCGGCGCGGGGGCGCTGCGGGCCGCCGGCGTGGTCACCCTGGCGATCGTCGACGGGGACACCCGGGGACAGGACGCCGACCTCTACCTGGACCAGAACTTCGGCGCCGACGCGCCGGGCGGCGGGGGGCGGTTGCTGGCCGGCACCCGGTACGCGCTGCTGCGTGACTCCGTGATCGCCGCCCGGCCGCCGGCGCCCCGCGTCGCCACGCCGGTGGGACGACCCCGGGTGCTCGCCTTCTTCGGCGGCACCGACGCGGTGGGCGCGGCCCCGGTGCTGACCCGGGTGCTGCTCGGCACCGGGCACCCGCTGGAGCTGACCGTGGTGGCGGCCCGGCCGCAGATCGTGGCCGAACTGGCGGAACTCAGCCCAGGCCGGGGGCAGACCCTACGGCTCATTGCGCCGACCGACGGGCTACCCGCGCTGATCCGGGCGGCCGACCTGGTGGTCAGCGCCGCCGGCACCTCGACCTGGGAGCTGTGCTGCCTCGGTGCGCCGTCCGCGCTGGTCTGCGTGGTGGACAACCAGCGCGAGTCGTACCGCCGGGTGGTGGCACACGGGCTTGTCGCCGGGCTGGGCGAGCTGCCGGAGCTGGCCGCGCCGGGGATGGCCGGGCGGGCGGCCCGGGCGACGGCCTCCCGGGTTCTGCGGGGGCTGCTCACCCTGCCCCGGCGGCGGGCCGTGCTCTCCGCGCGGGCCTGGGCCGCCGTCGACGGGCGGGGCCGGGCCCGGGTCGCCGACGCGGTACTGTCTCGTACTCCTGTACTAAACCGCTGATAGGGTGGCGGCATGTCCGCCTACCAGCCGTCGATGCTCGACCTCGACGACGCCGGGCCGTCCCTCGGCCCGTTGCCGGGAGCGGTGCGCCGGCACGTGCTCACCCGGGGCGCCTGGGTGGACCACCTGCCCGCCTGGGTGCGCGGCTCCGACGCGGTGCTCGACACGCTGCTGTCCGAAGTCCCCTGGCGGGCCGAGCGCCGCACCATGTACGACAGCGAGGTCGACGTGCCCCGCCTGCTCTGCTGGTACGGCCCGGGCCGGCCGCTGCCGCACCCGGTGCTCACCGAGGCGCGGGCGACGCTCACCGCGCACTACGCGCCCGAGCTGGGCGAGCCGTTCGTGACCGCTGGCATGTGCCTCTACCGCGACGGGCGGGACAGCGTCGCCTGGCACGGCGACACGCTGGGCCGGGGCGCGCACACCGACACCATGGTCGCCATCGTGTCGTTCGGCTCGCCCCGCCCGCTGCTGCTGCGCCCGCGCGGTGGCGGCGACAGCGTGCGGTTCCCGCTCGGCCACGGCGACCTGGTGGTGATGGGCGGCTCCTGCCAGCGCACCTGGGAGCACACCGTGCCGAAGACCACCCGCCCGGTCGGCCCCCGGGTGAGCGTCCAGTTCCGCCCCACCGGCGTCGCCTGACCGGGTTGATCGAGAGGTTCGCGCCCGGATCCGGCTCCCGCCATGACGCAAACCTCTTGGTCAACGGCGTGGGGCAGGTAGGGGCTGGGCCGGGACGCGTGCTAGAAACGACCCTCAGGGTCGATCATGCCCCCGTCACCTGACGCGAAGGGCGTGCCATGACGCAGTCCCCCTCCTCCCGCTGGTCGCCGTGGACGGTGCACGGCGACGGCCGCTCGGTCATCCCGGGCGACGTGGTGCACCCCGGCGAGCGGCTCTCCTGGCCACGAACGGTCGGCGTCGGCGTGCAGCACGTGGTCGCGATGTTCGGCGCCACGTTCACCGTCCCGCTGATCACCGGGTTCCCGCCGGCCACCACGCTCTTCTTCTCCGGCATCGGCACCCTGCTGTTCCTGGTCGTCACGGGCAACCGGCTGCCGTCGTACCTCGGCTCGTCGTTCGCCTTCATCGCGCCGGTGCTGGCGGCGAAGGCCGGCGGTGACATCGGCCCGGCCCTCGGCGGGATCGTCGTGGCCGGCGTGGCGCTCGCCCTGGTCGGCCTGGTGGTGCAGCTCGCCGGGGCGCGCTGGATCGACGCGCTGATGCCACCGGTGGTCACCGGCGCGATCGTCGCGCTCATCGGGCTCAATCTCGCCCCGGTGGCCTGGGACGGTGGAGGCAGCGGCACCGGGGTGCGGGCCCAGCCGTTGATCGCCCTGGTCACCCTGGCCGCGATCCTGCTCGCCACGGTCGCGTTCCGGGGTTTCCTGGCCCGACTGTCCATCCTGCTCGGCGTGGTGGTCGGCTGGGTGCTCGCCGCCGTCCTCGGCGGCCTCGACCCGAAGGCGGTCGACGGGCTGCGCGACGCGGCCTGGGTCGGGCTGCCCGAGTTCCACGCGCCGAGTTTCAGCCTGCGCGCGGTGGTGCTGGTCATCCCGGTGATCCTGGTGCTGGTCGCGGAGAACGCCGGGCACGTCAAGGCGGTCGCCGCCATGACCGGGCGCAACCTGGACAAGGACATGGGCCGGGCGTTCCTGGGCGACGGCCTGGCCACCGTGCTCGCCGGCTCGGGTGGCGGCTCCGGCACCACCACGTACGCGGAGAACATCGGCGTGATGGCGGCCACCCGGGTCTACTCGACCGCCGCGTACTGGGTGGCCGGGGTGGCGGCGGTGCTGCTCGGGCTCAGCCCGAAGTTCGGCGCGCTGATCCTCACCGTGCCGGCGGGGGTGCTCGGCGGCGCGACCACCGCGCTGTACGGCCTGATCGCCATCCTCGGCGCGCGGATCTGGATCGAGGCCCGGGTGGACTTCCACGACCCGGTCAACCTGATGACCGCCGCCGTCGCGGTGATCGTCGGCGCGGCCAACTACACCCTCACCGCCGGCGACCTCTCCTTCAACGGCATCGCCCTCGGCACCGCCGCCGCCCTGGTCATCTACCACGGCATGCGCACGGTGGCCCGCCTCCGCGGCACCACCTCGGAAACCCGTCGCGGCCCCGAACCCGAACTCTGACCCCGACCCGCCCGGTCCCTGACCACGAGGGACACGCAGACGGTGGAGGGCCCGGGAGCGGACGATCCCGGGCCCTCCGTCGTCGAGAGTCAGTCGCGTTCGATGAGGTGGCCGACGACCGTGGGGCCGAGCATCACCGCGAAGCCGCTGCCGTCGCGGCGCGGATCCGCCGGGGGCAACTCCACCGGATCGCCGGTCGCCGTCGCGCCGACCGGTCGCGGCCCGACCCAGGCCACCACCAGGTCCGTCTCACCCTTGAGGAACCGCTGCGCCCGCACGCCGCCGGTGGCCCGCCCCTTCGCCGGGTACGCCTCGAACGGCGTCACCTTGACCGTCGCCCCGGTGGAGGTCACCACCATCGGTTCCCCGTGCACCGGGTCGTCGGTGCGGACCGCGCCGAAGAAGACCACCCGGGCCCCGGCCGGCAGGTTGACACCCGCCATGCCGCCGCCCTTGGGGCCCTGCGGGCGGACCAGCGTAGCGGCGAACCGCAGCAGCGATGCCTCGCTGGTGACGAAGGTCAGCGCCTCCTGCCCGTCGGTCAGCCAGGTAGCCCCCACCACCTCGTCGCCCTCGCGCAGCCCGATCACCTCGAACTCGTCCGAACGGACCGGCCACTCCGGGGCGCACACCTTGACCACGCCCTGCCGGGTGCCCAGCGCCAGCCCCGGCGAGCCCTGCGCGCTCGGGCCGAGCGGAGCCAGGCCGACCACCGTCTCCCCCGGCTCCAGCGGTGCCAGTTCCGCGGCGGACATCCCGCCCCGCAGGGACACGGTGCCGGCCTGCTCGGGCAGCACCGGCAACGGCAGCACATCGATCTTGAAGGCTCGACCGGCGCTGGTCACCAGCAGCACCCGCCCCCGGGCCGTGGTGTGCACGACCGCGCGTACCGCGTCGTGCTTGACCCGGCCGTTGCGCCGGCGCCCCTCGGAGGCCTCCTCCGACTCGGCCGCGGTCCGGGCGACCAGCCCGGTCGCCGACAGGATCACCTGGCAGGGATCGTCGGCGACCTCCAGCGGGCCAGCCGGCGCGGACGCGGCCAGCACCTCCTTGAGGTCCCCGTCGACCAGGGTGGTGCGGCGCGGGGCGGCGAACTGCTTCACCACCGCCGCCAACTCGTCGGAGACGACCTTCTTGAGCACCTTGTCGTCGTCGAGGATCTTCGACAGCTCGGCGATCTCCCCGCGCAGCCTCTCCTGCTCGGCCTCCAGCTCGATGCGGTCGTACCTGGTCAGCCGGCGCAGCGGGGTGTCCAGGATGTAGGTGGCCTGGATCTCGGAGAGCTTGAACCTCTGCATCAGGCCGTCCTTGGCGGCCTGCGCGTCCTCGCTGGCCCGGATCAGCTTGACCACCCTGTCGATGTCGAGCAGGGCGATCAGCAGACCGTCGACCAGGTGCAGTCGCTCCTGACGCTTGCGGCGCCGGTACGCGCTGCGCCGGGTCACCACGTCGTACCGGTGGGCCAGGAAGACCTCCAGCAGCGGCTTCAGCCCCAGGGTGCGCGGCTGGCCGTCGACCAGCACCAGGTTGTTGACGCCGAAGGACTGCTCCAGCGGGGTGAGCCGGTAGAGATCGGCCAGCAGCGCCTGCGGGTTGACCCCGACCTTGCACTCGATGACCAGGCGGGTGCCGCTCTCCCGGTCGGTGAGGTCCTTGACGTCGGCGATGCCGGTCAGCCGCTTGGTCTTGGTGACCTCGTTGGTGATCGCGGCGATGACCTTCTCCGCGCCGACACCGTACGGCAGCTCGACCACGGTGATCGCCTGCCGGCCCCGGCTGCCCTCCAGGGGGCCGATCTCCGCCCGGCCGCGCATCCGCACCACGCCGCGCCCGGTCTCGTACGCCCGGCGCACCTCGTCCAGGCCGAGCAGCAGGCCGCCGGTCGGCAGGTCGGGACCGGGCACGAACTCCATCAGCCTGTCGAGGGTGGCGTCCGGATGGTTGATCAGCCAACGGGCGGCGGAGACGACCTCGCCCAGGTTGTGCGGGATCATGTTGGTCGCCATCCCGACCGCGATCCCCGACGCCCCGTTGACCAGCAGGTTCGGGAAGGCCGCCGGCAGCACGGTGGGCTGGGTCAGCGAGCCGTCGTAGTTGGGCTCGACGTCGACCGTGTCCTCACCCAACTCGCCGACGAGCAGCATCGCCTCGCCGGCCAGCCGGGCCTCCGTGTAGCGCGCGGCTGCCGGACCGTCGTCCGGGGAGCCGAAGTTGCCGTGCCCGTCGATGAGGGGGACGTTGAGCGAGAAGTCCTGCGCCATCCGGACCATGGCGTCATAGATGGCGGTGTCACCGTGCGGGTGGTAGCGCCCCATCACGTCACCGACGACGCGAGCCGACTTCACGTGCGCGCGATCGGGCCGGAAACCGTTCTCGTGCATCGAGTACAGGATGCGTCGGTGGACCGGCTTGAGTCCGTCCCGGGCGTCGGGCAGGGCGCGGGAGTGGATGACCGAGAAGGCGTACTCCAGGTAGGAGTCGGAGACCTCGGTGACCAGCGGGTTGTCGAACACCCGCGCGCCGGCCTGGTCGAAGGCGGACAGGTCCACCTTGGCGCGGTCGTCCTTGCGGCGTGCCATCGTTCAGCTCTCTCCCGTGACGAGGGTGCTCATGCGTCGATCGCCTCGCGGTCAACCCGGTCGGAGGAGTCGATCAGCCAGTTGCGGCGCGGCTCGACCTTCTCGCCCATCAGCAGTTCGAGGATCCGCTCGGCGGCGTCGACGTCGTCGAGGGTGATCCGGCGGACCGCCCGGGTGGCCGGGTTCATCGTGGTCTCCCACAGCTCGTCGGCGTCCATCTCACCGAGGCCCTTGAAGCGCGGGATGGGGGTGACGATCTGCTTGCCGGCCTTCTCCAGCTTGCGGACCGTCGCCTCCATCTCGGCCTGGGTGTAGGTGTAGACGGTCTGCGGGTTGCGCCCCCTGGTGGTGATCTTGTGCAGGGGCGGCATCGCGGCGTAGAGCCGGCCGGCCTCGATCAGCGGACGCATGTACCGGGCGAAGAGCGTGATCAGCAGGGTACGGATGTGCGCGCCGTCCACGTCGGCGTCCGCCATGATCAGTACGCGGCCGTACCGCAGCGCCGACAGGTCGAAGGTACGCCCCGACCCGGCCCCGAGCACCTGCACGATCGCGGCGCACTCGACGTTGTCCAGCACCTGCTGGAGGTTCGCCTTCTGCACGTTGAGGATCTTGCCGCGGATCGGAAGAAGGGCCTGGTACTCAGCAGATCGGGCGAGTCGCCCCGTACCCAGGGCGCTGTCCCCTTCCACGATGAACAGCTCACTGCGTTCGATCCCGGCCGAACGGCAGTCGACCAGCTTCGCGGGCATGGCCGCCCCCTCCAGGGCGGTCTTGCGCCGGGCGGCGTCCTTCTGCTGCTTCTGGGTCAGCCGCACCCGCGCCGCGTCGACGATCTTCTGGAGAACGGTGCGCGCCTCGGCCCTGGTCCGGCGGTCGTCCAGCCAACTCCTGAGGTGCTGCTCGACGACGGACTGGAGCACCTTGGTGATGCCGGCGGTGGAGAGCTCGTCCTTGGTCTGCGAGGTGAACTGCGGCTCGGGGATGCGCACGTGCACCACCGCCGTCATCCCCTCCAGGACGTCGTCCAGGGTGGGCGGCTCCTCCTTGGCCTTCAGCAGGCCCCGGGCGTTGCGGATCGCGTCGGCGAGGGTCCGCGCCAGGGCCCGCTCGAAGCCCTTGCGGTGGGTGCCGCCGTGGGCGTTACGGATGGTGTTGGTGAAGCACTCGACGGTGCGCTCGTAACCGGTGCCCCAGCGGAACGCGATCTCGATCTCGGCGCGGCGCGGCACGTTGGACTGCATGACGCCGTTGGCGTCCGCGGCGTTCTCCCGGTACGACCCCTCACCGGTGACCACGAGGGTGCCGGAGACCGGGCGGTCGCCGGCCGGGGCGAGGAACTCCACCATGTCGGTGAGGCCGTTGGGGAAGTGGAATGCCTCCTCGGTGGGCTGCTCGGCGGTCTCGTCGCGCAGCCGGTAGTCCACCCCCGGGACCAGGAAGGCGGTGTTGCGCAGTTTCGTGCGCACCGCGTCGACGTCGAGCCTCGCGCCGGTCTCGAAGTAGCGGGCGTCGTGCCAGTAGCGGATCGAGGTGCCGGTGCGCTGGCCGCGCTTCATCGCCCCCACCACCTGGAGGCCGGGGCCGGGAGTGAAGGGGGCGTCCGGACCGTCGCCGTCGAAGACGCCCGGCACGCCGTGCCGGAACGACATCGCGTGGACTTTGCCGCCGCGCCGGACGGTGACGTCGAAACGTCGGGACAGCGCGTTGACCGCCGACGCGCCGACACCGTGCAGGCCACCGGAGGTCTTGTAGCCCGCGCCGCCGAACTTGCCGCCCGCGTGCAGCCGGGTGAGCACCAACTCGACGCCGGAGATGCCGGACTTGGCGTGCACGTCGGTCGGGATGCCGCGACCGTCGTCGTCGACCTGCACCGAACCGTCGGCGTGCAGGGTCACCTCAATCTTCGTGGCGTGACCGGCGACACCCTCGTCGGTGGAGTTGTCGAGGATCTCGTTGACGAGGTGACCCACGCCACGGCTGTCCGTGGAGCCGATGTACATGCCGGGACGCTTGCGGACGGCGTCCAGGCCCTCCAGATGCGTGAGGTCGTCGGCCCCGTAGAGGGTGTCAGGCTGTGCGGTCAACTGGTCGTACTCCCCGGTCTCGGCGGTGTGATGCCGCTCACCGTTTCGATGTCGAGGCGCGGCGCGCCGCAGCGAGCGTAGCCGCACGGCCCGACACGACGGCGCAGCCCCACGCGACACCGCGCGGCGGGCGGCCCTGCGCCACCCTGGCCACAACGCGCCGATCCGGTGCCATCTTCCCCGCAGGGACGGTCGGTCCGCCGGGCCGCTGCCCGGATCTGCCGCCGGGGCCCGGGCCGGCGCGACGAGTCTCCACCACGAAGGGTCACCCCGCCGGAGAAGTCGATGATCTATAGGTTAGCGGCGGACCACGGGGGTAGGGACCGGACATGCGGGTCCTCGGAATCAATGCGATCTTCCACGATCCGGCCGCCGCCCTGGTGGTCGACGGGCAGGTGGTGGCCGCCGCCGAAGAGGAGCGGTTCAGCCGCCGCAAGCACGGCAAGCGGCCCGTGCCCTTCTCCGCGTGGGAGCTGCCCGAGCTCTCCGCGGCCTGGTGCCTGACCAGCGCCGGCATCGACGTCGACAGCCTCGACGCGGTGGCCTACTCGTTCGACCCCGGCCTCTGCCGGGACGCCGACGACCTGGGGCTCAGTGACCCCTGGGACTGGCTGCGGATCGACTACGCCCGGCGCGCACCGCAGTTCCTCGCCGCCGCCCTGCCCGGCCTCGACCCGGAGAAGGTGCGGTTCGTGCCGCACCACGTCGCGCACGCCGCCTCGGCCGGGCTGGCCGCCCCGCCGGCCGGCGACGACACCGCCGTGCTGGTGCTCGACGGTCGCGGCGAGGCCGCCAGCCACCTGGCCGGCGTCTACCGCGACGGCGTGCTGACCCGGCTGCACTCCCAGCGGCTGCCGCACTCCCTCGGCCTGCTCTACGAGGACCTCACCCGGCACCTCGGGTTCACGCACTCCAGCGACGAGTACAAGGTCATGGCGCTGGCCTCGTACGGCGAGCCGAAGCACCTGGGCCTGCTGCGCGAGCTGGTGACGGACACCGGGGAGGGTGGCTTCCGGGTCGACCGGATCGACTGGAACAGCCTGGCCAAGGCGGTGCCCGCCGGCGGCGAGCTGACCGAGCAGCACGCCGACCTGGCCGCCAGCGTCCAGCGCCGGTTGGAGGAGGTCGTCCTCGAGTTGTCCCGCTGGTTGTACGACGCCTCCGGCGGTGCGTCGACCCTGGCCATGGCGGGTGGGGTGGCGTTGAACTGCGTCGCCAACGCGCGGGTCGCGGCCGAGGGACCGTACCGGAACGTCTGGGTGCAGCCGGCCGCCGGCGACTCGGGCACCGCGCTGGGCGCGGCCCTGCACGTGGCCGGTGACCTGGGTGACCGGTCGACCCCGATGGCCGGGGTGGATCTGGGTCGCGGCTGCTCGGACGAGGAGTTGGAGGCGGAGCTGCGCCGGGCGGCGCTGCCGTACCACCGGCCCGACTCGATCGCGGCGGAGGCGGCACGGGTGCTCGCCGACAACGGCATCGTCGCCTGGTACCAGGGGCGCAGCGAGTACGGCCCGCGTGCCCTGGGGCACCGTTCGTTGCTGGCCCACCCCGGGGACAAGGACACCACCCGGCGGATGAACGACGTGAAGGGCCGTGAGCAGTTCCGCCCGATCGCGCCGATGGTCCGGGCGGACCGCTTCGCCGAGATCTTCGAGGGCGTCTTCCCGAGCCGCTACATGCTCTTCGTGCACCGGGTGAAGCCACACTGGCGGAACCGCATCCCCGCGGTCACCCACGTCGACGGCACCGCGCGGGTGCAGACCGTGCACGCCGACACCGAGCCGCTCGTCACCGAGATGCTGACCGAGTTCGAACGGCTCACCGGCCTGCCGGTGGTGGTGAACACCTCGCTCAACACCGCCGGGCGGCCCATGGTGGACACTCCGCGCGAGGCACTGGAGCTGTTCGGTTCCGCGCCGGTGCAGCTGCTCGCCCTCGGCCCGTTCGCGGTCCACCGCGGCGCGCTCGGCGTCGGCAGGACGCCGGAGGGTGGCCGGTGATCAGCATCGTCGTGCCGACCCTCGGCCGGCCCAGCCTCACCACGCTCCTCGACGCCCTCGCCCCGCAGCTCGGCGAGCTGCCCGACGTGGAGGTCCTGCTGGTCGACGACCGACGGGACACCACCGACGAACTGACAGCGCCGACAACGCTGTCGGCGTACGCGAAGGTGGTGACCGGGTCCGGCGCGGGCCCGGCGGCGGCGCGCAACGTCGGCTGGCGGGCGGCCCGCCAGCCGTGGGTGGTCTTCCTCGACGACGACGTGGTTCCCGCCCCGGACTGGGCCCGGCGTCTGCTCGACGACCTCACGGTCGACGACCGGGTGGGCGGGGTGCAGGGCGTGGTGCGGGTGCCGTTGCCGGCCGGCCGCCGGCCGACCGACTGGGAGCGCACCACCGCCGGCCTGGCCGACGGCGAGTGGATCACCGCCGACATGGCGTACCGGCGTGCGGCGTTGGAGGACGCCGGCGGCTTCGACGAACGGTTCCCCCGTGCCTACCGGGAGGACGCCGAGCTGGCCCACCGGGTGCGGCTGGCCGGCTGGGAGCTGGTGCGCGGCCGACGCGAGGTCACCCATCCGGTACGCCCGGAGGACCGCTGGGTCAGCCTGCGCGCCCAACGCGGCAACGCCGACGACGCGCTGCTGCGCCGCCTGTACGGCCCGGACTGGCGGACCACCCTCAGGCTGCCGCCGGGACGGCGGTCCCGGCACGTCGCGGTCACCGCGGCCGGCACGCTGGCCCTCGCGGCGGGTACGGCGCGGGTGGGGCTGCCACCCGGCACGGCCCGTCGCGGCCTGGGCGTGGTCGCCGCCGCGGGCGCGTTCGGGTGGGTGGTCGGCACCGCCGAGTTCGCGGCGGCCCGGATCGCGCCGGGGCCACGTGCCCGTGCGGAGCTGACCACCATGCTGGTGACCAGCGTCCTGATCCCCCCGCTGGCGGTGACCCACTGGGTGCGCGGCTGGTGGCACGGCCGGTCCGTCACGGACGGTGGCTCCGCCGGGGCACAACGATGATGTTTACCCCTGCCGCCTCGGGCAACTGCTTGGCCATGAACGGGGGCGTGGTCACACCCGGTCTCTTCGACGCGGTGTTGTTGGATCGGGATGGGACGTTGATCGAGGATGTGCCGTTCAACGGTGATCCGGACAAGGTGCGTGTGGTGCCGGGGGCGCGGGAGGCGTTGGACCGGTTGCGGGCGGCGGGGTTGCGGCTGGCGGTGGTGACGAACCAGTCGGGGTTGGCTCGGGGGTTGTTCACGGCGGCGCAGTTGCGGGCGGTCAACGCCCGGGTGGAGCAGTTGCTGGGGCCGTTCGACTGTTGGCAGGTCTGTCCGCACGACGACAGCGACGGGTGCCGGTGTCGTAAACCGGCGCCGGGGCTGGTCGAGCGGGCCGCGGCCGCGCTGGGTACCACCGCGCGGCGGTGCGTGCTGGTCGGTGACATCGGCCGGGACATGGGCGCCGCTCTGGCCGCCGGCGCCAGTGGGGTGCTCGTGCCCACCCCGGTGACCCGGGCGCAGGAGGTGGCCGCCGCCCCGTACGTGGCCCGTGACCTGCCGGCGGCGGTCGAGGAGATCCTGCGCCGGCAGGCGGCGGTCGTGCCGGCCACGCCCCGCCGGGCGGGGACGGTGCTGGTGGCCCGCAGCGACTCCGCCGGAGACGTCCTGGTCACCGGTCCCGCGATCCGCGCCGTCGCCGCCTGCGCCGAGCGTGTCGTGCTGCTGCACGGGCCACGCGGACGCGACGCCGCCGCTCTCCTGCCCGGCGTCGACGAACTCATCGAGTGGCCCCTGCCCTGGATCGACGGCGACCCCACCCCCGTCGACCCCGCCACCATCGACACCCTCACCACCCGACTGGCCGCCGTCGGCGCCGACGAAGCCGTCATCTTCACCAGCTTCCACCAGTCCGCTCTCCCCCTGGCCCTGCTGCTACGCCTCGCCGGCGTCCCCCGCATCAGCGCCATCAGCGACGACTACCCCGGCAGCCTCCTCGACATCCGACACACCGTCCCCACCGGCGTACCCGAACCCGAACGCGCCCTCTCCCTCGCCGCCGCCGCCGGCTTCGCACTGCCGGCCGACGACGACCCGGGGCTGCGGGTCGACGTGCCGCCCGCCGGCGAGCCCGGCGAGCCGTACGTGGTGGTGCATCCGGGCGCGTCGGTCCCGGCCCGGGCCTGCCCGCCGCAGCGCTGCGCGGAGATCGTCGCCGCGCTCGCCGCCGCCGGTCACCGGGTGGTGGTCACCGGCGGACCGGACGAGAGGGCGCTGACCGCGCGGGTGGCCGCGGCCGGCGGCACCGATCTCGGTGGTCGGACCGACTTCGCCGGGCTGGCCGGGACCATCGCCGGGGCGCGCTGCGTGGTGGTCGGCAACACCGGTCCCGCGCACCTCGCCGCCGCTGTCGGCACCCCCGTCGTCAGCCTCTTCGCTCCCACCGTCCCCTACGGACAGTGGGGGCCCTACCGGGTGCCCACGGTCCGCCTCGGTGACGCCACCGCCGCCTGCCGGGACACCCGCGCCACCCGCTGCCCCGTTCCCGGCCACCCCTGCCTCACGGCCGGGATCGACCCGGCCGAGGTGGTCGACGCGGTCGGCCTGCTCACCCGCTGAGACATCCGACAGTTGAAGGAGGGCCATGAACGTCCTGGTGTGGCATGTGCACGGCTCCTGGACCACGTCGTTCGTCCACGGCAAACACCGCTACCTCATCCCCGTGACCCCCGACCGCGGCCCCTACGGACTCGGCCGAGCCCGCACCTACCCCTGGCCCGACAACGCCATCGAAACCACCCCCGAACAACTACGCCACGAACACATCGACGTCGTCCTACTACAACGCCCCGAAGAACTCCACCTCGCCGAACAATGGCTCGCCCGCCGCCCCGGCCGCGACCTACCCGCCATCTACGTCGAACACAAC
>NZ_SMKD01000060.1 GCF_004348595.1 Micromonospora sp. KC723
GGCGGGGACGGTGAGCCGCTCGCCGGTGGCGGCGCGCTTGCGGGCGCGATGGGCGGCGACGTGGGACCGGGTCGCGCAGCGCTCCGAGCAGAACCGGCGACAGCAGTTCGACGAGGTGTCCAGGTAGACGTTGCCGCAGCGCTCGTCGGCACAGACCCCGAAGCGGGCGCTGCCGTACTCGCAGAGCCAGACCGACAGCCCCCAGACCGCGCCGGCCAGGTACTCCGCGCTGACCGAGGCGCCCCGGCTGGTCACGTGCATGTGCCAGTCGCTGGAGTCGTGCCCGGAGATTCGCGGCTGCACCGGGAACGCCTCCAACAGTGCGTTCAGTTCCGCCACCGCCTGCGCGTCCCGCCCCGAGGTGCCGTACTCGAACACGTCGCGCAGGCGCTTACGCGCCCGTCGGAAGATCACCAGATCTCGCTCCGAGACCTCGTCGCGCATCCACGCGTTCTCGTCGGGGAAGAGGGCCCGCAGGTCGTCGAGGTCGTCCAGGCGGGCGTTGACGAGATCAACGCCGGTCCGGGCGTACGCGTCGAAGTTCACGACACAACGGTAGACGACTCAGCAGGCCCGCGGCGCGTCGATGTAGTGCGGCAGGAACCGTGCGTAACCGTCCGTGATCAGGCCCGCGCTCTCCCGGATCCCCACCCCGGCGGCCTCGCCCTCCACGATCCAGCTTCCCAGCACCACGTGGTTGCCGTCGAAGGCCGGCAACGCCCGGAACTCCTGGTAGCAGAAACCTTCGTCGCCGTAGCTGCCCGGATTGCCGACCTCGGTACCGTCGGTGACGATCCGCACCGAGGCTCCCTCCCGGCCGAGCAGCGGCTTCGCCACGTACCGGGTCATCCCGCGCGGCCCGTCCAGGTACGCCGGGAGCAGGTACTCGTGGCCCGGGTACAGCTCCCAGAGCACGGCGAGCAGCGCCTTGTTCGACAGCAGCAGCTTCCAGGCCGGCTCGATCCAGGTGGTCGGGGTGCCGGGCTCCAGCGCCGGACGGCCGTACGGCTCGGCCAGCATCCACTCCCAGGGGTACAGCTTGAAGCAGGTGGTGACCGGGCGGTCGGCGGCGTCGACGAAACGCCGCCCGTCCCAGCCGATCCGCTGGATGGGCAGCAGCGTCGCGTCCAGCCCCGCCTGGCGGGCCGTCTCGGCCAGGTAGCCGGCGGTGATCTGGTCCTCGCCCGACTCCTCCTCGTCGGACCAGCAGACGTGCACCCGCCGGTCGTGCAACCCGGCGCCGATCTTCGCCCACGCCCCGACCAGCCGCTCGTGCAGGCTGTTCCACTGGTCGGCCTCGGGCCGGGTCTGCTCCAGCCAGTACCACTGGATGATGCTCGCCTCGACCAGCGAGGTCGGGGTGTCGGCGTTGTACTCCAGCAGCTTCGGCGGCCAGGAGCCGTCGTACCAGAGGTCGAAGCGGCCGTAGAGGGTCGGCGGTGCCTCGCGCAGTGAGCGGGCCACCGCCTCGGCCGCCCAGGCGGGGATGCCGAAGTCGGCGTAGCGGCCCCGGGCCACCACGTGCTCGGCCGCGGCGACGGACATCCGGTGCAGCTCCTCGGTCGCCTCCTCCAACCGGAGCACCTCGTCCAGTTCGAAGGCGTACGCCGCCGTCTCGTCCCAGTACGACATGGTGGCGCCGCCGGGCAGTTCGGTGGTGGCGTACACCAGCCCCTGCTCCCGGATGGTGGCCGCCCAGTCCGGGCGGGGGGTGGTGGTCTCGCGCCGCACCTCAGCCCCCGCAGGAGGCGAGGTGGGTGCCGAATCCGCCCCGTTCCGGCAGGGCCGCCTCGGCCGGGCGCGGCCCGGCGCGCCCGGTGTCGCTGACGGTGGGAACCCGCATGGCCACCGCGACGGTGTCGCCGCCGCCGGTCGGGGCCAGCGCGCAGTCGTCATCGTCGTCGTCGTCCCCCGATGAGGTCATGTTGCAACCGGAGAGGGCGAGCGCCAGGGCGGTGAGCGCGCCGAGGTGTACGGAGGCCGACCGGAGACGGCGGCGGGGGTGTCGTTCCACGTTGACGGTTGTAACCGATCCCTGCCACCCGCGATCGTCCGGCCCGTCCGTGCCGGGGTGGGACGGGCTGCCGGCTGCTCCGGCCGGCCCCGGGCGAGGGCCCCGTCACGGGCGATACGCTCGGTTCATGCTCCGTTCCGTCATCCTCGCCGCCTCCCGGTCATCCCAGGTCGAGCGGCTCATCGCGACGGCTCCGTTCACCCGGGACGTCGTGGGCCGGTTCGTCGCCGGCAGCGGCACCGACGACGCGTTGCGCGCGACCCGCGAACTCGTCGCCGACGGCCTCGCGGTCAGCCTCGACAACCTCGGCGAGGACACCGTCACCCCCGAGCAGGCGAACGCCACCCGGGACGAGTACGTGAAACTGCTCAGGCTGCTCTCCGGTGCGGGGCTCACCCCCGCCGCCGAGGTGAGCGTGAAGCTCTCCGCGCTGGGCCAGCGTTTCGACGAGCAACTGGCGTACGAGAACGCGCGGGCCATCTGTGCCGCCGCCGACGCGGCGGGCACCACGGTCACCCTGGACATGGAGGACCACACCACCACCGACTCGACGCTGGACATCCTGACCAAGCTGCGCAAGGACCATCCGTCGACCGGGGCGGTGCTCCAGGCGTACCTGCGGCGCACCGAGTCGGACTGCCGGGAACTGGGCGGCGCGGGGTCCCGGGTGCGGCTGTGCAAGGGGGCGTACAAGGAGCCGGAGTCGGTGGCGTACCAGTCCGCCCGCGAGGTGGACAGGTCGTACGTGCGCTGCCTGAACGTGCTGATGTCCGGCGACGGCTATCCGATGCTGGCCACCCACGACCCGCGCCTGATCGCCATCGGCGAGGACCGGGCCCGCTGGTTCGACCGTGGCCCGAACCGGTTCGAGTTCCAGATGCTGTACGGCATCCGCCCCGAGGAGCAGGCCCGGCTGGTCGGCGAGGGTTACACCGTGCGCACCTACCTTCCGTACGGCGAGGACTGGTACGGCTACCTGATGCGCCGGCTCGCCGAGCGTCCCGCGAACCTGGTGTTCTTCGGCCGGGCGTTGCTGTCGAAGAAGTGAGCAGGGGCGATCGCCTCCGCGCGCGCCGACCCGGGCTGTTCGAGGGGCCGGACGGGCCGGGTGCGACGCGCGGGTAAGTCTTTCCGGAACGTCCGATTGGTCGTACCCTTCGCCGGTGGGTGAGGGTTCGGCGACCGACATGGTGGACGAGCCGCGGCGGGCCCCGGTCCGGTCGGCCCGACCGCGCCGGGCCCTCGGCCTGACGCTCGCGGCGATCCTGGCACTGCTGGGTGGCGTTGTGCCGACGGCGGTGCTGACCGGGCCGCCGCACCGGGCCACCGACCAGCCGTCGGCGGCGTGGTTCGTCCCCGGGGCAGGCGGCCCGTCCGATGGCTCCGAGGCCGCCTCCACCTGGGCGGACGGGCCCGGCACGACGGCCGCGCGGCGCCTCGGCGAGCGGCTGGCCGCCCAGCTCGACCGGCAGGCCGCCGCCCTGCTCGGCGGTGACCGCGCCGGCTTCCTGGCGGTCGCCGACCGGGCCGCCCGGCCCGACCTCAGCCGCCGTTTCGCCGCGCTGCGCGCCCTGCGTGTCACCGTGTGGCAGGTCGAACCGGAGGGTCTGCCGACCCCGGTCACCGGGCGGCCGGGGCAGTGGCGCCAGCCGGTCGTCTTCCGCTACTGCCTGGTCGTACCGGACTGCACTCCCAGTCCGGTCCTGGTCGGCACCCGCTGGCTGGCCGGCGGTGCGGCGCCCCTGCTGCTCGCCCTCGAAGAGTCCCGGTCGGCGCGGGCCGCCGTCCGGCCCTGGGAGGTCAGCGAACTGGTGGCGGCGGTCGGCACGCGGACCGTGGTGGCGACCACCCCCGCCCTGCGTCGGGCACTGCCCGGCCTGCTCGCCGCGGCGGAGGAGGCGGCCAAGGTCGCCGACCGGTACGCGGTCGCCGGCCCGCCGCCGGACCGGTACCGCGTCTTCTACGCCGGACACGCCGAGTGGCGGCGCTGGTTCGGCGGCGGCCGGCCGAGCTGGACCGCCGGGTACGCGATCGGCGTCGGCGGCGGCCACCACGAGATCGTGCTGAACGCGGACGCGCTGCCCGCCTCCGGCCCCGGCGAGTTGCTGCGCCACGAACTGACCCACGCCGCGTCGCTGACCGGCCGGGGGCACCCCGGCCGGCAGGCCTGGTGGCTGGTGGAGGGGCTGGCCGAGTACGCCGGCGCCGACGGGGCCCCGGTGCACCGGTACGAGGCCCTGGACGACGTCCGCCGGCTGGTCACCGGCGGCTGGAACGGCCGCCTGGACGCCCTCGCGCCCACCGACACCGCCCCGGCCGACCGGGTCGGTGGCAGCTACGGCGTCGGCTACCTGGCCGTGCGCCACCTCGTCGACCGGTACGGTGAGCAGCGCGTGCTCACGTTCTTCCGTGCCGTGGTGCACGACCGGCAACCGGTCGACGCGGCGGCCGAGCGGGTGTTCGGCGACGACTGGGCGACCCTGCACGACGACTGTGTCGCCTACGTCCGGTCGGCCTCGGCGTGACGCGACCGGTCGGTTTCGGACGGCCGGCGGGCGCCCTCGTCGCGCGGCCCGACCAGGAGCCTGGCGCAGGATGGTGGTCCGCGTGACGCCCGGCCCGCGTCCATGATCGACCGCTGTCGGGCGACGACGGCGGACCTGAGACACTGGGACCCGCTCCCAGGCGGAGCCCCGGTCCGCGTCCGGAAGCGGCCCGGGGCACCCGTCCGGTGGCTCCGGTGGCGCCACCGGAGCCACCGGGCGCCTTCCGCGCCAGCGGTCCCCGCGGCCGGTGGACGCCGACGGTGCCGGGCCGGCCGGACCGGAAAGCCGCCCGGCGTCGGCGATCCCGGCAACGGGACGTGCGGCGCTTGGGGGAAACGCCAGGTCACCGGCGGGTGAACAGCGCTCAGCGCATGATCAGTTGCACGAAGGGATCGCGCCGGTCACAGCGGCCCCGCTACCGTACTGGTAACACGCGCGTTGCTGGCCGGGCGGGACCACCTCTCCGGGAGGCACGCGCCGGGCATGGGATGGGTCGGGTGAGCCATGGCCGGGTCGCCGTCCGACGGTCGGCTGTCGGATGTCAAGTTCCTGACCGTCGCCGAGGTGGCGGCGGTCATGCGGGTCTCGAAGATGACGGTGTACCGGCTGGTGCACAGCGGTGAACTCACCGCCGTCCGGGTGGGCCGGTCGTTCCGGGTGCCCGAGCACGCCGTGCACGACTATCTGCGGGGCGCCTTCCAGGAGACCGCCTGACCGGTGCCGAGTGCGACGTAACGGGCATCGACGGGGGCGCGTTGGTCCTGCTGACACGCTCCGGCTACCCTGGAGCGGACCGTGACCGTTAGTCGGTGTGCCCGAGGCCACCAGGCTGGTCCGGTCCGTTGTCCGCAAGCGGTCACCGGCATCACCGTTCGTGGTGCCGCACGTCCGCCCCGCACGTTGCATTGAAAGGCTGTCGTATGGGCTCGGTGGTCAAGAAGCGCCGCAAGCGCATGGCTAAGAAGAAGCACCGCAAGCTGCTGCGCAAGACCCGCGTCCAGCGTCGCCGCCTCGGCAAGTGACCGGAGCCGGGCCACCGGCCCGGCTCCGGCGCACCTGCCAAACTGTCGACCCTCGGAGGCTCAGGTGATCAGGCCGCGGACGTCCCGGCTCGATCCCGCCTGCCGGTCAAGGCGTTCCCGATGACCCCCGGTGGCACCCCAGGTGCTCCGGGGGTCGTCGTCGTGACCGGGGTCGGTCGCTATCTCGGCGCGCACGTCGCCGCCCGGCTCGCCGCCGACCCCCGGATCGAACGGGTGATCGGCGTCGATCCGACCACCCCCGGTCCCGAGTTCACCGACCTCCTCGACAGGGTCGAGCGGGTCCGGCTCGACCTCGGCTCCCTCGGCGGACTCCTCGCCGACCTCGACGTCGACGCCGTGGTGCACCTCGCCCTGGTCAGCGCTCCCGATCCGCAGCACGGCGGCCGGGCGGCGATGAAGGAACAGAACGTCATCGGCACCATGCAGCTGCTCGCCGCCTGCCAGCGGGCACCCCGGCTGCGCAAGTTGGTGGTCCGCTCCTCGACCGCCGCGTACGGCGCGTCCTTCCGCGACCCGGCCGTCTTCACCGAGGAGACCGAGCCCCGGGAGGTGCCGCGCGGCGGGTTCGGCCGCGACATCCTCGACATCGAGGGTTACGTGCGCGGATTCCGCCGCCGCCGGCCCGACGTCACCGCCACCGTGCTGCGCTTCGCGCCGTTCATCGGCTCCACCGCCGACACCACGCTGACCCGCTACTTCTCCCAGCCGTTCGTGCCGACCGTCTTCGGACGAGACCCCCGGTTGCAGTTCGTCCACTTCGACGACGCCCTGGAGGTGCTGCACCGGTCCGTCGCCGAGGAACACCCGGGGACGTACAACGTCGCCGGGCCGGGCGTGCTCTCGCTGTCCCAGGCGATCCGCCGGGCCGGACGGGTCGCCGTGCCCGTGCTGGAACCGGGCCTCTCCGGGGCCGCCGCGCTCGCCCGTAGCCTCGGCTTCGGCCGCTACGGCCTCGACCAGGTCGACCTCTTCGTGCACGGGCGGGTGGTCGACACCAGCCGGCTGGAGCAGGAGTACAACTTCACGCCGCGCTCCACCGCCGCCGCGTTCGACGACTTCATCCGCGCCCACCGGGGTGGCGTGGTGCTCACCCGGGACACCCTCGCCGCCGCGGAGCAGGTGGTGCTGGAGAGCATCCGGCAGGTCCGCCAAGCCGTACAGGAGCGGTCGTGAGCAGGCCAGACGAGCGCCCCGAGAGCCGGTACGACGTACCGCTGACGCTGCCCGGGGTCGACGCGGAGCCGGCCCGGCGCAACGGCCACCGGCCCGTCACGAACGCCGTCGCCGCCCCGGCCCGTCAGGACGAGCCGGACACCTCGGCCACCGACGAGCCGGTCGTGTCGGAGGCCGCCGTGGACGCGGCGCGGTCACCGGCACCGGCCGGGCACGAGCCGGGCGGACCGGCCGTGCCGGACCAGCCGGGGGACCACTGGGACCGCAAGGTCGCCGCCGGGCTGGCGTTCCTGCGCCGCCGGCTCTCCGGTGACTACGAGGTGGACGAGTTCGGCTTCGATCCCGAGCTGACCGAGGCCGTCTTCCACCCGCTGCTGCGCCGGCTCTACCGGGACTGGTTCCGCACCGAGGTGACCGGCCTGGAACACGTGCCCGCCCAGGGCGCCGGCCTGGTGGTCGGCAACCACTCCGGCACCGTCGCGTTGGACGCGTTGATCCTCTCCACCGCCCTGCACGACCAGCATCCCAGCCACCGCTACCTGCGGCTGCTCGGCGCCGACCTGGTGTTCCGGATGCCGGTGGTCTCCGAGATCGCCCGCAAGACCGGCGGAACGGTCGCCTGCAACCCGGACGCGGAGCGGCTGCTCGGCGCCGGCGAGTTGGTCGGCGTCTTCCCGGAGGGCTTCAAGGGCATCGGCAAGCTCTACTCCGACCGCTACAAGTTGCAGCGGTTCGGTCGGGGCGGCTTCGTCTCGGCGGCGCTGCGTACCGGCACCCCGATCGTGCCGGTCGCCATCGTCGGCGGGGAGGAGATCTATCCGATGCTCGCCGACATCAAGCCGCTCGCCCGGCTGCTCAAACTGCCGTACTTCCCGATCACGCCGACCTTCCCGTGGCTCGGCCCGCTGGGCATGGTGCCGCTGCCGAGCAAGTGGCTGATCGAGTTCTGCCCGCCGATCCCGACCGCACACCTGACCGACTCCGCCGACGACCCGCTGGTCGTCTTCAACCTCGCCGACCAGGTCCGTGAGACCATCCAGCAGACTCTGCACCAGCTGCTGGAACGCCGCCCCGACCCGTTCGGCCCCTGACCCGGACGACCGGGACGTGGCCCGGCGGTCAGAGCATGGCGCGGCGACGGCGGTGCAGGGCCAGCCCCGCGGTGACCGCGCCGGCGAGCAGCCCCGCGGCGGCCGTCGACGGTACGGCGATCCTGACGGCCCGCCGCCCGGTACGGAAGTCCCGTACCTCCCAGCCCCGCTCGCGGGCCTGCCGCAGCAGCGTGCCGTCCGGGTTGATCGCCACCGCTCGCCCGACGGCGGAGAGCATCGGCAGGTCGTTCACCGAGTCGCTGTACGCCGCGCAGCGGGCCAGGTCCAGCCCCTCCACCTCGGCGAGCTGGCTGACCGCCTCCGCCTTCGCCGGGCCGTGCATCAGGTCACCGACCAGCCGCCCGGTGTACGCGCCGTCGGCCACCTCCGCCACCGTGCCGATCGCCCCGGTCAGCCCGAGCCGGGTGGCGATCACCCGGCCGATCTCCACAGGGGCCGCACTGACCAGCCAGACCCGCTCACCCGCGTCGAGGTGACCCTGGGCGAGTCGGCGGGTGCCGGCCCAGATCCGGGGCACCATCAGCTCGTCGAAGATCTCCTCGGTGAGACGCTCGACCTCGTTGACCCGCCAGCCCTCGATGAAGGCGAGGGCGGCCTCCTTGGCCTGCGACATGTCGCCGGCGTGCTCGGTGGCCAGCAGCCGGAACCGGGCCTGCTGCCAGGCGAACCGGGCCAGGTCACTGGTGGTGAAGTACCTGCGGGCGGCGAGCCCTCGGGCCAACCAGTAGATCGACGCGCCCTGCATCATCGTGTTGTCCACGTCGAAGAAGGCCGCGGCACGGGGATCGGGCGCCACCGGGACCGGCTGGTCGCCCTCGGCCTCCGCCCAGCCGGCGGTGTGCCCGTGCCCGTCGGTGCTGACCGTGACCTTGCGGATGCGGGGCATGGCACCTCCCTCCGTACGGCCACCGTGCGCGCCTGCACACCTGAGCCTAGTCGGGCGTCGATCACGAGCGGTCGACCGAAGGGATATCGGTGCTGTGAACTGCCTCGCGGTTCAGCGCTTCAGCGGTGCTCGGGGCAGGTCGCGGGAGTGGGGCCGAGGGCGTCGCCGGCAACCGGGGTGGGCAGCCCGCAGGCGATGGCGGCGCGCAACGCGTCGGAGCGCTTGCGGACCGCGTCCAACAGGGCCAGGGAGCGCCGGACCCGGTCCCGCTCGGCGCGGTCGGCACCGTCGAGCAGCCCACCGACCGCGCGCCGCTGGCCGGCGACGAAGGCGTTCACGGCGTCCAGCCCGGCGGTGTCCGACCGCTGGGCCGCCGCGGCGGTGAGCAGGCGCACGCCCTGGCGGGTGTCGGCGTCCATGTCCTCCAGCACCGCGGTGAAGCCGGGCAGGTCGCCCCGAAGGGTGGCGGCCTCGGTCAACCGGGTACGGGCGAAGTCCAGGAAGAGCTGGCCACGGCTGAGATCCGAACTGGTCAGGGCGAGTTGGGCCCGTTCGGTGGAGCGCTTCATGCCGTAGAGCGCGTCACCGGGAACCGCGTCCTCGCTGGCGGCGGAGATGCCGGACACCGCGACGGCGCCGGCGGCGATGCCGATCAGGACGGCGCCTCGGGCGCGGACCTGACGGGCGGTGACCGCGCCCAACAGCGAGACTCGGGTGCCGGCCGGTGCGGGGTCCGGCATGCGTTCGGCCGTCGTGGCGGCGCTCTCCCGTTCCGCCGTGGCCACCAGCATCGCCCGCAGCCCGGCGCGGAAGTCGGGGTCCACCTCGACGTCCGGTCGTTCCCGCGTCAGCCGCCGACTGATCGCCACCAGGGCGGTGAGCCCGTCGTCGGCGCGGGACCGGACATGATGCCGCCGTCCGCCGTTCGCCTCGTCGAGAAGCTGGGCGAAGCGTGCGGCCCGCCGACGGGAGAAGAGGTCGCTGTCCACCGCAGGCACCCCCTCTCGCTGGTCCGGCCGGTAGGCCGCGGTCGTCACCAGCGACCGGTGGCAGCGTGACGCCGACGGACGGTGTGCCGACCGTACGAGCCGGACCGGGTGGCCCGGGGGACGCCGGGACAACCACGGGTCGCACCCGGAGAAACGGACCGCGCCGGGTGGCGGTTACGGGGACGACGGCGGTGAAATCACGATGAGTGATTGCCGTCACGAGACACGGGTGTCCGCCGGAGCCGGGAGCGGCGCGGAGGACCCGGCCGTGATCAGGGCTGGAAGCCCTCCGGGAGAAGTCGGGCCAGGGCGCGGACCGCACGGTACTGCAACGCCTTGATGGCACCCTCGTTCTTGCCCATCGCCCGGGCCGTCTCGGCCACGGAGAAGCCCTGGAGGAAGCGGAGCACGATGCACTCCTGCTGCTCCGGGTTGAGCTGCTTGACCGCGGTGAGCAGGGCGACGTTGGTGATGTGCTCCACCACCGCGGCTTCCGGGCTGCCCTCGGGCCCGCGGTCCTCGCGGTCGGCGTCGAGCACGTCGCCTGTGGTCACCTCGAGCCGGTACCGGCCCGACTTGAAGTGGTCGGCCACCAGGTTGCGGGCGATGGTGACCAGCCAGGCGCCGAGATCCCGGCCCTGCCAGGTGAAGCTGCCGATCCGCTTCAGGGCACGCAGGAAGGTGTCGGAGGTCAGGTCCTCCGCCAGTTGCCGGTTGCCGACCCGGAAGTAGACGAACCGGAAGACGGTGTCGACGTACCGGTCGTAGATCAGGCCGAATGCCTCGGCGTCCCCGGCCTGGGACCGTTCGACCAGCGTCCAGACCTCGGTGGCGGGGTCGGACGGGTCGGGCCGGCTGGGGAATCCGGTGCTCGGGTTGATGGTCGGAACGGCCGGCAGGACGGCGGTGTCGCCGGCCGGCACGGCCGGGATCACCGCGGTCTCGGCGCCGGCCGGGTCGGTCACGGCGGGTGGCTCGCCGACCCGTCGGTGTTGCGCCGGCATGGTCGGTCGGTGGGGTGTGACGACCCGGCCGGCCGGCGCGTTGCCGCCCGGTGTGGCCGGCCTGGTGGGTGCCTCGTTGTGGTGCGGTCGCGGGTGGATCCGGCCGGCGTCAAGGCGTTCGTTCGGCGATGTTCGCGGCGCGGGGCCGGTCAGGCCGGCGGGTCGTTCCGCGTAGCCGAAGCTGGTCACCGTGCCTCCCGGGTGCGCAATGCGGCCGGCCGGGCGGCGCGACGACGGGTCGCCACGGCGTCGGGTCCGCCCGGTACGGGCAGGGCCGCGTGGGGAGGTGCCGACGCGCGGCAAATCCCCTTGAGGTGCTGGTCCAATGCGCTCACAGGCACGGGGGCCTCCTCGGGCTGAGGGGTGTCGACTCACGGCAAATGGGGTGAGCCGACCCGAGTGATGATAGGGCCAACGTCACCCGCGCGTGGCAAGTCCGTTACACAGGGCCAAAGTATTTCCCCCTCCGTCGCACAGGTGGCGGACCCGTTGTCCGTCGTGTGCGGTTGACTTTCGCGTCACGGCTTGATCCCAGAAAAGAGCCCAGCTCACCGTCGAGTGGACGGCCGTGGCAGCGCTCGGGGCATGGTCGAGCGGCCGACGCTGTGCCAGACTCAGCCACCGTGCAGGACGCCGCCGACAGCCCCGCGCCCCACCTCGCCGACCGCCTCCGCCGCGCCGCCGCCGACCACGGCGACCGCCCCGCGTTGCACTGGCGGGGGGCGACCCTGACCTGGTCCGAACTGGATGAGCGGGTGACGGCCGTGGCCCGGGCGCTGGCCAGGGACCTGCCCGCCGGCGCCGGCGGCACGCCGGACCGGGTGGCGATCGCCCTGCCGAACACGCCCGACTTCGTGGTGGCGTTCCTCGCCACGCTGCGCGCCGGCCTGGTCGCGGTGCCGGTCAACCCGGGATACACCGGCCGGGAACTGCGGCACGTGCTCGCCGACTCGGGCGCGGCGCTGCTGCTGGCCACCGAGGAGGTCAGGGAGCGGGTGGCCCGGCTCGCCGACGAGCTGCCGGCGCTGACCGCCGTGCGCACCACCCTGCCCGAGGAGCCCGGCGACCCGCCGGTGGGGCGTGGCGGCGACCTCGCCGTGCTGCTCTACACCTCCGGCACCGAGGGGCGGCCCAAGGGGGCGATGCTGTCGCACGGGGCGCTCGCCGCCAACCACGACCAGGTCGCCCGGATCCAGCCGCCGGTGGTCGGGCCGGACGACACCGTGCTGCTCGCGCTGCCGTTGTTCCACGCGTACGGGTTGAACTCGGGGCTGGGGGCGGTCGTCCACCATGGCGCGACCGGGGTGCTCGTCGACGAGCTCGGTCCCGGCTGCGCGCTCGACGAGATCGCCCGGCACCGGGTGAGCGTGCTGGTCGGCGTACCGTCGATGTTCCTGGCCTGGTCCGCCGCGGACGCGGACACGGTCGCCGCGGCGATGGCGTCGGTGCGGCTGGCGGTCTGCGGCGCCGCGCCGCTCGACCCGGCCACCGCGGCGCGCTTCACGGAGGTCACCGGGCGTCCGGTGCACGTCGGGTACGGCCTGACCGAGACCGCGCCGGTGCTCACCTCCACCCTCGTCGGCGGGGAGCCGAAGCCCGGCTCCATCGGCCGGCCGCTGCCCGGTGTCGCGCTCCGCCTGGTCGGCGCGGACGGTGTCGACCTGTGGCGCGACGGCGTACCGGTCGACGACGAGGAGGCCGACGACCCGTTCCTCGCCGACTCCTCGCCGGGCACGGACCCGGGCCAGATCGTGGCGCGCGGCGCGAACCTGTTCGCCGGGTACTGGCCGGACGGCCGGGACGGGCCGGACGCCGACGGCTGGTGGGCGACCGGCGACGTCGCCTACGCCGACGCCGACGGGGACCTGTTCCTGGTCGACCGGCTGGGCGAGCTGATCCTGGTCAACGGCTTCAACGTCTACCCGCACGAGGTAGAGCTGGTGCTCGACGCGCACCCGGGGGTGGCCGGCTCGGCAGTCCTGGGTGTGCCGCACCCGCGTACGGGCGAGACTGTGCGGGCGTACGTGGTGCCGGCGCCGGGCCACCCGGTGACCGGTGCGGAGCTGCTCGCCCACTGCGCGCGTAACCTGGCCCGGTTCAAGTGCCCGACCGCCGTCGAGTTCGTCGACGAGCTGCCGTACTCGGCGATCGGCAAGGTACGCAAGACCCAGTTGCGGCCCGTTCCGGCCGCCCGCCCCACGGAGGTGCCCGATGTCCACTGACGCCCGGCTCGCCCTGATCACCCGGCCCGGTTGTCATCTCTGCGAGGACGCCAAGGTGGCGCTCGACCGGGTGGTGGCCGTCACCGGCGACCGGTGGGTGGAGAAGGACGTCACCGGCGACGCGGACCTGGAGCGCGAGTACGGCGACCGGCTGCCGGTGGTGCTGCTCGACGGCAAGGAGCACGGTTACTGGCGGGTCGAGGAGGACCGGCTGCTGCGCGACCTGACCACCCCGCAGCTGTGACCGCCGCCGGCCCCGTGACGACCGGCCCGGCCCGCCACCACCTCGTGTGGGACTGGAACGGCACCCTGCTCGACGACCTCGACCTGGTGGTGGACGCCACCAACGTCGCCTTCGCCAGCGCCGGCGGGCGGTCGGTGACCGCGGACGAGCACCGGGTCCGGTTCCGCCGGCCGATCGCCGACTACTACGCCGAGATGCTCGGCTGGGCGGTCGACGCCGAGGCGTTCGGCGCGCTCGACCGGATCTTCCACGACGCCTACCGGGTCGGGCTGACCTCCTGCAGGCTGGCCACCGACGCGACCGCGGCGATCGCCGCCTGGCCGGGCAGCCAGTCGTTGCTGTCCATGTGGTTCCACGACGAGCTGGTGCCGACCGTGTCAGCGTACGGGTTGACCCCGCACTTCACCCGGGTGGACGGGCTGCGCGCTGCCGTCGGCGGGGGTTTGAAGGCGGACTGGCTGGCCAAGCACCTGGCCGAGCTGGGCCTCGACGGTGGCGAGGTGGTGCTGATCGGCGACTCGCTCGACGACGCCGACGCGGCGCAGAGCGTGGGTGCGCGATGCGTCCTCTACACCGGCGGACTCTCCGACCCGGAGCGTCTCCGCGCCTCCGGCCATCCCACCGCGGACACCCTCACCGCTGCCGTGACCCTCGCCACCGCCTTGCCCTGAGCGTCCCTCGTCGCGCGCCCGCCGGCCGGCGGTGGTCAGGAGGTCTGCCCGGGAGTATGCCGGTTTCCGCGCCCGAGCGCCCTGGTCGGCGGGGTCGGGTTGGGGGAGGGGCCGGGACGGACAGGCGCGTGATTGGTCAGAGAAGTCGGGATTGAGCAATAATCGCGCGGCGGTGTCGGTGGCGGGGCCGGTATCGATCTTGCGGAATGGAGGGGCTGGTGAGCGCGCGTCGCCGGGGCCCAAGATCGCGATTTGTGCAGCTCTTCACAAGCGCCTACCCTGTAGTTCCGACGCGCCCTGCTAGCACAGCCGGCAACCTCGGTCGCCAGCGGGAGTCCCGAAACGGTCGGTCATCGGCCGAGGATCGCACCGCACGGAGTCTCATGAGTCAGCACCGTCACCCTGGCGCGCCCGGCCGCGCCGGTGCCGTACCGGCGCTCCCGGACCTCCCGGAGGCGACCGTCGCGCGGCTCCCCGAGTACCTCCGTGCCCTGCACGGCCTCGCCGAAACCGGTCACGAGACCGTCTCCAGCGAGGAACTGGCCAGCGCCGCCGGCGTCAACTCGGCCAAGCTCCGCAAGGACCTCTCCCAACTGGGGTCGTACGGCACCCGCGGCGTCGGCTACGACGTCGCGCTCCTGATCGACCAGATCGAGTACGTGCTCGGCCTCACCCAACGGCGGGCCGTCGCCCTGGTCGGCGTGGGTAATCTCGGTCACGCCCTGGCCGGTTACGACGGCTTCGCCAGCCGGGGTTTCCGGATCGCCGCACTCCTCGACGCGGACCCGAGCCGGGTCGGCGAGGTGATCAACGGGCTGGTCGTGCGGCACGTCGACGACCTGCCCGAGGTGGCGGCCGAGGAGTCGATCTCGATCGGGGTCATCGCCACCCCCGCCGGCGCGGCGCAGGCGGTGGCCGACCGGCTCGTCGCTGTCGGTGTCACGAGCATCCTCAACTTCGCCCCGTGCGTACTCTCGGTTCCGGAGGGGGTCGACGTGCGCAAGGTGGACCTCGCCATCGAGCTGCAGATCCTGTCCTTCCACGAGCACCGCAAGGCATCACTGACCAGGCTCCCCACCACCGGCGGGTCCGCCCTCACCGCACTGCCCGGCGGGCTCGGGGCCACCGACACCCAGGAGGCGATCGGCACGTGAAACTGCTCGTCGTCGGCGCGTCCTACCGCACCGCTCCGGTCGCCACCCTGGAGCGGTTGGCGGTGGCCCCCGCCGATCTCACCCGCACCCTGGACCGGCTGGTCGCCCAGCCGTACGTCACCGAGGCGGTGCTGATCTCCACCTGCAACCGGGTCGAGGTCTACGCCGCCGTGTCCGGCTTCCACGGCGGTCTGGGCGACATCTGCGCCGTGCTGGCCGAGCAGGCCGGATCGTCGCCGGCGGCGCTCGCCAACCACCTGTACGTGCACTACGACGCCGCCGCGGTCGACCACGTCTTCCGGGTCGCCGCCGGGCTGGACTCGATGGTGGTCGGCGAGGCGCAGATCCTCGGCCAGCTGCGCGACGCGTACCACTGGGCGACCGGGGCCGACTCCGCCGGCCGCCTGCTGCACGAGTTGATGCAGCAGGCGCTGCGGGTGGGCAAGCGGGCCCACGCCGAGACCAACATCGACAAGGCCGGGCAGAGCGTGGTGACCGCCGCGTTGGACATGGCCGCCGGTCACTTCGACGGTGACCTCGCCGGCCGGCCGGCCATGGTGGTCGGCGCGGGCGCGATGGGCGCGCTGGGCGTCGCGACGCTGTCCCGGCGGGGCGCCGGCCCGCTCACCGTCACCAACCGGGGCGCCGACCGGGCGGTACGCCTGGCCGAGTCGTACGGGGCGAACGCCGTCCCGATGACCGAGCTCGTCCACGCTCTCTCCACAGTGGACATCGTAGTGGCCGCCACCGCGGCCACCGAACCGGTCCTCACCCTCGACGTGGTGACCCGGGCGCTGGCCCGGCGCGACGCCGACCGGGGTCCGTTGGTCCTGCTTGACCTGGCCGTGCCGCGCGACGTCGCGCCGGGCGTGGCCGAACTGCCCGGCGTCGAGGTGATCGACATCGACCGGATGGCCGCCCTGCTCGCCGACGGGCCGGCCGCCGCCGACGCCGCCGAGGTCACCCGGATCGTCACGACCGAGGTCGAGGCCTTCCTGAGCTGGCTGCGCGGCGCCGACGTCGCGCCCACCGTGGCCGCGCTGCGCGGCCGGGCCGACGACGTGGTCACCACCGAGCTGCGCCGGCTCGCCCAGCGCCGCCCGGAACTCACCGACGACCAGCGCGCCGAGGTGGCCAGGACGGTGCACCGGGTCGTGCAGCGGCTGCTGCACCAGCCCACCGTGCGGGTACGCCAGTTGGCCGCCGAGCCCGGCGGCGACCAGTACGCCGCGTTGCTGCGTGAACTGTTCGACCTGGAGGTGCCGCACACCTCCCCGGTGGACACCGTGCCCGACGTGGTCGACACCGACACCACGTACCCCGGAGGTGAGCGATGACCGGCCCCCTGCGCCTCGGCACCCGGGGCAGCGCCCTGGCGCTGGCCCAGTCCGGCCACGTCGCCGAGGCCCTGACCGAGGCCACCGGCCGCGAGGTCGAACTGGTCGAGATCGTCACCGCCGGCGACCGCTCCTCGGCGCCCGTGCACCGGCTCGGCGTCGGCGTCTTCGTCTCCGCGCTGCGCGACGCGCTGACCGCCGGCACCATCGACTTCGCGGTGCACTCCTACAAGGACCTGCCCACCGCCGCCGCGGCCGGGCTGCACATCGCGGCGGTGCCGCCCCGCCAGGACCCGCGCGACGCGCTGGTCGCCAAGGGCGGTCGTACCCTCGCCGAGCTGCCCCCGGGCGCGCTGGTGGGCACCGGCGCGCTGCGCCGCATCGCCCAGCTGTACGCCCTCGGCATGCAGCTGGAGGTCACCCCGATCCGGGGCAACGTGGACACCCGCCTGGGGCGGGTGCTCGGCCCGGAGGCCGACCTCGACGCGGTCGTCCTGGCCCGGGCCGGCCTGGCCCGGCTGGGCCGGGCCGACGTGATCACCGAGACGCTCGACCCGATGCTGATGCTGCCCGCGCCCGCCCAGGGCGCGCTGGCGGTGGAGTGCCGGGCCGACGACACCGGCCTGGTCGAGCTGCTCGCGGCGCTCGACGACCCACCGTCCCGCGCCGCGGTCGTCGCGGAGCGGGCGCTGTTGGCCACCCTGGAGGCCGGATGCTCCGCTCCGGTCGCCGCCTACGCTGAACTCGCCGAGGGCGACTCCGGCGATGAGATCTACCTGCGCGGGGCGGTGATCAGCCCGGACGGCACCCGTGACCTCCGGCTGTCCCGCACCGGTACGCCCGCCGACGCGGCGGAGATCGGCAAGGCACTCGCCGCCGAACTCCTCGACCTCGGCGCCGACTCGATCCTCGGCCACGACGGAAGCACCGGCCCGGGGACCCAGCACATTGGGAGCACAGAATGACCCGCACCCGTAAGCCCGTAGGCCGGATCGCGTTCGTCGGGGCGGGCCCCGGTGACCCGGGCCTGCTGACCCGCCGGGCGCACGACGCCCTGGTCGACGCCGACCAGGTCGTGTACGACCGGGGACTGCCCGAGTCGCTGCTCGACGTCGTCCGCGCCCAGGCCAAGTCCGACGCCCAGTTCACGCCCGCCGAAGGCGTGCCGGGTGACGTGGCGAAGGTGCTCATCTCCGCCGCCCGCTCCGGGCTGAACGCGGTGCACCTGGTCGCCGGCGACCCGTTCGGCCACGACTCGGTCGTCAAGGAGGTGCAGGCGGTCGCTCGTACCGCCGCGCACTTCGAGGTGGTACCGGGGGTCGGCCAGGCCGAGGGGGTGGCCACCTACGCCGGTGTGCCGCTGCCGGGCGTACGGACCGCCGCCGACGTCGAGGACGTCAGCACGCTGGACTTCGACGCGCTGGCCGCCGCGGTCGGCCGGGGTTCGCTGGCCCTCGCGGTGGACGCGGGCGACCTCGCCGCGATCCGGGACGGCCTGCTCGCCGCCGGGGTGGACGGCGCCACCGGCGTCGGGGTGACCGGTGACGGCACCGGCGAGACGCAGTACACCACCACGTCGACCGTCGACTCCTTCGTCGCGGCGGCGCTCGGCTTCACCGGCCGGGTGGTGCTCACCGTCGGGGAGGGCGTCGGCCAGCGGGACAAGCTGAGCTGGTGGGAGAACCGCCCGCTGTACGGCTGGAAGGTGCTCGTTCCCCGGACCAAGGAGCAGGCCGGGGCGATGAGCGCCCGGCTGCGCGCGTACGGGGCGATCCCCTGCGAGGTGCCGACCATCGCGGTCGAGCCGCCGCGTACCCCGGCGCAGATGGAGCGGGCAGTCAAGGGTCTGGTCGACGGCCGGTACGCCTGGGTCGTCTTCACCTCGGTGAACGCCGTCCGCGCGGTATGGGAGAAGTTCGCCGAGCACGGCCTGGACGCCCGGCACTTCGGTGGCGTCAAGATCGCCTGCATCGGTGAGGCGACCGCCGACGCGGTCCGTGCCTTCGGTATCCAGCCGGAACTGGTCCCGTCGGGCGAGCAGTCCTCCGAGGGCCTGCTGGCCGAGTTCTCCCCGCACGACGAGATCCTCGACCCCGTCGGCCGGGTGCTGCTGCCGCGCGCCGACATCGCCACCGAGACCCTCGCCGCCGGGCTCACCGAGCGTGGCTGGGAGGTCGACGACGTGACCGCGTACCGGACGGTGCGGGCCGCGCCGCCGCCCGCCGAGATCCGGGACGCCATCAAGTCGGGCGGCTTCGACGCGGTGCTCTTCACGTCCTCCTCCACCGTGCGGAATCTGGTCGGCATCGCCGGGAAGCCGCACGCCCGTACCGTTGTTGCAGTCATCGGGCCCAAGACGGCGGAGACCGCGACCGAGTTCGGCCTGCGGGTCGACGTGCAGCCTGCGCACGCCTCGGTGCCCGACCTGGTGGAGGCGCTCGCCGCCTACGCCGTCGAGCTGCGCGAGAAGCTCGCCGCCATGCCGGCGAAGCAGCGCCGGGGCTCGAAGGTGCAGGGGCCGACCGCCCTCCGCTTCCGCTGAACGTTTCCAGGAGGCCCCTCATGCCGTACCCCGAGATCCGGCCCCGCCGGTTGCGTCGTAACGCGGCCGTGCGGCGGCTGGTCTCCGAGACCCGCGTCGACCCGGCCGAGTTGGTCGTGCCGATGTTCGTCAAGGAGGGGCTGGCCGAGCCGCGGGCCATCGCGTCGCTTCCGGGCGTGCTCCAGCACTCCCGTGACTCGCTGCGCAAGGCCGCCGTGGAGGCGGTCCAGGCCGGGGTGGGCGGCATCATGCTCTTCGGGGTGCCGGCGTCCCGGGACGAGCGCGGCTCCGGCGGCATCGACCCGAACGGCATCCTCAACGTCGCCATCCGCGACGTCGTCGCCGAGGTGGGCGACGCCACGGTGGTGATGAGTGACCTCTGCCTCGACGAGTTCACCTCGCACGGGCACTGCGGCGTGCTCACCCCGGACGGCACGGTCGACAACGACGCCACGCTGGCCGCGTACGCGGAGATGGCGGTGGCCCAGGCCGCCGCCGGGGTCGACGTGGTCGGGCCGTCCGGGATGATGGACGGCCAGGTCGGCGTGGTACGCCGGGCGCTGGACGCCGCCGGCCACTCCGACGTGGCGGTGCTGGCGTACGCGGTCAAGTACGCCTCGGCGTTCTACGGCCCGTTCCGCGACGCGATCGAATCGGCGCTGGAGGGGGACCGGCGCACCTACCAGCAGGACCCGGCGAACCTGCGCGAGTCGCTGCGTGAGGTGGCGCTGGACGTCGCCGAGGGCGCCGACATGGTGATGGTCAAGCCGGCGCTGCCCTACCTCGACGTGGTGTCGGCGGTCCGGGCCGCGGTGGACGTCCCGGTCGCCGCCTACCAGGTCTCCGGCGAGTACGCGATGGTCGAGGCGGCCGCCGCGAACGGTTGGGTCGACCGGGAGCGGCTGATGCTGGAGACGCTGACGTCGATCCGTCGCGCCGGCGCGCAGATCATCCTCACCTACTGGGCCGTCGAGGCCGCCCAGTTGCTCCGCCAGCGCTACTGAGCCGGGGTCGGCGCGGTCGACCGTGCGTGGTTCCCAGTATCACCCTCCGTGTTCTTTGCTCTGCTGCTGGTGGACCCCATGCGGACGCTTTGCTCTGCTGCCATGGACGCGACAGCCACGCTGAGTGCGCGGTGCGTATGTGGTAGCAGAGCAAAGCGTCCGAGTGGCGTGACCGACCTTCGTTGAGGGTTCGGCACTATGGCTGCTCACGGCCGGCTTGGCTCGGCCGGTGAACGGCGGCCCGTCAGGGGAACCCGTTGGGGTTCACCGAGGGTTACATTTTGGCGAATGCCGGCAATGGTCACGCAGAGTTGCGGATTTGGGTTCGGGATCCGGGTTGGTCAATGCGTCGAGGGTTGCCGTGGCACACTTCTTGCCGGCCTGAAGCTACCGGAGGAGGTCTGCTTTGACCGGAATGACCGACAGTCAGGACCACTGGATCTACGTTGTCACGGACATCGAGGTCGATGGTCCGTGGCCGGGCCCCAACTCGATGAGATCGTTCGCTTCCGTTGCCGTAACCGGCGACGGCGAGGAACTGGCCCGTTTCGAAGCCGTCCTCGAACCGCTCCCGGGTGCGGCCCCGAACCCCGACACGTACGCGTGGTTCCAGACCCACCCCGAGGCGTGGGCCGCCGCGACCACCGATCCGCAGCCCGTCCACGAGGTCATGGCGCGGTTCGTCGGATGGGTGCGCGACCTGCCAGGCCCTCGTATGTTCGCCGCCTCGCCGATCGCCTTCGACGGTGCCTGGATCGACTACTACCTTCGACGCTTCACCCGCTACGGCCTGGTCCCGGGCCCCTACGAGAAGGACCGCCTCTTCGACGGCCCCGGCCTGTGCCTGAAAAGCTACGCCGCAGCGGTCACCGGCCGTCCGGTCGCCGACGTGTCGTCCCGCACCCTGCCCGCCGAATGGCTGGGCAACATTCCGCACACGCACCGCGCAATCGATGACGCGCGCGGCTACGCGCACCTGCTCGGCGTGCTGTTCCGGCGGGCTCGGACGCTCCGGGAGCCGGCCGGCTGAGCGGAGCCGAGGCCAGACGCCCTCCGGGTTTTCCACAGCGGACGTCGTTGTCCACAGGACGCGTCGCCGGGGTGGCGGAACGGCCCGACGGAACGCGACGGTGGGGCCATGACCGAACCGATCCGCTCCGCCGACGAACCACCCGACGAGCCGGACAACTTGGCACCCGACCCGCCGGTCGCTGGCCCGGTCGACGCCGAGATCGTCTGGCCGGTCGCCGGCATCGTCCGCGCCGTCCGCCGACGAGCCGACCGCAGCCAGCGGGAGCTCGCCCGCGCCGCCGGGCTGCACCATGGGACGGTCGGTCGGATCGAGGCGGGTGAGCTGCTGCCCAGTCTGGCCGTGCTGCACCGGATCCTCGCCGTCGGCGGGTTCCACCTGGCGGTCGTCGACCGGTGCGGTCGGGTACTCCAGCCGATGCGGGACCGCGACGACATCCGTGACGGCGCCGAGCGGCGCTACCCGGCGCACCTGGACACCATCCTCGACCCGAAGCCGGGCGAGTGGTGGGCCGACATCTACGGGCTGGCCCGACCGCCGGAGACGTTCTACCGCAACCGTGCCGTCCGGGACGAGATGCGGCGGCGCAGCCAGTGGGAGGTGCGGGTGGCGAAGTACCGGAACGTGCCGCCCCCGCCCCGCAGCCCGCGTTCCTACTGGTGACGGCCCGCCGGTCAGGGTCACCCTGGCCGGCGGGCCGTCGTCGTACCGGTCGAGACTCAGTCGTCGTTGCTGATGGTGCCGGTCGCCAGTGGGTCGGCGTACCGCAGGTGCAACGGACCGGCGACCGCGACGGCCATCGTCTCGTCCGCCTCGGCCCGCCGGTCACCCCGGACGGTGACCGGGAAGGCCAGCGAGCTCTGCCCGGCGGGCAGCACCCGACATCCAACGTACGGGGTGAAGTCCGACCAAGGCAGCGCGCTCAGGCCGACGGTGGCGGCGCAGAGCGTCGTCGGCTGGGACAGCGGCCGGGAGACGGTCACCTGGAACGTCAGCGTGCGGTCGCCCTTGTCGCCCTCCACCACCGACGCGTCGGCGACCCGCAGCGACGGCTGTGCGCGGAACCGGGCGACCGACGGGTCGTGGTCGCTGGCACCGCGCGATCCGTCACCGGTGTGCTCCGCCGGCCAGTCGGCGTTGACGTGCGCCGTGCGCACCTGCACCAGGTCGTCGTGGAGGGTGTCGTTGACGAAGATGCTGTCCAGCGTCTGCGCCGAGCCCTGGAAGCTGTACGAGTACGCCGCCGACGGCACGTCCGCCACCAGGCTGTCCCAGAGGTTGTGCAGGCCCGCCCGGTAGAGCGGGGCCAACTGGTCCGAGGGGGTCGGGTTCGCGCCGGTGGCGATCGGGTCGTCCGGGCGGGGAAAGACGTTCAGGTCCCCGCCGTACACCACCCGGGCGTGCGGGTCCGACTCCTCGACGGCGGTGACGATCGCGGCCCCGTACGCGGCCTGCTCGGTGCGTTGCCCGACCCGGCTGTCCGGCCCGGAGGAGTAGTGGTTGCTCAGCGCGTACAGCACGAAGGACTCCGCCGATCCCGGCGCCGCCCGCACCACGAACCTGCCCAACTGCGGGGCACGGGTGTAGACGTTGGTCCCGTCCCGGCCGGTCGACGTGTCGGTATCGGCCGGCAGTTGCGCGTTGAGCGCCTTCGGGTTCTGCACGTCCGCGTTGGACGGCAGCCCCGCCGCGCGGTACCGCACCGACGGGGCGGTACCGAACAGCGGGTCGGCGGCGGTCACCGGGGCCAGCGACAGCCGGTCCGTCCGGTAGAGGAACGCCGACGTGATCCCCCGGGCGTCCGCGCCCGTCCGGTCGTACGCGGCGGCGTACGCCGGGCCACCGCCGGCGGCCACGGTCAGCGCCAACTCCTGCAGGGTGTCCGGGGCTCCGTCGGCGTCGTTGCGGTCACCGCAGACCAGCCGATTGCCGGAGACCGCGCAGATGTCCTGGTCCTCGGCCTCCTGCACCAGGATCAGGTCCGGGGCGTGCAGGTCGTTGCGGATCTGGTCGGCGAGCGCCGCCAGGTGCTGGTGGTAGTCCTCCTCGCTGGCCGGCACGTAGTCGAACGGCGGGCTCACCCCGGTGCAGCCCGCGTTGCCGGCGAAGTCGCAGCCGTCGAACGGGTCGTCCCGGTGGTCGTAGAGGTTCTCCACGTTGTAGGTCGCCACGGCCACCTCGCGGTGCCGGTCGGCCGGCTTCGGCGGGCTGTTCCGCGACGGGTCGACGCCGGCGGTCAGAGAAACCGCCTCCGGCTGCACACTGAACTTGTTGAAGCCGTAGGAGACCGCCCCGTACCCGTCGGCGGCGACCGTGTCGAAGGCGCGGGCCGGCGGGAGCAGCGCCGTCGAGTCCCCGGCGGTGGCCTTCACCCCGCCGCCGCCGAGCAGGATCCGCTGGCCGTTGCCGTTGTCGAAGAGCCGCTCCGGCACGTCGTCGAGCGGGTGCGCGTCCCGGAACACCCGGCGGGCGTACGCGTCGGTCCGCTTCAGCAGCGGGTCGTCCCGATCCACCACCCAGATCTCCGAGTCGGCGGTGGAGCCGAAGACATCCCGGGGCCCGGTCACCGCACTGCCGGCGCGGACCCGCGTCCGGGCGCCCTCGTGCCGCTCCCAGAACCGGTCCGCGTCGGCCGCCTCCGCCGGCGGGACCGCGTCGGCCACCGTCACGGCGGTGTTCACGTCCAGGCCGGAGTCCAGTTTGCGCACCAGGGAGGCGCTGGAGAGCTGCGTCTGGTTGAAGTACTCCGACACCCGGCCGCGCAGCACCACCTCGTCACCGACGGTTGGCGGGTAGCCGCCGATCAGGGTGGTGAACGACCCGGTGAAGACGAAGATCCCGTCGGAGGTGAGCGGGTCGCCGTCCTCGGTGCCCCGGCGGCTCTGCAGGTAGAAACCGTGCTGGTCGGCCCCGGCGGAGGTGCGGGTGAGCGACTTCTGCGTGATCACGCCCCGCACGTCGTACAGGGCGGAGCTGGTGCCGTTGCCGCTGGCCGGGGCGAGCGGAGACCGGTCGGTGCGGCCGTTCTCGTCGTCGCCGGTACGGCCCTGCACCTCGCCCACCGACAGCAATGGGGTGGCCTGCACGGTGAAAGCGCAGGTCGCGGTGCCGCCGTCGGCGTCGGTGGCGGTCACCGTGACCGCGTACGCACCGGCGGGCAGGCCGTTGGCGGTGACGGTGGCGGTGGCCGTACCGCCGGCGGCGGTGGCCGGGGTGAACGCCGTACGGGTGATCGTGCCGGCCGTGGGCGTCGGGGTGACCGAGGTGACCGCGAGGTCGACGACGGTGTCGTCCGTGTCGGTGGCGGTGACCTGGCGGTTGGCGGTCGCGCCCGCTTCCACGGTCAGCGTGCCGCCACAGTTCAGGCTGGCCGGCTGGTCGACCGGGCCGCCGCCGGCCACCGAGTGCGTGCCCAGACCGTCGAAGGTGTCGGTCGGGAAGCCCGCCCACTGGGCGGCGGGGTCGACCGCGTCGGATGGGTCGGTGTCCCCGGCGGAAACCGACGGCAGCCGGCGCAGCGTGTTGTCGGCGGTGCTGGTGAGCCCGCTGCCCCACTCGGTGCCCGGGTCGACGCCGACCTGGCCGACCGAGTCGAGCACCGCGCCGCCCTTGCGCAGCACGATCGCGTCGTCGCCGTTGAACAGCGCGGAGGCGTAGGTCTGGTCAGCCTGGGCCAGGATCGCCGGGGCGGCCGACGAGGCGGCGAAGACGAACACGTCGCCGGGGGCGACGGTGCCGCCGAGCGCCACGGTGGTGGCCG
Source organism: Micromonospora sp. KC723 (assembly GCF_004348595.1). GTDB lineage: Bacteria > Actinomycetota > Actinomycetes > Mycobacteriales > Micromonosporaceae > Micromonospora. The sequence goes on from NZ_SMKD01000060.1 coordinate 24,732, forward strand.
TGGTGGCGCCGTTGAAGTACAGCTGGAGCTGGTAGCCGCCGGCCGTCAGGTCCACCGCGGCGGCGGTGCCGTTGAACAGCTCGATCGCCTTGTTGTTGGACGAGCCCTCGACGTACTCCGAGATGAACAGGTCGGTGGGCGCGGCGCTGGCCGCGACCGGTGCGACGCCGACCCCCGCGAGGGTGACGGCGGCGGCTGTGGCGAGCGCGGCGTATCTGCGGCGCGGGCGCATGGGGCCTCCACGATGGGTGGACGTGAACCCACGCACGTTAAGCGTCGCCGTTGGCCGCCGTCCATCCCCCGGGCGGCGATGTGGTGAATTGCCGTTAAGGTCAGCGGGTCGGGTCGAGGCGGTGCACCAGTTCCGCGACGTCCACGCTGTACTCGCACCACTCCCGGTCGGGGCGGTAGCCCAGCTCGGCGTTCACCTTCAGCATGGCCTCGTTGGCCTGCGCGTTCCAAGTCTGCACCTCGACCAGCTCGGGCTCGGCCGAGCGCAGCTCCAGCAGCATCCGGGCCTTGATCGCCCGGTCGATGCCGTAACCGCGGTGATCCTGCACCACGATGGTGTCGTACTGGTCGGCGCGGGTGGGGTGCTGTGCCGGCACCACCACCTCGGTCAACCCGGCCACCTCCCCGGTCTGCTCGTGCAGGGCCAGCACGATGTACGGCTTCATGCCGCGCCGGTGCAGGGTGTCCAGGCTGTCCCGCAGTCGCTGCGGATCGTACGAGCTGGGACGCAGCTCACCGTCACCGACGTCACGCACCTCGGCCTTGGCCCGGGCGTACGCCTCGATGAGCTCGTCCGGCGGCCCGCCCGGGCAGAACTCCAGGTGGTACCCGGCGCCCACCCCGCCGGCCATCTCGGTCAGCGCCGGCCAGTCCACCGAGGTCAGGTCGAGCACGCTGCGGGTCTCGACGTACTCCCGGGCGAAACCGAGCGACTCGTAGAAGGCGACGGCCGGCGTGTCACCGACCACCTCGACGCCGATCGACCGGAAACCCTCCTGGTAGACCCGGCGGGCCGCGGTCAACACCAGTTGCCGGCCCAGGCCGGTGCGGCGCACCGACGGGTGCACCAGCACCTCCAGCACGCCGATATCCCCGAGCAGCAGCACGTGCACGTGCCCCAGGATCCGGCCGGGGGTGCCGTCGGGGTCGGGACTGCCCTCGGCGACCCACGAGATCCGCCGTTCGCCCGGCATCACCTCGGAGAGGTACTCCCGCAGCGAACCCTCCCGCCAGGGCGGATCCTGCGGAAGGTCCGCCGCCAGGACCGCGTTCAGCGTCTCCAGTACAGACCCGATCTCGTCGGACGACGCGGTCCGGGGATCCCACTCGCGCACCATCACCCGTACAGCTTGCCGGCAAGAGCAGCCCGGGGGAAGTGTCCGGTCCGGCAATGTATGCGGTCGATCACGTCACGTACGGCTGGCCCGCCCGTACTCGTTGGCCTTGTCGAACACGTCCGTGGCGTAACGGCGTACGTCGTTGTAGGACAGGATGGCGCCCCACCAGTCACCCGGGACGGTCATGTTCCGGCCGCCCTTGCACAGGTACCTGCCGGCGGCCAGCGCCGCGTCGTCCAGGTCGTGCGGGTCCTTCCGGCCGTCGTTGTCGGCGTCCGCGCCGATCTCCTGCCAGGTGGTCGGGATGAACTGCATCGGCCCGATCGCCCGGTCGTAGGTGGTGTCCCGGTCGAACAGCCCCCGGTCGGTGTCCCGGATCAGGGAACGGCCGCCGTTGCCGTCGAGCGGGTCGCCGATGATCTCCGGCTCGGCCCGTCCGGTGGACTTCAGCGTGGCGCCGTTGGCCTGCCCGTGCCGGGACTCGACGTACCCGATCGCGGCGAGGGTGGTCCAGCTCAGCTGGCAGCCGCGGTTCGTCTCGGCCAGCGCCAGCTCGGCGTAGCCGTACGCCTGCATCGCCACCGGGGAGACCCCCACCTTGGCGCCGGTGACGCGCGCCCAGTCGGCGATCACGTCAGCCGGACGTGCGGTGCCGGGAATGGCCGTCGGGCCGCTCGTCGGCCCGCCACCCGGGACGGCGGTGGCGGGGAACCCGGGGGACACGGGCGGTCCGGGGACCACCGCGGCGGCGGTGGCGTCGGGCAGCGCCCCCGGTGCGGGCACCACGGCGGCGGCCGTGTCGGTCGCGTCCACGGCGACCGGCTTCGTGGACCGCACGGCCGACGGGACCACCACGGCGCCCACCGCGCCGGTGGTGGCGACCAGCGCGAAGAGGAACACCCCGGCCAGGGTCAGCCGGCCGCTGGGCCGTCGGGCCCAGGCCCGGGTGGCCTTGGCCGCGCCGGCCAACGCCTGCCGGGGCGGGGGCAGCCGGACGGCGTGCGCGAACGGCACCCGCCGCCTCCGCCCCGCACTCCTGGCCGCCTCGTCCTCGGCGGCGTCGTCTCCGGCCGTGCCGGCCTCCGCAGCGGCCGCTTCGGACCCCCCGGCCTTCGGCCCGTCGGGTTTCGGCGCGCCGGCCGTCGCGGGCTCGGCCGTCGGGGTCTCGACCGGTGCGGGCTCGGCCGGTGCGGCCTCGACCGGTGCGGCCTCGACCGGTGCGGCCTCGGCCGTCGCGGTCTCCGCCGGGCCGGCCGTCGCGGGGCGCGCCTCGTCCGGACCGGGACGGCCGGGGCGGGGTGGCGGCGCCGGGTCGGGCGCGGCGCCGGAGCTGCCGAGCGGCCCGTCGGGCGGCGTCGCCGGTCGCAGGGGTCGCACCCTCGCACTCTCCTCGCCGCTGGCCACCCGTCGAGTATCACCCATGCCCCCCGGAACGGCAGGGCCGGTCGTACGCTGAACGCATGCCCCGGTACGAGTTCCGCTGCCGCGCCTGCGGCGACACCTTCGAGGTCAACCGTCCGATGGCCCACGCCGGTGAGCCGGCGTCCTGTCCACAGGGGCACGCCGACACGGTCAAGCTCCTCTCCACCGTCGCGGTCACCGGTCGAGGTGGCGCGGGAGTCCGGTCCGCCGCCCCGGCGGCCCCGGCCGGCGGGGGTTGCTGCGGCGGCGGCTGCTGCGGCTGACCGTCGCCGCCGGCCGGGCGTCCCGTCGTGCCGCCGCCTGGTGGGACGGCGCCTTGGGGCGGACGCCGCCCAGCCGTTCTCACGATGCGTGACGGTCTGACCATAGGGCAGTATCGAACCTGACGTCAGGGCGGAGGTGCCACGCATGTCGCCACGGATTTCCCTCCCGAGCGGTTGGGTGACCTTCGTCTTCACCGACATCGAGGGGTCGACCCGGCTGGCGCAACTACTCGGCGCCGACTACCGCCCGGTGCTGCGCGAACACCGCCGACTGTTACGCGACACCCTCGCCGCGACCGACGGCGCGGAACTGCTGACCGAGGGAGACTCGTTCTTCCTCGCCTTCCCGGACGCGTCGGCGGCGCTCACCGCCTGCCTGACCGGGCAGCGGGCGCTGTCCACGCACGACTGGCCCAACCCGGACGCCACACCCCGGGTGCGGATGGGGTTGCACACCGGGTACGCCGAACCGCGTGACGGCGAGTACGCCAGCCCTGAGGTGCACCGGGCCGCCCGGGTGGCCGCCGCCGCGCACGGCGGGCAGGTGCTCTGCTCCGCGTCGACCGCCCGGCTCGCCGACCCGCTCCCGTGCGGGGCGTCCCTGCTCGACCTCGGGCTGCACCGGCTGCGCGGCTTCGACGACCGGGAGCGTCTCTTCCAGCTCGTCGCGCCCGGCCTGGAACGACAGTTCCCCCGACCGCGCACCGCCGAAGCGGCGGCCCACAACCTGCCCACCCAGGTCACCTCATTCATCGGCCGGCAGGCCGAACGGGCCGAGCTGGACCTGCTGGTCCGCCGGCACCGGCTGGTCACCGTGCTCGGCGCCGGCGGCGCCGGCAAGACCCGGCTGGCCGTGGAGCTGGCCTCCGGGCTGGTCGAGGCGTACCCGGACGGGGTGTGGTTCGTGGACATCGCCACGGTCACCGACCCGGGGCTGGTGGCGTTCGCGGTCGCCGCGGTGCTGGGGCTGCGCCCCGAACCGGGCCGCCCGATGCTCGACACCCTGGTCGAGTACGCGGCCCCGCGCCGGATGCTGGTGGTGCTGGACACCTGCGACGCCCAGCCCGCCGCCTGCGCGGAGGTGATCTCCCGACTCTTGGCCGGTGGCGCCGGGTTGCGGGCGCTGGCCACCAGCCGGGAGTCGTTCGGCCTGCCCGGCGAGGTGGTCTGGCGGATCCCGCCGCTCTCGGTGGACCCGCAGCCGGGGCGGCCCGAGAGCGACGCGCTGGCCCTGCTGCTGGACCGGACGGCGGCGGCCCGGGGCGGCCGGCCACCGGACTGGGCCGAGATCGGTGACCTGCACCGGGTGGTGCAGCGGCTGGACGGCCTGCCGTTGGCGATCGAGCTGGCCGCGGCCCGGCTCCGGGTGCTCTCCGCCGGGCAGCTCGCCGCCCGCCTCGACGACGTGCTCGGCACTCTGGACGCCGGGCGGGTCGACACTGTTCCCCCGGTGTGTCCAGGCTGGACGGGCAACCAGCGGGACACCGTCGACCTGGTCGCCGTCGCGTCCGGCAAACCGCCGCCGTCGCCGGCGCACCGGGCCGTACAGCGGTCCGCCGTCGAGCGGCACCTCACCATGCAGGCCACGGTGACCTGGTCGTACCGGACACTGGGGCCCCGCGCGTCCCGGTTGTTGCGCTGGCTGTCGGTGTTCGCCGGGCCGGTCAGCCTGCCCACGGTCGAATGGCTGCTCGACGACGACCCGATCGACCCGCTCTCGGTGCTGGTGGACAAGTCGATGGTGCTGGCCGAGCCGCACGCCACGGGCAGCACCTACCGGATGCTCGACCCGATCCGCGCGTACGCGGCCCGCCGGCTGGCCGAGGCGGGTGAGGAGCAGGCCGCCCGGGACCGGCACGTGGCGTGGTCGGCGCACGCGCTGGAGCAGGCCCACCTCGGGCCCGACGGCCGCCCGGTCACCCTCTCCCTGTACGCGCTGGACCCGCTGGCCGGGGAGCTGCGTGCGGCGCTGCGCTGGTGCGCCACCGGTGGCAGCGCCCGGGCGGGGCTGCGGCTGGCCGGCGGCCTGGACCAGTGGTGGCGGGAGCGGGGCCTGTCCCGGGAGGCCCGGCTCTGGCTGTTCCGGCTCTACGGGCGGATCGCGGAGACCGGCGAGTCGATCCCGGAGGCGGAGCTGGCGGCGGCGTACCACCTGCACTCACTGCACGCCGGCGCGGACGGGGAGTTCGCCGAGGAACTGCGCTACTCGCAGCGGGCGGAGGCGGCGGCCCGGCAGGCCGGCGACGCCGGCCTGCTCGCCCGGGTGCTGGCGGGGCGGGCCGCCCCGCTGATCGACATGGGTCAGTTCACGGAGGCGGAGCGGGTCTGCCGGGAGGTCATCGACTGGGCGAGGGAGCAGGAGGTGGCCGGCGACGCCCTCTTCGCCGTCTACAACCTGGCCGAGCTGCTGTGGCGGCGGGGCGCGTTGGACGAGGCGGCCGAGCTGCTCGGCGCGGCCCGACCGGTGGAGGCGGCCCGGGCGGTGGAACGGGGCCGCCGGTCGGTGGACATGCTGCTGGGCATGGTCGCGCTGACCCGGGGCGACCGGGTCGCGGCGCACGAGCACCTGCTGGTGGCGCTCCGCTCGCGGATGAGCCACGGCTACCACGGGCGGGCCTGCGACACGGTCAGCGCGGTGGCCGTGCGATGCGCCGCCGACGATCCGCTCACCGCGGCCCGGCTCTTCGGCGCCGCCCAGGCGACCCGGGCGCGGCTGCGTGCCTCGCCCGGCATCTACGGCCCCTACTGGACCGACGAGCAGGCGAAGCTGCGCCGCAGGCTGGGCGACGCGGCGTTCGACGCCGCGTACGGCGAGGGCGGAATGTTGGCGCTGGAGGAGGCGGCGGCGGTGGCCTTCGCGGTGGAGCACCCCGACCTCCGCAGCGACTCGGTGCGTTTCGGCGCCACCGGGTCGGTGACGCCGCGCCACCCCGAACCCACCCGGTGGGAGCTGGGCCGCTGCGAGTGGGCCTGAGCCACCGGCACCCCCACGACGGCCCGGCGACGAGGAGCGCGGCAAGGCGTCCCTGAGGTGGTGATTGACGGGGGCCTGCGTTGGGTAGCTACGCCGGCACCGGCCGCCAGCATGGTGGTCATGTGGTGGGAGGTGACGCGTGGTGTCCGTGCTGCGTACTAAACCAATCAAGGACGTGATGGCCCAGAGCCGAGCAGACGGCGGCGACGGCGGGCCCGGCCTGCGGCGTCACCTCCGGGCCCGGGATCTCACCGGCTTCGGCATCGGCATCGTGATCGGCACCGGCATCTTCACGCTCACCGGCATCGAGGCCCGGGACAGCGCCGGGCCCGGCGTGGTGATCTCGTTCGCCGTCGCCGGTGTGGTCGCCCTGCTCGCCGCCCTCTGCTACGCCGAGTTGGCCTCCAGCGTGCCGGCCGCCGGCAGCGCCTACACCTACGCGTACGCCACCATGGGCGAGATCGTCGCCTGGATCATCGGCTGGGACCTGTTGTTGGAGTTCGCGCTCGGCGCGGCGGTGGTGGCCCGCGGCTGGTCCGGCTACCTCGCCGAACTCCTCGGGTTGCCCACCATCTGGTTCGGTGAGGAGGGCAGCGTCGTCAACCTCGGCGCGATCGGCATCGTGCTGCTGCTCGGCGCGGTCGCCATCGTCGGCATCCGCGAGTCCGCCCGGGTGACCAACCTGCTGGTGCTGGTCAAGGTCGGCATCTGCGTCTTCATCGTGGCCGCCGGCCTGTTCTTCGTGAAGGCCGCCAACCTCACCCCGTTCATCCCGCCGGCCGAGCCGGCCGGCCCCGGCGAGGGCGGCATCAAGCAGCCGGTCACCCAGGCCCTCTTCGGACTGGAACCCTCGGTCTTCGGTTTCGTCGGCGTGCTCAGCGCCGCCGCCGTGGTCTTCTTCGCCTACACCGGCTTCGAGGCGGTGGCCAACCTCGGCGAGGAGACCAGGCGTCCCCGTCGGGATCTCACCCTGGGCCTGCTCGGCACGCTGCTGATCTCGACCGTGCTGTACATCGGCGTCTCGCTGGTCATGGTCGGCATGGTGCCGTACACCGAGATCGACCGGGGCGCGCCCATCGCGGCGGCCTTCGACGCGGTCGGCGCGGGCTGGGCCGGGGTCCTGGTCTCCATCGCCGCCGTCGCCGGCCTGACCAGCGTCATCCTGGTCGACCTGGTGGCCATGGGCCGGATCGGCTTCGCCATCTCCCGAGACGGCCTGATCCCGCCGGCGGTCGCCGCGATCCACCCGCGCTGGGGCACCCCGTACCGGATCTCCGCCGTGATGACCGTGGCGGTCGCCCTGCTCGCCGGCTTCCTTCCGCTGTCGGCCCTGGCCGACCTGGTCAGCATCGGCGCGCTCTGCGCCTTCGTGATCGTGTCGATCGCGGTGCCGATCCTGCGCCGCAGTCGCCCGGAACTCGACCGGCCGTTCCGGGTGCCGTTCTCCCCGGTGCTGCCGATCGTCTCCGCGCTGGCCTGCCTGTACCTGATGCTCAACCTGTCGGTGGAGACCTGGCTGCGGTTCGGTGCCTGGATGCTGCTCGGCTTGTTGATCTACTTCGGCTACGGCTACCGCCGCAATCGGCTGGCCAGCCGCGACGCCACCGCTGCCGAACCCCGTCGGCCGTCCCGCATCGGCTGACCACCCGCCGAGCGGCACCGATGTACACGTCCCAGCCCGCGGCGCTAGAGTCCGCACCACCGCGACCGGTGGGAGGGGCGACCCGTGCGACACAGGTTGAAGGACGTGGCCGAGCGGGCCGGGGTGTCGGTCAAAACCGTGTCGAACGTGGTCAACGGCCACCTGCACGTGCGGCCCGAGACCCGGGCCCGGGTCGAGGCGGCGGTCGCCGAACTGAACTACCGCCCCAACCTCTCCGCCCGCAACCTGCGCAAGGGGCGGACCGGGGTGATCGCCCTGGCCGTGCCCGAACTCGACCTGCCGTACTTCGCCGAGCTGGCCCGGCACGTGGTCGTCGCCGCCGCCCAGCGGGACTGGAGGGTGCTGGTCGACCAGACCGGCGGTGACCCGGCGCGGGAACGGGTGGCCGCCGCCGGGATCGGCGACCACATGATCGACGGGATCATCTTCAGCCCGCGGGCACTCGGCGCCGACGACCTCGCCGGCCTCGACGGCACTCCGCTGGTGCTGCTCGGGGAACGCATCGACCAGGCACCCGCCGACCACGTCGGTATCGACAGCGTGACCGCCGCCCGCCAGGTCACCGCCCACCTCGCCGGGCTCGGCCGCCGCCGGATCGCCGCGATCGGCGCGTCGCGTACCCCGGCGGGGGCGGGGGCGCGGCTGCGCCTGGCCGGATACACCGCCGCGCTCGCCGACGCCGGCATCGGGTACGACGAGCGCCTGGTCGTGGCCACGCCGGCCTGGCGCCGCGCCGACGGCGCCGCCGCCGTGCGACGCCTGCTCACCGCCGGGGTACGCCCCGACGCCCTCTTCTGTTTCACCGACACCCTGGCCCTCGGCGCGCTGCGGGCCCTGCACCTGGCGGGTCTGCGGGTGCCCGCAGACGTGGCGGTGGCGGGCTTCGACGACATCGAGGACGGCCGGTTCAGCACCCCCACCCTGACCACGGTGACGCCGGACAAGGAGCGCATCGCCCAGCTGGCGGTGGACCTGCTGGCCGCCCGCGTCGACGGCGACCGCGGCAGCCCACCCCGTGACCTACTGGCCCCGCACCACCTCACCGCCCGCGAATCCACCTCCTGACCGACGAGGTGGTCAGTCGAAGAAG
>NZ_SMKD01000061.1 GCF_004348595.1 Micromonospora sp. KC723
ACAGGGGCGGGAACGGTCCGGACCGGCGGGGCGGCTAGCGTCGCGGGCATGAGCAGCACCGGCACGTCGACACCCGGATCCGGCCCACGCCGCCGAAACGGCGGCCGAATCGGGGCGGTCGGGCTGGTGCTCGGCGGGGCGTTGTCGGTGCAGTTCGGTTCGGCGGTGGCCGCGCTCATCTTCCCGCGCGTCGGCGTGGCCGGCACCGTGACCCTGCGGCTGACCATCGGCGCGCTGCTCATGCTGGCGGTGTGCCGGCCCCGGCTGCGCGGGCACGACCGGGACGCCTGGCTCGCGGTGCTCGCCTTCGGGCTCGCCCTGGCCGGCATGAACTCGGTCTTCTACCAGGCCATCGAGCGGATCCCGCTCGGCCCGGCGGTCACCCTGGAAGTGTTGGGACCCCTGACCCTCTCCGTCCTCGCCGCCCGCCGGCTGGTCGCCTGGTGCTGGGCCGGGCTGGCCCTGACCGGGGTGGCCCTGCTCGGCCAGGGCGGCTTCGACCGGCTCGACCCGGTCGGCGCCGTGCTGGCGCTCGCGGCGGGGGCGATGTGGGCGGCGTACATCGTCACCTCGGCCCGCGTCGGCGGCCGGTTCCCCCGGGCGGACGGGCTCGCCCTGGCCCTCGCGGTGGCCGCCCTGGTCACCCTGCCGCTCGGGCTGCGTGACGGCGGTGACCGACTGTGGCACCCCGACGTGCTGACGCTCGGCGCCGGGCTGGCGCTGCTCGCCTCCGTGCTGCCGTACACCATGGAGCTGCTGGCGCTGCGCCGGCTGCCCACCGCCACCTTCGCGGTGCTGATGAGCCTGGGCCCGGCGGTCGCCGCGCTCGCCGGCTGGCTGGTGCTCGACCAGGCGTTGGACGTGGTGGAGATGCTCGCCATCGGCCTGGTGGTCGCCGCCAGCGGCGGCGCGGTCCGCGCCGCCGCCCCGGGCGGGACGACCGGCCCGTCCGCGCCCGGCCGGGGCGACGGTGGGTCCGTCGCCCCGCCACCGGAGCCACTCAACGCAGCAACCGCAGCGCCCCCGGCACCGCACTGATCCGTACCGGCAGCTCCAGCGCCCGCTCCCCGTCGGCGTACGTGGTGATCCCCTCGGCCGCCAACTCCACCGTGTGGGCCCGGTAACAACGCACCAACGGGTGTGTCACGTGCTCGCCGCGGTAGACGCGGGGTCTGACCCGGATCAGGGTTCGCCGGTCGAACCGGCCGCCGACCACCACGTCCAGCAGCCCGTCGGTGGGATCGGCGTCGGGACACACCCGCATCCCGCCGCCGTAGCAGGCGCTGTTGCCGACCGCCACGAGCACCGCCTCCACGGTGTGCTCCACCCCGTCGAGGCGCAGCGTGTAGCGGCGCGGACGCAGCCGGGCCAGCTCGACCAGGATCGCCAGGTCGTACCGGCGACGACCGCGCGGCCAGCGCAGCCGGTTGGCCCGCTCGTTGACCACGGCGTCGAACCCGGCGGCGAGCACCGCGCCGTACCAGCGGTGCTCGCCGCCGGCACCGGTCATCCGGGCCAGGTCGACCGGACGGTCGCGGCCGGCGCGCACCGCCTCGGCGATCACCCCGGCGGCGGCGAGCGGGTCGGCCGGGAAGCCGGTGTCGGCGGCGAAGTCGTTACCGGTTCCGGCCGGCACCGGACCGAACGGCACCCCGGTGCCGGCCACCGCCTGCAACGCCCGGTGCACCGTGCCGTCGCCGCCGACCGCGACCAGCGCGCCGGCCCCACCGGCCACCGCAGCCCGGCACACCGCCTCCGCCTCCGCCTCGGTACCGGCGGTCAGCAGCTCCACCGGCCGGCCGGCGACGGCGAGCCGCTCCAGCAGCCGGGGCAGCAGGTTACGGTGTCGACCCCGACCGGCCGTGGGGTTGGCGAGCACGGCCACGGGGCCGGTCGACCGGTGGTCGTCTGCCGTCACGGCGAGCACCGTACCGGTGGCGGCCCCGCGGCCCACCACCGCGCCGCGCACCCGTGATCAGACGGTGACGCCAGCGTCGACCCGCCGCCGGAAAGGCTCGGAACCGGCGCGGTACCACACGTCTCGTCGGATACCGGATACTGACCTCGTGCTGAACCGACACAGCGTCGTATCCGGGTTCCGCCGGGCGGCGTGGGCCCGCTGGCGACGTCGCGTCCTGCTGGCCGTCGCCGCCGGACGCGACCCGGTCCACCTCGGCCGCCGGGAGACGGGCGTCGACGACGCGTTGCGCGGCTGACTGACGGCACGCTCCGACCCGCGCGGCCGACGCGATCGCCGCCCGTACGCCAGCAGTCGCGGGCGGCCGGCGGCATGGCGGGGGGCGCAGCGGGTACCGGCCCGACATGCCGAATCCGTTCCAGTCGCAGATCGCCCCGGACGGAACCACCCAGCCGGTCGGCAAGCGGACAGCCGCCGACCGGCGTGGGGGCGACGAAGCCGACCACGTCCGCGAAGTCCTCGGCACGAGGTGAGCCGGCGGTGAGCCCCCGTCCTGACCGCTCCGGCCAGGACGACGCCCGGCTGCACGGGCTGGCCCGCCGGTTGGACAAGCCGATGGGTCTCCTCGGCATCCTGTTCCTGCTGCTCGTGCTCGGCCAGGTGATCACCCACGACGAACCGCTGGCCACGGTGCTCACCGTGGCCGGCTGGGTGCTGTGGGTGGTGTTCGTGGCCGAGTTCGCGCTGCGCGCCTGGCTCGCCCGGCGCCGCGCCCGGGAGTTCTGGAAGCGCAACTGGTGGCAGCTGATCTTCCTCGCCGTACCGTTCCTGCGCTTCGCCCGCGCCGCCACCGCCCTGCGCGCCGCGCGGGGCGGTGGCGTCGTCGCCGCCGCGGTGCGCGGCTCCCGGTCGGCGGGACGGTTGCTCACCGACCGGTTGGCCTGGCTCGTCGTGGTGACCGTGACGCTCATCCTGGCCGCCGGCCAACTGCTGGTGCTCACCCGGTCCTACCGGACGTACGGGCAGGCGCTGCACGACGTCACCCTGACCACCGTCACCGGGGAACCGCTCACCGCCACGGACACCTTCGCGCAGGTGCTCGAACTGGTGCTGGCGGCGTACTCCGTGGTGGTCTTCGGCACCCTCGCCGGCGCGTTCGGCGCGTTCTTCCTCAGCCGGGACCGTGGCGACGCCCCGGCCGCCGACCGCGACCCGGCGACGGACTGAGGACCGGCGACGTTTCCGCCCGGCGCCGAGCGCACCGACCACCGCCATGCCGACGGTTTCGCCCGCCGCCAGGTCTGGACGCACCGGAGGCGGGTACGGACTACCCGGCAGCGGTCGCTGCGACCGGCTGGCGACGCCGATCAGGAGGAGACATGACCCAACCCGACGAGAGCCGCGAGAAGACCCCGAAGACCGACGACGTCCTCTACACCCCCGACGGGGACCCGCACCACGACCTGGCGCAGGCAGCGCAGCCCGACGAGCACCTGCCCAGCCGCTTCGTACACGACGGGGAGGCGGAGACCGTCGGCGACGAGTGAGCCCGGCCCGCGACCGCGCGCCGGGGTCGGGCCGGCCGGGGCGGGCGGGGCAGCTCGTCGCCGGGTGCCCCGCCGGCCGGCGGTTCGCGCAGCCGGACCGCTGGCGACGGCCGGTCATCATGGAACGGTGATCCGCTTTCTGCTCAACGTGTTGTGGCTCGTCCTCGGCGGCGGCCTCGTGCTGGCCGTCGGTTACGGCATCGCCGCGCTGATCTGCTTCGTCCTGGTCGTCACCATCCCCTTCGGCGTCGCCGCGCTGCGCCTGGCGTCCTACTCGCTGTGGCCGTTCGGCCGCACGTTGGTCGCCAAGCCCGGCGCCGGCGCCGCCTCCGGCGTGGCGAACATCCTCTGGGTGGTGCTCGCCGGCTGGTGGCTCGCCCTGTCCCACGTCGTCGCCGGCGTCTCACTCTGCCTCACGATCATCGGCATCCCGTTCGGCGTGGCCAACTTCAAGCTGGTCCCGGCGGCGTTCTGGCCGCTGGGACGGGAGGTCGCCGACGCGCCCTGACCGGGCCGGCCGGCGCTCGGGCGGCGAGTTCGAGCGGGAGCTGGCGCGACTGGTCGGCGGCTACCTGCGACCGTGGTTGGCGGGCGACAGCCGCACCCCGGTCGTCGCCGCCTCCGGCGATCCGTTCGGCGACCGCTGGCGGCTCGCCCAACGTACGCCGGTCAGCGCGCGTCGCCCGCGGTGGCCGGGGCTGCCGGCTCGGCGGTCTGCTCCCAGATGGCCTTCATCTCGTCGAAGGCGTGTTCCATGATCTGGACCATCGCGCTGCGGGCCCGTTCGCCGTCGCGCCGCTGGATCGCCTGAGCCACGTCGGCGTGCAGTTGGAGGGCCTGCTCGTGCGGGTGGTGGGGCATGAGGTGGTAGTGGTGTCGGCCGCTGAGCACCTCGGCGACCAGGTCCTGGAGCTTGACGAACATCTCGTTGCCGGAGGCGGCCAGCACCCGCCGGTGGAACTCGATGTCGAGACGCAGGAAGCGCTCCTCGTCGCCGGCCTTGCCGGCGGCCCACATCCTCGCGGCGAGGCCGACGAGTTCGCTCGCCTCGTCGTGCCCGACGCGGCCGGCGGCCAGCCAGGCGGCGTGCGGTTCCACCGCCGTCCGTAGCTCGGTGATCGAGCGGATCTGGGCGATGCGGCCGGCCGAGGCGAGTCGCCAGCGGATCACCTGCGGGTCGAAGACGTTCCAGGCGTCCGGCGTGCGGATCATGACGCCGACGCGTCGGCGGGTCTCGATGAACCCGATCGAGGCGAGCACCCGCAACACCTCGCGGACCACCGAGCGGGACACCGCGTACCGGTCGACGAGGTTGTCGATGTTGAGGACCGACCCGGGCGGGAGATCGCCACCGCAGATGGCCGTGCCGAGGTGATCGAGTACGCGTGCGTGCAGCCCGGACTCGGTAGGGGCGTTCTGGGCGGCTACGCCCCCGGAGGAGTGCGGTTCCACGTGACCGAGCATATCAGTTAGATCAACCTCTTGAATAAATCTGCTTTTTCACCCTAACATCCGGATGTTAAGCGGATGTAAATACCGGGTTGACGCCCTACCCGGGCAGCGACCGGGACAGAAGGAGAGATGAGCGTGCGACGTCGATCGATAATCGGCACTTCTCTGGCCATGGTCGTCGCCGTTGGCCTGTCCGCCTGCGGTGGCGGTGACGACGGCGGCAGCGGGTCGAACACCGTCCGCGTGACGCTGGTCAACCACGTCTGGACGGAGAACATCAAGAGGGCCCTGCCGGAGTTCGAGAAGCAGACCGGCCTCAAGGTCGAGGTGACGCAGCTCGGCGAGGACCAGCTGTCGGACCAGTACAACGTCAAGCTGAACGCCGGCTCCACCGACCTGGACGTGATGATGTACCGGCCGCTGCAGGAGGGGAAGCTGTTCGCCCGGAACAAGTACCTCGCCGACCTGACCGACAAGGCCAAGTCGGACGGCGCGTTCGAGTTCGGCGACTTCCAGCCCGGACCGGTGCAGGCCACCACGTACGAGGACAAGGTGGTCGGGGTGCCGATCATCACCGAGCAGGAGGTCCTCTACTACCGCAGGGACCTGCTGGAGAAGTCCGGCTTCACCGCCCCGCCGAAGACCCTCGACGAGCTCAGGGCCCAGGCGGCGAAGGTCGAGGCCGACAACCCGGGCGTGGCGGGCTTCGTGTCCCGGACCGGTAAGGCCGCCGCCGTGACCCAGTTCTCCAGCTTCCTGTACAGCTTCGGGGGCGACTTCGTCGACGCGAGCGGCAAGGCCTCCGTCAACACCGAGCAGGCCAAGCAGGCCTACGCGTACTACGGCGGCCTGCTGCGCGAACACGGCCCGGAGAACATCAGCACCGACATGAGCTGGTCCGAGGCGATGGCGATCTTCACCCAGGGCAAGGCGGCGTTCTACACCGAGGCCAACTCGCTCTACAAGAACGCCACCGATCCGGCCAAGTCGAAGGTCGCCGAGACGGTCGGCTTCGCCCCCTTCCCGGCCGGCCCGGCCGGCTCGAAGCCGTACAACATCCCGTCCTGGGCGCTCGGCGTGAACGACGCGTCCAAGAACAAGGACAACGCCTGGAAGTTCATCCAGTGGGCGGCCGGCAAGGAGCAGTCGCTGGCGCAGCAGAAGGCCGGCGTCCCCGGCGCACGCGCCTCCGTGTGGGCGAAGCCGGAGGGCACCGCGACCTATCCGCGGGACCTGGCCGAGGCCACGAAGGTCAGCACCGCCAACGGTGTCGGCCACGACCGCCCGCTGGTCGTGAAGGTCGCCCAGGCGCGGGAGATCGTCGGTCAGCCGATCGTCGACGCGATCACCGGCAAGGACGCGGCGGCCTCGGCCGACGCGGCCAACGAGGCGTTCCAGAAGTTCCTCGACGACGAGGCGAAGTAGTCCGACCGCGGGTGGTGGGGCTGACCGGCCTCGCCACCCGCGCCGGAACCCTGGCCGCCCTGAGAACCCCGGAGACCCTCATGTCAGCCGTGACCACACCCGTCAGCAGACCGTCCGAGGTCCGCCCGCCGTCCCCGGCGACGTCGGCCTGGTCGCGTTGGGCCAACGCGCACCGCAAGTGGCTCTTCGCGGCGCCCGCCATGGCGTTCGTCGCCGTTTTGATCATCTTCCCGGTCGCGTGGACCGGGTACCTCAGCCTGACCGACGCCGAAGGGTCGGTACGCGCCGAGAGCGAGTTCATCGGTTTCCAGAACTACCTGGACGTGCTCTCCGACACCGACCGGTTCTGGCCGGCGGTGTGGCGCACGGCCCTCTTCACCGGTGTCGTGCTCCTTGTCGAGGTTGTGCTCGGCATGGCGATCGCCCTGCTGCTGTGGCGACCGTTCCGGGGCGAGAAGTGGGTCCGCGTCGCCATCCTGCTGCCGCTCGTCGCCACGCCGGTCGCGGTCGGCATGATGTGGCGGCTGATCTTCGACCCCAACATCGGCATGGCGAACCAGATGCTGAGCTGGTTCGGCATCGGGCCGCAGCCGTGGCTGGCCGGGCAGAACTCGGCCCTGCCGACCACGATGTTCATCGACATCTGGCAGTGGACCCCGATGGTCGTGCTGATCCTGCTCGCCGGCCTGACCTCGCTCTCCGACGAGCCGCAGGAGGCGGCGCTGATCGACGGCGCCAGCACCTGGCAGCGCTTTCGGCACGTCACCCTGCCGCTGCTGATGCCCACCATGATCGTTGCGATCCTGCTGCGCGGCATCGACGCCCTGAAGACCTTCGACATCCTCTACGCGACCAAGGGCCGCGGTGGCGGATCCTTTCACGAGGTGGAGACCTTGAACGTCTACGCCTACGGCCTCAGCTTCGACTACAACGACTACGGCGTCTCATCGACGGTCCTCATCATCTTCTTCCTGATCATCATCGGGGTGATGTGGGCCCTGACCTACCGCAAGAAGGGGCTGGAGCGATGAAGCCGAGCAGGCCGTTCGAGGTGTTCCGGGCGGCGGCCCTGGCCGTCGTGGTGTTCTCGCTGGTCGCGCCGCTGCTCTGGATGGTCGCCGCGTCATTCAAGACCAACGTCGACATCTACGACACGGGGAAGGCCTTCGCCTTCTCGCCCACGCTGGACAACTACGACACCGTCCTCCAGCAGGCGAACTACGTCCAGTTCATCGGCAACAGCCTCTGGGTGGCGCTCGCGGCCACCGTGTTCTCGCTGGTCCTCGGCGTGCCGGCGGCGTACTCGATGAGCCGTTTCAACATGAAGAAGTCCGCGCTCGTCGTGCTCATGGCCCGGGTGATCCCCGGCGTCTCGCTGCTGGTGCCCTGGTACTACGTCTTCTCGAACCTGCAGATGGTCGGCGGATACACCGTGCTGATCCTCAGCCACATGTTCGTGTCGTTGCCGCTGATCGTCTACATCATGATGAGCTACTTCGACGGCCTTCCCACCGAACTCGAAGAGGCGGCCCTGGTCGACGGACTGACCCACATCGGCGCGTTCCGGCGGATCACCCTGCCGCTGTCGGTGCCCGGCGTCGCCACCGCGGGCATCCTGTCCTTCATCTTCTCCTGGAACAACTTCATGTTCGCCCTGGTGCTCTCCGGGGCCGACACCAAGACGCTACCCGTCGCGATCTTCGATTTCGTCGGCTACGCCAGCATCGACTGGGGCGGCCTGATGGCGGCGGCCACCGTGGTCACCCTGCCGATCATGCTCATCACCCTGTTCGTGCAGAAGTACATCGTCTCCGGCCTCACCGCCGGCGCCACGAAGGGCTGAGACATGACGACGATCGCACGGGTCGAGACGTTCCTCGTCGCGCCGCGCTGGCTGTTCGTCCGGGTGGAGACCTCCTCCGGGATCGTCGGCTGGGGCGAGGCGACGTGCGAGGGCCGCTCCGAGACGGTCCGCACCGCCGTCGAACAGCTCAGTGAGCTGCTGGTCGGCCGGGACGCGCTGCGCATCGAGGACCACTGGCAGGTGCTGACCAAGGGTTCGTTCTACCGGGGCGGACCGATCCTGTCCAGCGCCGTCGCCGGGCTCGACCAGGCGCTGTGGGACATCGCCGGTAAGCACTTCGGCGCGCCGGTGCACCAACTGCTCGGCGGCCCGGTCCGGGACCGGATTCGGGTCTACGGCTGGGTCGGCGGCGACGAGCCCGACGAGGTCCGCGACCAGATCAGCGCCGCCGTCGAAAGCGGCCTGACCGCGGTGAAGATGAACGCGTCCGGGCGGATGAGCGCGGTCGCCTCGGTCGCCGAACTCGACGGCGTGGTCCGGCGGGTGGCCGCCGCCCGCGAGGTGCTCGGCGACGAGCGGGACGTCGCGGTCGACTTCCACGGCCGGTTCACCCTCGCCACCGCCCGCCGGGTCGCGCCACTGCTCGAGGAGTTCCGGCCGTTCTTCCTCGAGGAGCCGGTGGTTCCGGAGAACTCGCACCTGATCGCCGAGTTCGTCCGCTCCACCACCACGCCGGTGTCGACCGGGGAGCGGCTCTACAACCGGCAGGAGTTCCTGCCGGTGCTGCAGGCCGGCATCGCGGTTGCCCAGCCGGACCTCTCGCACGCCGGCGGCATCACCGAGGTACGCAAGATCGCCGCGCTCGCCGAGGTGTACGACGCGCAGCTCGCCCCGCACTGCCCGCTCGGACCGATCGCCCTGGCAGCCTGCCTGCAGGTCGGTTTCGCGACGCCGAACTACCTGATCCAGGAACAGAGCGTCGGCATCCACTACAACCTCGGCGCCGAAGTGCTCGACTACTGCCTCGACAAGACCCCGCTGACGTTCGTCGACGGGTACGTCGAGCGGCTCACCGCTCCCGGGCTCGGCATCGAGATCGACGAACACGCGGTGCGGACGGCGGACAAGCGCGGCCACGCCTGGCGCAGCCCCACCTGGCGGCACCGCGACGGCTCCTACGCGGAATGGTGATCACATGACTGTCAATCTCACCGCCGAACTCGCCGCTGCCCGCGTCCTCGCGGTCATCCGCGGCACCGACACCGCCGGCGCGATCGCCGCCGGGACCGCCCTGCTGGAGGAGGGGATACGCCTCGTCGAGGTGGCCCTCACCACGCCGGACGCCCCGCGCGCCGTGGCGGCGCTGCGCGCCGTCGCGCCCACGGGGTCCGTGGTCGGAGCCGGCAGCGTACTCACCGCCGCCGACGTCGCCGACGTGGCCGCCGCGGGCGCGCAGTTCGTGGTCACGCCGGCCGTGGTGGAGTCGATCTCCGAGGCGGTCCGCCGCGGGATCCCGGTCGCCGCCGGGGCCCTCACCCCGACCGAGGCGTACACCGCGACGCGGATGGGGGCGTCGGCGATCAAGCTGTTCCCGGCGTCGGTCGGCGGCCCGGCGTACCTCAGGGCGGTGCGCGACCCGTTCCCGGACATCCCGTTCGTCGCGGTCGGCGGCGTGGGCCTGGACGACGTGCCCGGCTACCTCGGGGCCGGCGCGATCGCGGTGGGCGTCGGCGGCCCGCTGGTCGGCGACGCCGCCTCCGGCGGCGACCTGGCCGCACTGCGCGCCCGGGCCCGCACCTACCTCGCCGCGGCGCGCGGGTCGGTGGGCTCATGACCGCACCGGACCTGCTCACCTTCGGTGAGACCATGGTGTCGTTGCGCTCGGCCGGTCCGCTCGCCGCCGGCGGACCGCTGACCATGCACCTGGCCGGGGCTGAGTCCAACGTGGCCGTCGGGGTGGCCCGGCTGGGCCACCGGGCCGCGTGGGTCGGCCGGGTCAGCACCGACGAGCTCGGCGAGTACGTGCTGCGGCGGTTGCGCGCCGAGGGCATCGGCGTCGATGGGGTGACCCGGGATCCGGATCGCCCGACCGGCCTGATGTTCGTGGAGCAGCGCACCGCCGACCTGACCCGGGTGCAGTACCAGCGGTCCGGGTCTGCGGGGTCCGCCCTGCGGGCCGACGACCTGCGGGCGTCGCTGTCCGCCGGAGCCCGGATGCTGCACCTGACCGGGATCACGCCGGCGCTGTCCGACACCGCCCGAGAAGCCACCCGGTGGGCGGCCGAGGCCGCCGCGGCGGCGGGCGTGCCGGTCTGCCTCGACGTCAACTACCGCGCTCGGCTCTGGTCCCGGAACGCCGCCCGCGAGGCGCTCACCCCGCTGACATGGTCCGCCTCGACCGTCGTCGCCTCCGCCGACGAGCTGGACCTCGTCGGTGCCCCCGGAGCCGACGAGTCCACCGTGGTGGCGGAGCTGTTCCGGCGCGGCGTGCGGACGGTCCTGGTCAAGGTGGGTGCCGACGGTGCCCGGGCGCACACCCCGGACGGTGTCCAGCACGCCGGTGTGCTGGCCGTGACCGCCGTCGACACCGTCGGCGCCGGGGACGCGTTCACCGCGGGCTACCTCTCCGGGTGGTTCGACGGACTGGACCTCGCCGGCCGCCTGCGTCGCGCCGCCACCCTCGGTGCCTTCGCGGTCTCCAGCCGGGGTGACTGCGAGGGGCTGCCCCGCCGCGCCGAGCTGTCCCTCCTCGACGGGCACGAGACCGGAAGTGTCCTCCGTTAGCCGCCGCCACACCACGTGAAGAAAGGCACCCTCCGTGAAGATCGCCGCTGCCGACGTCATCGTCACCAGTCCCGACCGCAACTTCGTCACCCTCAAGATCACCACGGACGAGGGCATCGTCGGCCTGGGTGACGGCACACTCAACGGGCGGGAACTCTCGGTCGCCTCGTACCTGCGCGACCACGTCGTACCGCTGCTGATCGGCCGGGACCCGCACCGCGTCGAGGACACCTGGCAGTTCCTGTACCGCTCGGCGTACTGGCGGCGTGGGCCGGTCACCATGGCCGCCATCGCCGCGGTCGACGTCGCCCTGTGGGACATCAAGGCCAAGGCGGCCGGCATGCCGCTGTACCAACTGCTGGGCGGCGCGTCGCGCACCGGCATCATGGCGTACGGGCACGCCTCCGGCCGCGACCTGCCGGAGCTGTTCGACTCGATCCGCCGGCACCTGGAGGACGGCTACCGGTCGATCCGCGTCCAGACCTCCGTGCCCGGCATCAACGTTGTGTACGGCGTCGCCGCGCAGCCCAGCGCCGACGGCAAGCGGTACGACTACGAGCCCGCGCAGCGCATCCCGCTTCCGGCCGAGGAGGACTGGGACACCCGCGCGTACCTGCGCCACCTGCCCGGCGTGTTCGAGGCGGTCCGCAACGAGTTCGGCCCGGAGCTGCCCCTGCTGCACGACGGTCACCACCGGATGACGCCCATCCAGGCCGCCAAGCTCGGCAAGGAGCTGGAACCGTACGACCTGTTCTGGCTGGAGGACTGCACGCCGGCGGAGAACCAGGAGGCGCTGCGGCTGGTCCGCCAGCACACCACCACCCCGCTGGCGATCGGCGAGGTCTTCAACACCGTGTGGGACTACCAGACCCTCATCCGGGAACAGCTCATCGACTACGTCCGGTCCGCGGTCACCCACACCGGCGGCATCACCGCCCTGCGCAAGCTGCTCGACTTTGCCGCCCAGTACCAGATCAAGTCGGGCATCCACGGCCCGACCGACATCTCCCCGGTCGGCATGGCCGCAGCGCTCCACCTGGACCTGGCCATCCACAACTTCGGCATCCAGGAGTACATGCGGCACGGATCCCTCACCAACGAGGTGTTCCGGCAGTCGTTCACCTTCACCGACGGCTACCTGCACCCGGGCGAGCAACCGGGCATCGGCGTCGAGATCGACGAGGAGGCCGCCGCCCGCTTCCCGTACGTCCCGGCCTACCTGCCCTTCAACCGGCTCAAGGACGGCACCGTCCATGACTGGTGACCCCGCGCCCACGCGGCACGTCGTCGTGATGGGCGTCTCCGGCGTGGGCAAGACCACCCTGGCCCGGCTCCTCGCCGACGCCACCGGACTCGTCTTCGGCGAGGCCGACGAGTTCCACACCGCGGCCAACGTGGCGCGGATGCGCTCCGGTGTGCCCCTGGACGACGCGGCCCGCTGGCCATGGCTGCGCGAGCTCGCCGGCTGGATGACCGCCCGGCACCGGGAGGGCGTCTCGACGGTGCTGGCCTGCTCCGCGCTCAAGCGGTCCTACCGGGACGTCCTGCGGGAGGGACCGCCGACGGTGGACTTCGTGCATCTGGACGGCCCGGCCGACGTCATCCGGGCGCGGATGTCACTGCGCGCCGGCCACTACATGCCGGCGAGCCTGCTCGACTCCCAGACCGACACCCTGGAGACCCTCGGCCCGGACGAACGAGGCGTGGTGCTCGACCTGCGGCTGCCCGCGGCGACGCTCGTTCCGGTGGTGGCGGCGCGCCTCGGTCTACCGGTCACCGTCAAGGACGGCTGAGCCGGCGCCACGCGGTGACCCAGGACGACGACGTGGCAAGGTCAACGCCACGACCGGCCCGACCGGCGCGCAGGTCGGGCCGGTCGGGCGGTCGGGGCGTCAGGCCGTCAGCCAACGGTGGATGCAGTGCAGCAGGTCGTCGGCGTCGACCGGCTTGGTCACGTAGTCGCTGGCGCCGGAGGAGATGCTCTTGTCCCGGTCGCCGTGCATGGCCTTGGCGGTCACCGCGATGATCGGCAGGTCCGCGTAGCGGGGCATGGCGCGGATGGCCGCGGTGGCGGCGTACCCGTCCATCTCCGGCATCATGACGTCCATCAGCACCAGATCGATGTCGTCGTGCCGCATCAACGTCTCGATGCCCTTGCGGCCGTTCTCCGCGTACACCACGTCGATGCCGTGCAGTTCCAGGATGTTGGTGAGAGCGAAGACGTTACGCGCGTCGTCGTCGACGACGAGGACCTTGCGGCCGGCCAGGGCGACGGAGAGCGGGTCGCCCGGGGCGGGCGCGTCGGCGACCACCGGGGTGAACGGCACCACCCGCTCGGGGGTGTCGACCGAGAGGTGCAGGGCGATGCGCTCCCGCAGGTCGTCGAGGCTGCGCAGAACCTCCAACGGCCGGTCGTCGGCCATCGCCTGCAGTAGGGCCTCCTGCCCGGGCGTGAGCGGGTTGCCGTGGTACGCCAACACCGGGACGGCACGCAGGTTCAGGTCGTCGTGCAGGGCCTTGAGCAGGGCGCTGCCGCTGTCCTCGGGCATGTCGAGGTGCAGCACGAGCAGGTGGTGCCGGTTCGCGGCCAGGGTCTCCACGGCCGAGGCGGTGTCGGCAACCGTCGACACCTCGACCGGCAGGTCGGTCAGCCCGAGGGCCACACCCCGGGCCAGCAGGGTGAGCAGGCCCATGTCGTCGTGCTCCAGCACCATCACCCGCCGCAGTTGCTCGGCACGCCACTGCGCGGCCGTCTCCGTCGCCGCGGGCACGGCCACCGGCAGCGCCGCCGGCGACTCGGTGGCGGCCGGCACGGCGGTTTCGCTGCTCGTCACGGGCAAATAGAGGGTGAAGATGCTGCCCTTGCCGAGCACGCTCTGCGCGGTGATCCGGCCACCGAGCAGGTGGGCGATCTCCCGGCTGATGGACAGTCCGAGCCCGGTGCCGCCGTAGCGGCGGCTGGTGGTGCCGTCGGCCTGCTGGAAGGCGTCGAAGATCGCTCCGAGGTGCTGTTCGGCGATGCCGATGCCGGTGTCGACGACCCGGAAGGCGATCACCTGTTCCCGTTCGGCCATGGTGGCGGGCAGTTCCTCTGGCCGGGCGCGTTCGATGCGCAACTGCACCCGCCCCTTCTCGGTGAACTTGACCGCGTTGGAGACCAGGTTGCGCAGCACCTGCCGGAGCCGCTGCTCGTCGGTGTGCAGCTGGGTCGGCACGTCGGGGCCGGTGACGATGTCCAGCTCCAGCCCACGTGGCGTGGTCAGCGGGCGGAAGGTGGCGTCGACGTAGTCACGCAGGGTGGACAGGTCGAAGGTCTCCGGGTTGATGTCCATCTTGCCGGCCTCCACCTTAGACAGGTCGAGGATGTCGTTGATCAGCTGGAGCAGGTCGGTGCCGGCGGAGTGGATGACGGTGGCGTACTCCACCTGCTTGGTGGTCAGGTTCCGCGACGGGTTCTGGGCGAGCAGTTGAGCCAGGATGAGCAGCGAGTTCAGCGGCGTCCGCAGCTCGTGGCTCATGTTCGCCAGGAACTCCGACTTGTACTTCGAGGCCAGCGCGAGCTGCTGCGCCCGGGCCTCCAGTTCCTGTCGGGCCTGTTCGATCTCGGAGTTCTTGGTCTCGATGTCGTGGTTCTGCCGGACCAGCAGCGCCGCCTTGTCCTCCAGCTCCGCGTTGGAGCGCTGGAGTTCCTCCGACCGGGCCTGCAACTCCTCGGACCGGGCCTGCAGCTCGGCCGCGAGTCGCTGCGACTCGGTGAGCAGGACGTCGGTGCGGGCGTTGGCGACGATGGTGTTGACGTTGACCCCGATGGTCTCGGTGAGCTGGTCGAGGAAGTCCCGCTGGATCTCGGTGAAGCGGCTCATGCTGGCCAGCTCGATGACGCCGAGCACCTGGTCCTCGAAGAGGATCGGCAGCACCACCAGGTGTCTCGGCGCCGCGGCGCCGAGGCTGGAGGAGACGGTGACGTAGTCGACCGGCACCGCGTCGACGACGATGGCCCGCTTGCTGAGCGCGGCCTGCCCGACGAGTGAGTCGCCGAGGGCGTACCGGCGGCGGCTGGCGTCGTGGCCGTAGCCGCCGACGACCCGCAGGGCGGTACCGTCGGTGGTGTCGTCGACCAGCAGGAAGGTGCCGAGCTGCGCCGAGACCAGCGGGGCCAGTTCGTTCATGACCAGGCCGGCCACCACCTCCAGGTCCCGGTGGCCCTGCATCAGCCCGGAGATCCGGGCCAGGTTGGTCTTGAGCCAGTCCTGTTCCTGGTTGGTGCGGGTGGTCTCGCGCAGCGACTCCACCATCGAGTTGATGTTGTCCTTCAGCTCGCCGACCTCGCCCGGCGCGTCCACGGTGATCGACCGGGTGAGGTCGCCGGTGGCCACCGCGCTGGTCACCTCGGCGATGGCCCGAACCTGCCGGGTCAGGTTCCCGGCCAGTTCGTTGACGTTCTCCGTGAGGCGCTTCCAGGTGCCGGAGACGCCCTCGACCTCCGCCTGGCCGCCGAGGCGGCCCTCGCTGCCCACCTCGCGGGCGACCCGGGTCACCTCGGCGGCGAACGACGACAGCTGGTCCACCATGGTGTTGATGGTGGTCTTGAGCTCCAGGATCTCGCCCCGGGCGTCGACGTCGATCTTCCTGGTCAGGTCGCCCTGCGCCACGGCCGTGGTGACCTGGGCGATGTTGCGGACCTGGCCGGTGAGGTTGTTCGCCATGGAGTTGACGTTGTCGGTGAGGTCCTTCCAGGTCCCCGCGACGTTCGGCACCCGGGCCTGGCCACCGAGACGCCCCTCGGTGCCCACCTCACGCGCCACCCGGGTCACCTCGTCGGCGAACGCGCCGAGGGTGTCGACCATGGTGTTGATGGTCTGGGCCAGGACCGCGACCTCACCCTTCGCCTCGACAGTGATCTTGCGGCTCAGGTCGCCCTGCGCCACTGCGGTCGCGACCAGGGCGATCGACCGCACCTGGTTGGTGAGGTTGTTGGCCATCTCGTTGACGTTGTCGGTGAGGTCCTTCCAGGTGCCACCGACGTTGAGCACCCGGGCCTGGCCACCGAGACGCCCCTCGGTGCCCACCTCACGCGCCACCCGGGTCACCTCGTCGGCGAACGCGGAGAGCTGGTCGACCATCGTGTTGATGGTCTCCTTCAGGGCCAGGATCTCCCCGCGCGCGTCGACCCGGATCTTCTGGGTCAGGTCGCCCTTGGCCACGGCGGTGGTCACCTCGGCGATGCTGCGCACCTGGGCGGTGAGGTTGTCCGCCATCACGTTCACCGATTCGGTGAGGTCCTTCCAGGTGCCCGAGACGCCCTTGACGTCGGCCTGGCCGCCGAGACGGCCCTCCGTGCCCACCTCACGCGCCACCCGGGTCACCTCGGCGGCGAACGACGACAACTGGTCCACCATCGTGTTGATGGTGTTCTTCAACTCCAGGATCTCGCCGTGCGCGGTCACGGTGATCTTCTGCGACAGGTCGCCCCGGGCCACCGCCGTGGCCACCTGGGCGATGCTGCGCACCTGGTCGGTGAGGTTGCCGGCCATCGAGTTCACCGAGTCGGTGAGGTCGCGCCAGGTGCCGGCGACGCCGCTGACCTGGGCCTGGCCGCCGAGCCTCCCGTCGGTGCCCACCTCGCGGGCGACGCGGGTCACCTCGGCGGCGAACGACGACAGTTGGTCCACCATCGTGTTGATGGTGCTCTTGAGCTCCAGGATCTCGCCCCGGGCGTCGACGGTGATCTTCTGCGACAGGTCGCCCCGGGCGACCGCCGTGGTCACCTGGGCGATGTTGCGGACCTGACTGGTCAGGTTGCCGGCCATGAAGTTCACCGAGTCGGTGAGGTCACGCCAGGTGCCGGCGACGCCGGGGACCTCGGCCTGGCCGCCGAGGCGGCCCTCGCTGCCCACCTCGCGGGCGACCCGGGTCACCTCGTCGGCGAACGACGACAACTGGTCCACCATCGTGTTGATGGTGATCTTCAGCTCCAGGATCTCGCCCCGGACGTCGACGGTGATCTTCTGCGACAGGTCGCCCCGGGCCACCGCCGTGGCCACCTCGGCGATGTCCCGTACCTGGTCGGTGAGGTTGCCGGCCATGGCGTTCACCGAGTCGGTGAGGTCCTTCCAGGTGCCGGAGACACCGGGCACCTCCGCCTGGCCGCCCAACTGCCCCTCCGTGCCCACCTCGCGGGCGACCCGGGTCACCTCGGAGGTGAACAGCGAGAGCTGGTCGACCATGCCGTTGAAGACGGTGGCGATCTCCCCGAGCAGGCCGTCGGCGTCCTCCGGCAGCCGGGTGCCGAAGTCACCGTCGCGTACGGCGGTCAGACCCGCCAGCAGCTGCCGCAGCCCCGGATCCGCCACCGGGGAGGCGCCCGTAGCCGTACCGTGCGGTCGGGTCTCCCCCGTCATGTCGCCCACCACAACCACCTATGCGCTGCCGCCGGCGGCAAGCCGGCGATCCAACATCGACCGCGAAAGTATGCACAGGATTCGTCCGGCCCGCGCACCAGGCCGAGCCGCGCGTCGGGGGGCGGGCGCGGCGACGCCGTCCGCCGGTGATTGTCGGGAACCCGAACGCCCGCACGGTCGCCGGTTTCTCGACGACGGGTGCGGGCGTGCGGTACGCGGGTGCCGGCCGGGCACCCGGCGGGTCAGTGCGCTTCGGCGAGCTGACCGCGCAGCTTCGTCAGTGCGCGGGCCAGCAGCCGGGAGACGTGCATCTGGGAGACGCCGACCTGCTTGGCGATCTCGCTCTGGGTCAGGTTGCCGTAGAAGCGCAGGGTGAGGATCTTCTGCTCGCGCTCGTCGAGGGTGGCCAGTGCCGGACCGAGGGCGACCCGCAGCTCGGCCAGCTCGAACTCGTTGTCCTCGGCGCCGAGGGTGTCGCCGAGTTCCGTGGCGCTGTCGCCGTCACCGATGGGGGTGGACAGCGAGACGGCGTTGTACGCCCGGGCGCCCTCCAGGCCCTCCAGGACCTCTTCCTCGGTGATCTCCAGGTGGGCGGCGATGTCGGCGACCGTGGGGGCCCGGTTCAACGTCTGGGTGAGGGTGCCGTTGGCCTCGGTGATGCGCAGCCGCAGTTCCTGCAACCGGCGCGGCACCCGGATGTTCCACGTGCGGTCACGGAAGTGCCGCTTGATCTCGCCGAGGATGGTCGGGATGGCGAAGCCGGCGAAGTCGACACCACGGGAGGCGTCGAACCGGTCCACCGCCTTGATCAGACCGAGAGCCGCCGTCTGGGCGAGGTCGCCGTGGGGCTCGCCTCGGCCGCTGTAGCGGGCGGCGAGGTGGTTGGCCAGTGGCAGCCAGGCCTCGATGACCCGGTCGCGCAGCGCCCGCCGGTCCGGGTGCGCCTCGGGAAGCGCGCACAGGGCCGCGATCAGCTCGCTGGCGAGAGACTCCTCACCGCTCACCGCCGAACGGGGCGTGTCGGTGCTCGTCGTCGGCGCGATCGTCGTCGTGGTCATGCTGCCCTTCCCGTCCTACGAAGATCGGGTGCCCTTCAGCACCGGTCGTGCCAGTCACACTAAACCAAACGGCCGCACCAATCAACCGAACGGACGATGGATGTAATACGTGAATCTGGACAAACGCCTTGGAGATGCCCGCACCACCGCTCTTTGCCGTCTCGGAGGGCGGCAACGCCACCGAGGTGTTCAACAACCCGGTGAACGCCGGCGACGAGGGCAGCGCCGCCTTCAAGCCGGGCACCTGCCACGGAGGCACGTACACCGGCACCGGGATGCTCACCGAGTCGGGCGCCGTCATGCGCAACCGAATCCGCACCCCGGACACCTTCCCCACCGGCTGAGCCGCGCCACCCGGCGCCCCTCCCGCTCAGGGACGGGGCGCCGGGTGGCGCTGTCAGCCGAGGGCCGCCGCCGCGGCCCGTCCCGCGGTACGACCGGAGAAGAGGCAGCCACCGAGGAAGGTGCCCTCCAGTGCGCGGTAACCGTGCATGCCGCCGCCGCCGAAACCCGCGACCTCGCCGGCGGCGTACACCCCGCCCAGCGGCTCGCCGTCGGGTCGCAGCACCCGGCCGGACAGGTCGGTGTGCAGCCCGCCCAGAGTCTTGCGGGTCAGCACGTGCAGTTGGACGGCGATCAGCGGGCCGGACGCCGGGTCGAGCACCCGGTGCGGGGTGGCGACCCGGACGAGCCGGTCGCCCCGGTAACGGCGGGCGTCCCGGATGGCGTGCAGCTGGGCGTCCTTGCCGAACGGGTGGGCGATCTCGCGGTCGCGGGCCTCGACGAGCCGGCGCAGCTCGGCCCCGTCGAGCTGCGGCCCGCCTGCCTCGGCGGCCAGCTTGTTCATCCCGTCGACCAGGTCCGGCAGGGTGTCGGCGACGACGAAGTCCGCCCCGGCGCGCATGAACGCCGCCACCGGCCCAGGCGCGCCGGGGCGGACCCGTCGCAGGACCTGCCGGACGCTGCGGTTGGTCAGGTCGGGGTTCTGCTCGGAGCCCGACAGCGCGAACTCCTTCTCGATGATCTTCTGGGTGAGCAGGAACCAGCTGTAGTCGTACCCGGTGCTGCGCAGGTGGCGCAGGGTGTCGAGGGTGTCGAAGCCGGGGAAGAGCGGAGCCGGCAACCGGCGTCCGGCGGCGTCGAGCCAGAGCGACGACGGGCCCGGCAGGATCCGGATGCCGTGCTGGGGCCAGATCGGGTCCCAGTTGCGCAGCCCCTCGGTGTAGTGCCACATCCGGTCCGGGTTGATGACCTGCCCGCCGGCCGCCTCGGTGATGGCGAGCATGCGGCCGTCGACGTGCGCCGGCACGCCGGCGACCATCCGGGCCGGTGGGACCCCCAGCCGCGCCGGCCAGGCCCGGCGCACCAGGTCGTGGTTGCCGCCGATCCCACCGGAGGTGATGATCACGGCCTGCGCGTCGTACCCGAAGTCGCCGACCGGCACCCGGGAGGTGCTGCGCCCCCGCGCAGCGTCGTCGGGTTCCAGAACGGTCCCCCGCACGCCGGTGACCGCACCGCCGGTGGTGACCAGTTCGTCGACCCGGTGCCGGAACAGCAGCCGAATCCGCCCCTCGGCCTCGGCCTGGCGGACCCGGCGGGCGAACGGTTCGACCACGCCGGGGCCGGTGCCCCAGGTGATGTGGAACCGGGGCACCGAGTTGCCGTGCCCGTCCGCCGCCGCCCCGCCCCGCTCGGCCCAGCTGACCACCGGGAAGAGCCGGTGGCCCATCCCCCGCAACCAGGCCCGCTTCTCGCCGGCGGCGAAGTGCACGTACGCCTCGGCCCACAAGCGCGGCCAGTGGTCCTCCGGCCGGTCGAAGGCGGCGCTGCCGGTCCAGTCCTGCCAGGCCAGCTCGACCGAGTCGCGGATGCCCATCCTCCGCTGCTCGGGTGAGTCGACGAAGAAGAGCCCGCCGAAGGACCAGTGCGCCTGCCCGCCGAGGTTCTGCTCCGGTTCCTGGTCCAGCAGCAGCACCCGGCGGCCGGCGTCGGCGGCCTCGGCGGCGGCGACCAGGCCGGCCAGCCCGGCACCGATCACGATGACGTCGGTATCCATCTGCCAGACGGTACGCACTCCGCCGCCAGAGTCATCGGCACCGAAGGACAAGATCCGCCCCCGGTTTTGTCATCCGGATGACAAGAGTGGCCGGTCTCCGACACGCGGACGGGCCGCGCGACCGGGCAGACCCGACGCCGACCGGCGTGCCCGCCACGGTGGTGAATTGGTCGCCGCGTTGAACCTTCCGGCCGCCGCGTCCGAACCAGTCTGCGTGCGTACCCGATCAGCCGCCCTGGGGCTGCTCCTGGCCCTGCTCTGCGTCCCGCTGGCCCCGCCTGCCCCGGCGTCCGCCCATGCCGTGCTGGTCGCCACCGCCCCGGCGCGGGACGCGGTGATCAGCGCCCCACCGTCGGAGGTGGTGGTCACCTTCAGCGAGCCGATCGCGCCCGTTGCCGGCCGGGTGCAGGTGCTCGGCCCCGACGGGAAGAAGGTGCACACCGGCGAGCCGGTGGTCCGGGGGGCGACCATGCGGATTCCGGTCCGGGTGCCGGACCGCCCACTCGGCACGTACCTGGTGAGCTACCGGGTGATCTCCGCCGACAGTCACCCGGTCGCCGGCAGCTTCACCTACTCCGCCGGGGCGCCCTCGGCGAGCCCGCCCCGGGCGGACGACGGGACCGATCGGCGACCGGCCGGCGCGCTGGTGCCCGCCGCCAAGTACGTGGGCTACCTGGGGCTCGTGCTGGCCGTCGGCCCGACGCTGCTCGCCGCCGGCCTGTGGCCCCGCCGTCGCCCCCGCCGACCGGCGGCCGTCACCGCGTACGCCGGACTGTGCCTGGTGGTCGCGGCAACCGCCGCCACCTGGGTCGGCCAGGCCGCGGACATGGTCGGCGCGCCGGTCGACGCGCTCACCCCCGGTGACCTGGAGGCGGTCGCCGACAGCGACGTCGGCCCGGTGCTCGCCGCGCGGGTGGCGCTGGCCGGTGTCGCCGCGGGATTGCTGCCCGCCGTGCTGTCCGGACGGGCCGGACGGTGGCGGGCGGCGTCCCTCGTGCTGGTCGCGGTGGCCGGGCTGGCGACCTGGCCGCTGGCGGGCCACCCGGTGGCCTCGCCGCTGCCGCCGGTCAGCATCACCGCCGCCGTCGTTCACCTCGCCGCCATGAGCGTCTGGGTGGGAGGTCTGTTCGGCGTGCTGGTGTTCCTGCTGCGCGGCACCCACGAGCGGGTGCTGGCGCGGATCCTGCCGGCCTGGTCCCGGTGGGCGACCCTCGCCGTGGGTTGGCTGGTCGCCACCGGCGTCGGGCAGGCCGCGATCGAGCTGGGCCGGCCCGAAGCCCTGGTCGGCACCACCTACGGACGGCTGCTGCTCGGCAAGGCGGGACTGCTGGCCGCCGTGCTCGCGGTCGCCGCCGGGCAGCGCCGGATGGTGCGCCGGAAGGTGGCGGCGGGCCGTCGGGGCCGGGTCGCGGTGGCCGCCGCCGTCGAGGTGGCCGCCACCGCCGTGGTGCTGGCGCTGACCGCCGTTCTCGTGCAGACGCCGCCGGGCCGCACCGCCGGCACCGAGGCCGCCCGGGTCGCCCGCGAGGGCGTCGCCCAGACCCTGACCTGCGAGCTGTACAGCCTCCAGTTCGACATCTACCCGGTGAAGGTGGGGGCGCCGAACTCGTTGCACGCCTACGTGTACACCCCGCAGGGGGTGGCGCTACCGGTCGCCGAGTGGACGGTCAGCCTGGCGCTGCCGGCCGCCGGCATCGAGCCGGTTCCGGTACGGGTGGAGACCCCGGAGCCGAACCACGGCAGCGCGGAGATCCGGTTCCCGGTGCCCGGCCGGTGGACGCTGCGGTTCACGGTGCGGACCAGCGACATCGACCAGGCCACCGTCACCACCGTCGTGCCGGTCCGCTGAGTCCCCGCCGGCGACGACGGCCGGAGCCGAAAGTTTCGGCCACGTTTCGGGTGTCACCCGTGCCGCCGCCCCACACCAACGCCCCGCCCGACCGGACGACGCGGGCCTGGCGACTCGGCCGACAGGGGCGCGGCCACCGACGACCGTCGAAACTTTCGGGGTATGCTGCCGACCTGGCCGGGCGACATCGGGAGCGGGTATGGACAACCAACGGGCCACGCTGGCGCAGATCGCCCGAGACGCCGGCGTGTCGGTGCCCACCGTCTCCAAGGTCGTCAACGGCCGGCCCGACGTCGCACCCACCACCCGGCAGCGGGTGCAGGCGCTGCTCGACGAACGCGGCTACGCCGGCCGGCCCGGCCGCCCCGTCGGCCGGGCCGGCCTGATCGACCTGGTGCTGCGCGACCTGGGCAGTCCCTGGGCCATGCAGATCATCGAGGGGGTCGAGGAGCACGCCCACCGGGCCGGCTTCGGGGTGGTCGTCTCGGCCGCCCACGGACGGCACCGCAGCCGCCCCGACCGGCGGTGGATCGAGCAGCTCTCGGCCCGCCGCTGCGACGGGGTGCTGCTGGTCCTGTCGGACCTGTCCGGCAGCCAGCGAAGCCAGCTCGCCGAACTCGGCATACCGGTGGTGGTGATCGACCCGGCCGGGCAACCCACCCCCGACATCCCGTCCGTCGGCGCCACCAACTGGTCCGGCGGTCTCGCCGCCACCGAACATCTGGTCGGCCTCGGGCACCGCCGGATCGCGGTCATCGGCGGCCCGGCGGACGTGCCGTGCAGCCGCGCCCGGGTGGACGGCTACCGGGCCGCGATGAACGCCGCCGAGCAGCGCATCCCCGCCGGGTACGTGCGCACCGGCGACTTCACCGCACCGTCCGGGTACCGGGAGACCCACGCCCTGCTCGACCTGCCCACGCCCCCCACCGCCATCTTCGCCTGCTCCGACGAGACGGCCTGGGGCGCGTACGAGGCCCTGTACGAGCGCGGCGTCCGGGTGCCGAACGACATGAGTGTCGTCGGCTTCGACGACGTCGACGGCGCGCGGTGGGCCATCCCGCCACTGACCACCGTGCGGCAGCCGCTGACCGAGATGTCCGCCATGGCCACCCGGATGCTGCTCACCCTGATGAACGGCGAGGAACTCGACAGCCGACGCATCGAGCTGGCCACCCCGCTGGTCGTCCGGCACAGCACCCGCGCCCCCGGGTAGGCCGCCGACCTCCGGGCGGTGGATCTGGCGCGGAATTGAACGACCGGGGCTCCGTCACCGTACGTACGGGTGAAGGGAGCTGCTGATGAAGCGCATCACCCCGTTGCTGACCCTGTTGACCGGGACCGGGATGGCGGCCGTGCTGTTCGCCATGAGCGCCCAGGCGGCGCCGAGTACGGCCGACCCGCAGCCGGAGGCCGCACCCGCCGCCACGGCCGAGGCCGCGCCGGAGGCGACGCCGGGCGAGCAGTCCGTGCCCGCCCAGCCCTCCGAGCAGCGCGGCCAGCAAGGGACACCGACGACCTCGCCACCCTCGCCGCGGGCCGGGGAGAAGGTGGAGGCGAAGAGGGTCACCACCAACTGGACCGGCCGGCTCGACGCGGGCCGCGCCACCATCGCGATCACCGCCAGCGGCGGCGAGGCGGCGGCGTACGTCTGCGACGGCAAGAAGCTGGAGATCTGGCTGCGCGGCACCGCGGCGGACGGCCGGCTGTCCCTGACCGGGAAGAAGGACGCGACGCTCACCGGCACGATCGACGGCCGAACGGCCGCCGGCGAGGTGGTCGTGGGCGGCAAGCGCTGGTCGTTCACCGCCACGGTGGACACCAGCGCCCGACCGGTGCTGTTCCGGGCCACCGCCGCGCAGCGCCGGGCCGGGGTGGACGGTGGGTGGATCATGCTGCCCGACGGTGGTCAGATCGGCGTGCTCACCCGCGACGGCACGCCCGTGCCGGCGCCGCCGCTCGACCCGGCCTTCGGCACTACCATCATCGACGGGCTGACGGTCCGGGCGGAGCCGGTGTCGACCGATCCGGGTGCCGGTGAGTGATGACCGGCCGTCGCAGGACCATCGCGGACGCCCGGCCGGGTGGGGAGACGGTGGACGTCCGGGTGCTGGGCAACCCGCTCGACGCGGGGCTGGCGGCACCCGACCTGCCCCCACCCGTCCCGGGCGGGGCCCGGCAGGGGTCCCTGTTCGTCCCGCTACTCGTCGGCGCCGCCGTCACGGTCGCGATGGGCGCGTACGGTCGGTACCACACCCCGACCGGGATCGCGGTCAACGTGGCCGGGTTCTCCAGCCCGTTGACGGTGAAGGTCTGGCTGGGCACCGGCGCCGCGGTGTTCGCCGTGGTCCAACTGTTCTCCGCGATGGCCATGTGGGGCCGGTTCGGTGACTCCTCGCCGTCCTGGGCGGGCCCGCTGCACCGGTGGTCGGGGCGGATCGCGTTCCTGCTGACCGTGCCGGTCGCGGTGCACTGTCTCTACGCGCTCGGCTTCGTCGACACCGCCCCGCGGGCGCTGGTCCACTCGCTGCTCGGCTGTCTGTTCTTCGGCGCGTTCACCACCAAGATGCTCGCCCTACCGAAGCGGGGACTGGCCGGTTGGGTGCTGCCGGTGGTCGGCGGCGTGGTCTTCACCGTCCTGGTCGGAGTCTGGTTGACCTCGTCGCTGTGGTACTTCGCCACGTTCGGCGTGGGTGTCTGAGGAGAGGAAAGGTACACGGATGAGTGACGACCAGGGTGCGGGTTGCCGGTCCCGGCGGGCGGTGCTGGCCTGCGCGGGGGCGGCCGGGGTGGGCGCCCTGCTGACCGGCTGCCAGACCTACGGACAGCCGCAACCGGTGCAGAACCAGCCGATCGGCAGCGCGGACGTGCCACCGGCGGCCCCGGCGACGGACGGTCCGGCCGGTACGGCGGCGGGGGCGCTGGCGACGCTGGCGGAGATCCCGGTCGGCGGCGGGAAGATCTTCGCCGCGCAGAAGGTCGTGGTGACCCAGCCGCAGGCCGGCACCGTGAAGGCGTTCTCGGCGACCTGCACCCACCAGGGCTGCACGGTCACCTCGGTCAAGGGCGGCCGGATCGTCTGTGGCTGCCACAACAGCCAGTTCGACATCAGCGACGGCTCGGTCAAGGGTGGGCCGGCCAACGCGCCGCTGGCGGAGGCCAGGGTGGTCGTCGACGGCGACGCCATCCGCCTGGCCTGAGGCGGTCCGGGCCGTACGCGGGGGGCGGCAGCGACCGGGGGGTCACTGCCGCCCCCCGCTTGCGAGGTGCCGGGATCGGGGGCCGCCCGCGCGGGCGCAACGGCTTCGCCCGGGACCGCCGGCCCGGTCAGACCGCCAGCCCGGCGGTGGCCGCCGGGGCCGGGTGGGCGGGCGGCGTGGCGTCGGGCACGACCGCCCGCAGCCAGTGCTGGGCCAGCAGCGCGTGCCCGGACGGGGTCAGGTGCACCCCGTCGTCGGTCCAGACCCGGTCGTCGGTGTCGGCGGCGGCGAAGGCCGCGTCGACCGCGACCAGCGTCGCGTCGAACTCGGCGGCGAGGCGGCGTACCACGGCGACCTTCGGGTCGAGGTCCTCCCGCCAGGCCCGCTGCCGGTCGTCGAGCGGGATGACGAACGGTTCCATCAGGACCAGTGCCGCGTCGAGCCGCTCCCGCGTCGTGCCCAGCACGTGCCGGTAGTCTCGTTCGAACTCCTCGACGCCGGTCGGGTCGTCGCTGTCGTACCGCCGCCAGGTGTCGTTGATGCCGATCAGCACCGACACCACCTGCGGGGCGAGCGCCAGGCAGTCGTCCTCCCAGCGGGCGCGCAGGTCGCGCACCCGGTCCCCGCCGATCCCCCGGTTGAGGAAGGTGACCCGGTGCGCCGGGTGCGCGGCGGTGAACCAGGCCGCCGCCATCATCGCGTACCCGCGGCCCATGTCGGCTCCGTCGGCGCGGTCCCGATCCGCGTCGGTGATGCTGTCCCCGATGAAGAGCACTCGCCCTTCGCGCGGCACCCGTACGGTCATCCGTCGCCTCCTCCGGCCGTCGTTTGGACCATGATGGCGACGATCGGGTCGCCCCGCCAGTGGGGTCGCGGCGCGGTGGGCGGACGGTGGTCCCACGACGAGACACGGCGGCGTGCCGCGACACCGGCGTATCGGCATGTCACCGCCGCGTCACGGCCGGTCAGACGGCCACTGTCCGAATTGACTTCATCGACGCCTATCACTACATTCCCGGTAACGGGAAAGCGCTTGCCGTCCCGCATTCCGGCGCTTCCATCACCACACCTCGCGAGGAGTTCCCGATGAGGCACTCGACCACGTACCGGCGGCCACGCCGCTGGCGCCTGGGCCTTGCGGCGGTCGCCGCACTGGCCCTGGCCGGCACCGAGGCGGCAGTGGCCGCCCCGGCCGCCGCCGCGGCTCCCTCCCTCGGCGGCGCGGCGGCCGCCGCGGCGTCCGTCGGCGCGGCGGCCGCGGCGAGCCGGGCCGGGCAGGTGGCCGCAGCCGCCTGCGGCAGCGGCACCTACCAGGCCGACGCCACCCTCAGCGGCAGCACCTGGACCGCCCGCAACGGCACCCGTACGGTCTACACCGGCACCGACATGCGTGCCGCCGTCCAGGCCGCGGTGAACAGCCTCACCGCCGGCCGCACCAGCAAGCAGCGGGTGGTGGTCCGGGGCTCCGGCTCGGTCAGCGCCGGTTCGCGCATCTCCCTGCCCAGCTACACCGCCATCGACGTCTGCGGCACGATCAACGTGACCGGCAGCGGCTCCGGCGACCAGGCACCGATCTACTCCCGGGGCACCACCCAGATCGAGGTCGGTTACCTCAACCTCACCGGCTCCCCGCTGTACGGCATCTTCCTGCGCAACGTCACCGGCGTCGTCCTCGGACAGATCGACATGCGGCTCTCCGGCGGGTTGGGCGTCCGCATCGACAACCGGGGCAACACCAGTCAGTGGACCCGCAACGTCCGCATCGACAACGTGTACGTCTCGGGAGCCCGCTCGCACGCCGTCGAGACGTACGGCGTGGACGGCCTCACCATCGGCACCGTCACGGTCCGCAACGTGGGCGAGTCCGGTCTGCTGCTCAACCAGACCATCAACGCGACGGTTGGCACCGTGGACGCGGAGAACGCCGGCACCGGCACCGGCTACGCGGCCTTCCGGATGGCCAACCGCAACGGCCGGGTCGGCTCCAGCTACCCGACCAACATCCGGGTCGGCACCGTCCGGGCCCGCGGTGGCGGTCGCGGGATCTTCTGCGTCTCCGAGTCCGGCGGCGCCACCGTCGACCGGGTCGACATCGCCAACACCGGCAACAACGCCGTCCTGATCGAGAACTGCTACGGCGTGACCATCGCGACGGGTGGCGGCACGATCAGCGGTGGCGGTGAGGTGCGGCTCGCCGAACGCACCTCGTTCCCCGGCAACCGCGACATCGCGCTGCGCAACTTCACCCTGGTGAACAACCGGATCGTGGAGAACCCGTGCGCGGACAACCTGACCATCAGCAACATCACGCTGAACAACTCGACGATCCGCCGGTGCTGACCGCCGGGTGAGAACGGCCTCGCCCGGCCGGGGAGATATCCCCGGCCGGGCGAGTCGCGTACGCCCCTGCCGTCAGCGGCCGGAGGCGGTGCTGTAGACCGCTCGGGTCCGCGCCGAGTCGGCGGTGCCCGGCTCGTGGCCCGGCCGGCTCGCGGTCACCCGCACGGACAGCCGCCGCCCGAGGTCCGCGGTGGTGGGCGTGTACCGCGCGGCGGTGGCTCCGGCGATCGGCACCCCGTCCCGCAGCCACTGGTAGGAGTAGGTGAGACCGGGCAGGTCCCACACACCCGTCGTGGCCTGGAGCGGCTGCCCGACCCGGGCGGAACCCCCCACGGTCGGCAGCACCCTCGCGGTCGGCGCCAGCGCCAGCACCTCAAGGACCCCCTCGGCGCCGGTGTTGCCCGCCACGTCCACCGCGCGGTAGCGCACGGTGTGCGCCTTGCCGTCCAGCAAGACCGGGGCCGTCCAGGTGGTCCACGCGCCACCGTCGAGCGAGTACTCGACCCGGGCCACGCCGGACTCGGCGTCCTGACCGGTGACGCTCAGCTTCCGGTCCCGCACCGCCGCCTCCGCCGTCGGCGCGGTGGCGTCCACCTTGACCTCCAGCGACCAGACCTCACTCCAGAACAGGTTGGTGCCCTGCGCCCGGTACTCGATCCGGTGCTGCCCGCCGGTCAACGCGACCGGCTCCCGGTACGGGAACCAGCCACCCCCGTCGATCTGGTACTCGGTCAGCCGGACCTTCGGACCGGCGGCGAGCGTCAAGGCCGCTCCCTTGCCGTACCAGCCGTCGGCGCCGGCCGCGGAGACGGTGGCCTTCGGCTGTCCGCCGTCGTAGCTCAGCGGCTCGATGCTGGACAGCGTCGGGACGACCTTCTTGATCGTGCCGTCGGCGTTGAAGTACATCCGGTCGATGGTGGTCTCCCGGTGCGTTCCGTCGCCACCGGGGATCGCGAACCGGTGGTAGACGATGTACCAGTCGTCGGTGCCCGGCACCTGGAGCACCGAGTGGTGACCGGTGCCGAGGATGCCCTGGGCGGGGTCCTTGGTGAGGATCTCGCCCTTGCTGGTGAACGGGCCCAGCGGGCTGGTCCCGATGCCGTAGCCGACCCGATAGTTCTCGCTGCGCGTGTCGTCGATCGACCAGGACAGGTAGTAGGCGCCGTCACGCTTGTGCATGAACAGCCCCTCCCGGAAGCCCGTCAGCCCGGTCAACTGCACCCGCTTGCTGACGTCGTACGAGATCATGTCGTCGTTGAGCGGCACCACGTACGGGGTGCCGTTGCCCCAGTACAGGTAGCTCTTGCCGTCGTCGTCGGTGAAGACGGCCGGGTCGATCTGCTGTGCGCCGTTGTAGTCGGCCTTGCTGACCAGCGGCTTGCCGAGCGGGTCGACGAACGGCCCGAGCGGCGAGTCGGCGACGGCGACGCCGATGTTCTGTTGGGCGGAGAAGTAGAAGTAGTACTTCCCGTTCTTCTCGATGGCGGCGGGCGCCCAGGCGTTGGTGTCCGCCCAGGAGATGTCCGGCCCGAGGTCGAGGATCGTGTCGTGCTCGGTCCAGTCGACCAGGTTGCGGCTGGACCAGACCTTGAACTTCGTGCCACTCCAGCCGGGGAAACCGTCGGTGGTGGCGTAGATGTAGTAGGTCTCACCGAACCGGACGATGTTCGGGTCGGCGTTGAACCCGGGCAGGACCGGCGAGCGCATCTGCACCGTCTTGACGGTCCACTCGCGGGTGTCCCCGGAGCCGCTGGTGACGGTGAGCGTCACCGGCGACGAGTAGTCCCGTGCCCCGGCGGGGCTGACCGTCGAGGTGGGGGCCACCACGTAGGTCGGGTTCAGCGTCCTCAGGTCGGTGCCCGGCTTGACCGGCAGGGTGATGGTGCTCGTCGCGGCGTCGATGATCGCGGGGACCTTGAGGCTGTCGAGTTCGACGGCCACCACGCTGGTGCCGTTGGCCCCGAGTCCGGCGACCTCGGCGTCGGTGAGCGCCCGGTTGTAGATTGAGAAGTCCCGCACCCGGCCCTTGAGGTACCGGTCGGCGGTGTACTGGGAACGACCGATGTAGTTGGCCGTGGTCCGGCCGGCGCCGATGTCCCCGGGCTTGTTGGTCAGTCCGGTCTTCTCGGCGACCCGCACCCCGTCCAGGTAGATCCGGGCGGTGCCGGCCGCGTTCAGGGTGTAGGTGAGCGTCTTCCACACCCCCCGGGGCACGGCGCTGCCACCGGTGACGGTCTGCTCGCCGGTCCAGTTCCCCAGACTGATGGAGGTCCGGTAGTTGTTGCCGGTGGTGAAGAGGTAGCCGTTGCCGATACCGCCGGAGTCGGTGTTGCCCAAACCCCAGATGAAGTACGGGGTGGCCTGGTCGGTGGCGATGTTGACGTCCATCGACACGGTGATCTCGTCGAGCCCGGCCATGATGTTGTCGGGCAGGTCGACGTGACCGTTGGTGCCGCCGAGGGCGAGGCTGCCGCCGCTCCAGCTGGCGTCGCCGGCCAGCTTCGCGTCGTAGCCGTTACCCGAGTCGTCGGCGACGGTGGTGCCGGTGGCCTGGTCGAGCGCGTAGTGGGCCACGACGCCCTTCGGGTTGGCGCGCACCGGCGGGGGCGCGTCGTTGAGGGCGTCGAGTTCCTTCTTGGTGACCGGGATGACCGTGCCGTGGCGCGGGCTGGCGGGCAGCCGGTAGCTCGCCGGCACCTTCCAGTCCGGGTTCTCCAGGTCGTTGGTGCCCAGCGGGATGTAGCCGCGGCCGCCGTACTCGTCGACGAAGAGGTAGTACTGCGAGCCCGAGGTGTCGCCCGGGTTGGCCTTGAACACCGTCGGGCCCTCGACGGCCGAGGTGCCGGCGTCACGGCCGATGCACGAGTCGAGCATCGACCAGGCCGGGTTGCCGGGCAGGTCCACGGCGGTCAGCGAGGCCGACTTCTCCTGGATGATGTCGGAGCAGCCGGTGCCGCCGCCGCCCTCGTCCTTGGTGAACCGGTAGTAGGTGTCGCCCTCGCGGATGACGGTGGAGTCGATGCGCGACTCGCCCCGGTCCTGCCAGATCGTCGCGGGGCTGAAGGTGACGAAGTCGCGGGTGGTCGCGGCGAGCATCCGGTTGTACGTGTTGCCGGTGTGGTTCGGGTCGTTCTCGGCGTACAGCTTGGACGCCCAGAAGACCAGGTACTCGCCACGGGCCTCGTCCCAGTACGCCTCCGGCGCCCAGGTGTTGCCGGCGGTGGGCGGCGAGATCAGCACGTGCCGCTGCTCCGACCAGTTGACCAGGTCGGTGGACTCCCAGACCTCCAGGTACCGGCTGCCCTGGCGTTGCGCGACGTCCCAGTCGCCGTTGCGGCCGATGGACAGGTCGGTGGCGATGAGGAAGAACCGGTCACCCTCCGGACTGCGGATCAGGAACGGGTCGCGCAGGCCCAGGGTGCCGTACTTCGACTCCAGCTTCGGCTGGCCACCGTTGAGTTCCGTCCACTGCAGGGCGTTGTTGCCCCGGCTGGCCGCGAAGTAGATCTTCTCGCCGGCGATGGAGTTGCCGGTGAAGTAGCTGAACGCGTAACCCGCGTAGGGGGCGGGAGCGGGCAGCTCGCGGACGGTCAGCTCGATGGCCCGCTCGGCGGTCGCCGCGCCGACGGTCACGGTGGCGGTGACCGTGACCGTCACGTCGCCCGCGCCGTGGGCGGGACGCTTGACCACCCCGCCCGGGGCGACGACCTCGGGGTTCGCGGAGCGCCAGCTGACGGTGGCACCGTGCAGCCCGGTGGTGGGCATGGTCAGGTTGCCGCGCACGTCGTCGGCGTGCACCAGGGTCAGCGCGGCGGCGGCCGCGTCGGCACGGGTCTGGTCCGACTCGTTGGGCAACACCGTGGCGGTGAACGTCTTCGTGCCGGTGGAGCCGCCCCGGGTGAGGGTGGCGGTCAGGGTCACTGTCGCCGGCCCGGCGGCCGGGGCGGGCCGGTTCACCACCCCGGTCGGGCTTATCGTGTCCGGGGCGCTGGAGGACCAGGCGATCGTGGAGCCGTACGTGCCGGTGGTCGGCAGGGTCAGGTTGCCGGTCACCGCCGTGAGGTCACCGAGGTCCAGCGCGGCGACATCACTGTCGACGCGGGTGGCGTCGGGCAGCGCGATCGCGGCCACCTCCTCGGCGTTGAGCGCCCGGTCGTAGACCCGGAAGTTCGCCAGCCGGCCCTTGAAGAGGCGGTCGGCCGCGTAGTTGGACTTCCCGAGGTTGTTGTTGGTCGTGGTGCCGTTGCCGACGGCGCTGGGCGCCACGGTGACGGCGGTGTTCCGGCCGACCTGCACGCCGTCCTCGTAGAGGGTGCCGGTGCTGCCCGTCTGCGTGTAGGTGATCGACTTCCAGACCCCGCGGGCGAGGTTGGCGCCCTTGCTGGTCACCTTCTCACCGGACCAGTTGGTCGTGGTGATGCCGGCCCGGAAGGCGTCGCCGCTGGTGAACAGGTAGCCGGTGCCGGCGCTGGAGGTGGCGGAGTTGCCCAGGCCCCAAATGAAGTACGGGGTCTGCTGGGTCGGGTCGACGTAGACGTCGACCGCGACCGTGATGGAGGCGAGCCCGGCCATCAGGTTGTTCGGCAGCTTGACATGGTCGTCGACCCCGTCGAGTTGCAGGCCGCCACCGGTCCAGGTCCCGCCGCCGACCAGGGTGCCGTTGTTGCCGCGGCCGGAGGTGTCGGTGACCGTGCTGCCGGTCGTCTGCTTCAGGTCGTAGCGCAGCAGCAGGCCGTCGGTCACGTCAGCGGTGGTCGCGGCGGCCGTGGCCGCCCCGGCGGGAAGCAGCGCGGCGAAGAGGCTGAGAACCACACCGGCCGTGAGTGGACGGAACCGGCGCGTGGAAGAAGCACGGGGGGCGGGGGAGGGT
>NZ_SMKD01000062.1 GCF_004348595.1 Micromonospora sp. KC723
CGCCCGGCCCGCCCGGTGACCGGGCTGGTCGGCGTGGCGTCGACCGCGCTCGCGCTGCCGGCCGTCGCCGCCACGCCATGGCCGGTGACCCTCGCCGTGGACCTGGCGGCCGGGGTGGCGCTGCTGCTCGCCGTCGCCCGGGCGGCCCGGCGGACCCCGACCGCGCTGGCCGGGTCGTTCGCCGCCGCCACCCTGGTCGGGCACGGACTGCTGGTGGCCCTGGCGACCCGGGGCGGGACGCTCGCCGCGCTCGGGGTCGTGCTGCCCGCCGGGCTCGCCGCCGCGACCCTGTCCCGCCGCGGCACCCCCGCGCAGCGCGCCGTCGGCGGGGCCGGGCTGGTCGCGGCCCTGCTCGCCACGCCGCTCCTGGCGGTCGTCGCGCTCGTCACCGCCGGGGCGACGCCGGCGTGGCAGGCGCGTGGCGCGTCGGCCGCCGCCGTGCTGTCGCTTCTCACGGCCGTCGTGC
Source organism: Micromonospora sp. KC723 (assembly GCF_004348595.1). Taxonomy (GTDB): domain Bacteria; phylum Actinomycetota; class Actinomycetes; order Mycobacteriales; family Micromonosporaceae; genus Micromonospora. The sequence continues at coordinate 467 of NZ_SMKD01000062.1, forward strand.
TCCGCCGGCACCGGCCGGACCTCGACGGGTACGCCTCGACCGCGTCGGCCCTGGCCCTCGGCGGGTGTGCCCTGGCGCCGCTGGGCGTACCGGCCGAACCGCTGGCCCTGTACGCGGCGGTGGCCGCGTTGCTGCTGGTCGCCGTCGACCGCCGCGCTCCGGCTGCCGTCGCCGGCCGGGTGGTCGCCGCCACGCTGACCGTGGTCGCCGGCCTGGCCGTGCTGCCACCCACCGTCGCGGCGGTGTTCACCCCGTACGGCGGGCCGGTGCGGCCCTGGTCGGGCGCACCGGCGGCGGGCCCGGCGGGCGGCGGGTGGAGCACCGTGTGCGTCCTGCTGGTGCTGGCGGGTGTCGCCCTGCTGCCCGCCGCCCGGGCGCGCGCCGGACGGGCCACCCTGGTGCTGGTCGGGTTCCCCTTCGCGGCGGTGGCACTGCCGGTGCTGCTGGTGGTGGCGGGCGCGCCCTGGCCGGCGGCGCCGGCGGCGGTGCTGCTCACCGGCCTGGCCGCCCTGCTGGCCGCTGCCCTGGCCGTCCCCGGCGCGGGCGCGGTACGGCCGGGCCTTCTGCTCGGCCTGGTCGTGGTGCCGGTCGGTCTGCTCTGGACCCTCGCCGGCCTGGCCGGGCTCTTCGCCACCCCGGCCGGCACGTTCGCCGGGCTGGCGCTGGCCGTGGTCGCCGCCGTCGTGGTCGCCGCCGCCGGACGGCGGCCCGGAGCGCGGGTGCTGGGCGGCCTGGCGGCGGTGGTCGCCGGTACCGGCTTCGCGGTGGCCGCGCCTCTCGCCGCCGACCTGCCGTTGCGTACGGCCGGGTTCACCGTGCTCGCCGTGGCGGGGGTGGTGTTGTTCCTCGCGCCGGCGGCGGGTCGCCGGACGGCCCTGGCCGGACAGGCGCTGGAGGCCGCCGCCCAGGCCGTCGCGCTGGTGGCGCTGCTGCTCACCCTGTCCGGGTACCGGCACGCGGCGGTGGTGTGCGTGTTGTGGGGCGTCGCGGTGGGCCTGCGCGTGCTGCGCCCCGGCGAGTCCACCGCCGGACGGTGGGTCTTCGCGGGCATCGCCGGGGTCAGCGAGTTGCTCGGCGTCTGGCTGCTGCTCGTGGCGGGCGGGGTGGTGCTGTGGGAGGCGTACACCCTGCCGGCGGCGGGCCTGGCGCTCGTCGCGGGTCTGGTGGCGCTGCGTACCCGGCCTGGGCTGACCAGTTGGCTGGCGCTCGGCCCCGGGCTCGCCGCCGCGCTGCTGCCCGGCCTGGTGTCGGTGCTGGTCGCCCCGGAGCCGCAGCCGTGGCGGCGGTTGGGGCTCGGGTTCGCCGCGCTGGGGGTGGTCCTCGTCGGCGCGACCCGACGCTGGCAGGCGCCGGTGGTGCTGGGCGGGACGACGCTGGCCCTGCTCGCCCTGCACGAACTGGCCCGCGGCTTGGACCTGCTGCCCCGGTGGATCTTCCTGGCGGCGGGCGGGCTGGCGTTGATCGCGCTGGCCGCCACGTACGAGCGGCGCCGCCGCGACCTGGCCCGGCTGCGTACGGCGGTCGGCCGGATGAGCTGACCCGGCCCCGGATGGGCGGCCGTCGGTGAGTGGACGGTGACATGGTTACCGATCGATGGTGGCGGGCGGTGTCTCCGTCGGCCGACGGCCGTCCCGGTAGGGTCGGGGCATGGCAGACCTGCTCACCGCGGAGGCGGTGCGAGAAGAGCTGGGCGGGCTGACGGAGTGGTCGGGCGACCCGACCGGGATCAGCCGCACCGTGCAGCTGGGCGGCTTCCCCGAGGCGATCGCCGTGGTCGACCGGGTGGCGGTGGCCGCCGAGCGGCTCGACCACCACCCCGACATCGACATCCGGTGGCGGACCCTGACCTTCCGCTGCGTCACCCATTCCGCCGGTGGGGTGACCCACCGCGACATCGAGTTGGCCCGCCACATCGACGACATCGTCCGGAGCGCCCGATGAGATTCGAGATCAGCAAGGTGCTGGACGCCATCGAGGGTCGGGTCTGCACCGACCCGTCCCTGGCCCGGGCCGTCCTGGACCTCGCCGAGGTGATCCGCTACCAGGACCTCGACGGTGGCCGACCGGCCAGCCTGCTGCGGCTGGGCATGGTGATCGACGCCCTGTCCCGGCAGTTGGAGGAGGACAGCGTCCCGGTCTACGCGGTGGTGCACCGGGCCCTGCTCTCCGACGCCGACCTCACCTCCAACGAGCGCATGGTGGTCCGCCGCTGGGCCGACGACGGGCTGGTCGAGGTGCTCGACAACCCCGGCGACCGGATGCTGGAGGTGGCCGACCTGCTCGGCCTGCCGGTGCTCAGCCGGGTCCGCTTCGACGGCCTGCGCGGGCGGTTCCCCTGGGTGGTGGAGCAGGCGGGCCGGGTGCTCGCCCCGGTGCCCGGTGCGGGCGGCCCGGCCTTCGTCGCCCACGTCGGTGGTGGCCCGACCCCGGTGGCCGGGGACCGCTCCCCGGCGGGCGGGAAGCTGCTGGCCCGGCAGTGGCGCTGTCCGGAGCCGGGCTGCGCGCTCTTCGGCGGGGGCGGGGGCGGCGGCGCCTTCGCCGACCTGGCCCGGGTGGAGCGGGCTCCGGCCGGGCAGCCGCCACCGTCGCTGCGCAACGGGGTGCCGACCTGCCCGCGGCACGGCGCCCGGCTCTCCGACGCCGGCCCGCGTCCGCGTACGGAGGTGCTCGCGGTACGCATCGGCGGGCTGATCCGCCGGCGTTTCGTGCTCACCGAGGAGCAGCCGGTGCTGGTCGGTCGGGCCCCGGAGGGCCCGGGCGGCGTCATGCTCGGCCAGTGGCTGAACGACGAGGCGCGGCGCTGGATCAGCCGCAGCCACATCCGGCTGGAACTGCGCGTCGGTGAGGTCATCGTGACCGACGTGAGCACCAACGGCTCGGGTATCCGCCCCAACGGGTCACTGGTCGAGTCGGAGCGTGTCCCGCTCGCGCCGAAGCAGTCCCGCGTGCTCGCCGGGGCCGACATGGTGGAGCTCTACCCCGGCGTGCAGGTCGGGCGGGCCGAGGCGCTGCCCAGCGGCGCTCCGTTCACCCCCACCTCGGTCATGGCCGAGGCCCCCACCATGGCCATGCGCCTACCTCGCCCCTGACCCGCCCGCCGCCCCCGCGAGCACCCGGCCGAGGGGCCGGTGGCCGGCGCACCAGCGCCCCGGCGACCGGCGGTTGGCGGGCACGGATCGCGGCACGTGGCGGTGTCCAGGTGTCTGGACACCGCCACGTGCGCCAGGGCGGTCGGGCGCGGCCCGGGGCGACGGGTGCGCCACGGGGCGGTGGCCCTGGTCAGCCCGCCAGGACGGCGGCGAGCTGGGCCACCACGTGGTCGATCTCCTCTTCGGTGATCACCAGCGGCGGCGCGAGGCGGATCGTGGATCCGTGGGTGTCCTTCACCAGCACGCCCCGCTCCATCAGCCGCTCGCAGGCGTCCCGGCCGCTCATCAGCGCCGGGTCGATGTCCAGGCCCGCCCAGAGGCCGCGGCCCCGGACGGCGACCACGCCCCGGCCGACGAGACCTTCCAGACCGACCCGCAGCCGCTCGCCCAGTTCGACGGAGCGGCGCTGGAACTCGCCGGACGCCAGCAGGCGGACCACCTCGGTGGCGACCGCGCAGGCCAGCGGGTTGCCGCCGAACGTCGAGCCGTGCTGGCCCGGCCTCAGCACCCCCAGCACGTCCGCGTTCGCGGCCACCGCCGAGACCGGCACGATGCCCCCACCGAGCGCCTTGCCCAGCAGGTACATGTCCGGCACGACGCCCTCGTGCTCGCAGGCGAAGGTGGTGCCCGTACGGCCCAGCCCCGACTGGATCTCGTCGGCGACGAACAGCACGTCGCGCTCGGTGCACACCCGGCGTACACCCGGCAGGTAGCCTGCTGGCGGCACCACCACGCCCTGCTCGCCCTGGATGGGTTCCACCAGCACCGCGACGGTGTTCTCGTCGATCGCCGCCTCCAGCGCCGCCAGGTCGCCGTACGGGACGACCGTGAACCCCGGGGTGTACGGCCCGAAGTCGGCGCGTGCGTCGGCGTCGGTGGAGAAGCTGACGATGGTGGTCGTGCGGCCGTGGAAGTTGCCCTCGGCGACCACGATGTTCGCCTGGTCCGGGGCGACGCCCTTGACCTGGTAGCCCCACTTGCGAGCCACCTTGATCCCGGTTTCCACCGCCTCGGCGCCGGTGTTCATCGGCAGGACCAGGTCCTTGCCGCAGAGCGCGGCCAACTCGCGGCAGAAGTCGGCGAACTGGTCGTGGATGAACGCCCGGCTGGTGAGGGTCAGCTTGTCGAGTTGCTCGTGCGCGGCCCGGATCAGCGTCGGGTGCCGGTGGCCGAAGTTCAGCGCCGAGTAGCCGGCCAGGCAGTCCAGGTAGCGGCGACCGTCCACGTCGGTCAGCCAGGCGCCCTCGGCGGAGGAGATCACCACCGGCAGCGGGTGGTAGTTGTGCGCGGTGTGACGCTCGGCGTCCCGTACCGCGGCCGGAGTCCGCAGCATGTCCTCGATCACTTGCTCGCCTTTCCCTGACGGAGTCGCAACGTGCAGCACTTCGGTCCGCCGCCGGCCTTGCGCAGCTCGGACAGGTCGATCCCGACGGTCTGGTAGCCCCGGTCGCGCAGCTTCGCGGCCAGGCCGGTGGCCTGCGTGGGCAGCACCACGTGCCGGCCGTCGCTGACGGCGTTGAGGCCCAGCACCTCGGCGTCGGCCATGGTGGCGTGGACGGCGTCGGGAAAGAGCCGGCGCAGCACGGCCTGGCTGCCGGGGGAGAACGCCTCCGGCAGGTACGCCACGGTCCGCTCGTCGAGCACGGTCAGCGCGGTGTCCAGGTGGTAGAAGCGCGGATCGACCAGTTGCAGGGTGACCACCGGGTAGCCGAAGACCTCCTGGAGCTGGGCGTGCGCGGCGTGCGCGGTGCGGAACCCGGTGCCGGCGAGCAGGTGGTCGCCGGCCAGCAGGACGTCGCCCTCGCCCTCGTTGACGTGCTTCGGGTCGTACAGCTCGAACCCGGAGGCCTCGAACCAGGCGCGGTACGCGGGGGCCTCGTCGGCGCGCTGCGGGTCGCGGAACTGCACCGCCATCGCCCTGCCGTCGATCACGGTGCCGCCGTTGGCGGCGAAGACCATGTCGGGCAGGCCGGGGAGCGGGTCGATCAGCTCGACGGTGTGACCGAGGTCGAGGTAGACCTGGCGCAGCCGTTCCCACTGCCGGACGGCGAGGTCGGCGTCGACCGGCGCGGTCGGGTCCATCCACGGGTTGATCGCGTAGTCGACGGCGAAGTACGTCGGCCGGCACATCAGGAAGCGCTGGCTGGTGGCGTCCATCGTCATGTCCTGCTCCTGGGGGGTCGGGCGCGCCCGGCCTCCGTGGCCCACGGGCTGGCGCCGATGGTCAACGGTATGCGGAGCGGGTGGACGATATCCACCGTCGAGGCTTGCGTACGCCGTCGGATCGTTGCGTTTGCGGCCAGTTCGCTGACGATCCGTTGCACAGACGCGGGGCCGGTGCCGCGCATCGCGGCACCGGCCCCGGGAGAGACTTCGGGGGCGGCGAACCGCCGCCCCCGGAAGAGGATGTGCCCGCTGGTGAACCACCAGTCCCTCGGGCGTCGCCGGCATCCCACCGGCAGCCGGACAGTGCCCGTCAGACGCGGTGGGCAAACTGTGAGTCAAGCCACTCGCGGAACCGGGTCACCTGGTCGCCGTCGGTGGTCGGCCAGTCGAACTGGCCGGTCATCGCGATGACGCCGAGCACCACGGCGGCGAGGCCGACCAACATGCCGATCAGGGCGTCGGTCGTACCGGCCACGTGCCGGCGGCGGGTGGCGATCAGGCCGAGCACGGCCAGCACGGCACCGGCCGCGCCGAGGGCGATGCCGTACCCGGCGAGGGTCCCGGTGAGTACGGCAGCCGCCGCGACCACCGAGACGACCAGGCCGAGGGTGGCCAGCAGGCTGGTCCGGGGCTTCGGGCCGGTGACCACCGGCGCCTCGGAGCGGTCGGGCACCCCGTCCCGGTCCCGATCGATGCTCCGTTCGGCGGCCGGATCGGCCACCGGTGGGGTCGGCCGGGTGTCGACGTCCCCGTCGCCCAGTCGGCCGGCCCGCCCGGGCTGCCCGTCGACGGCCGCCACCTGCCCGGTCGGAGCATCGGCGCGGGCCGTGACGAGGCGGGCGGTCGCGGCGCGCTCGGCGGCCCGGCGCTTCGCGTCGGCGTCCCGCAAGTCGGGGTCGGCCGCCGCGCTGCGGTACGTCGTGCGGTCGGAATCCTGGTCGGTGACCACGGGCTGGCCGTCCCGGCCGTCGATCCGCCCGTCGCCGTCGGTGTCCCGGACGGCCGTCTCGCGGCGTCGGGACAGTGAGGGAAGGTTCATCTCCACACCTCCTTCTGTGTGCGTGGAGGCCGGAGGGGTCGTGGCTGCCACGCGATGTCGTCCGGTACGTACCCCGTGCGCCGATCGGCCACACTCGTGCCCCGGCCCCGGCTCCGCGCCCTCTCCGTGATCCACTCCGTTCCACGCGGCCCCGGGGGCAGCGGTGAGTACCCTTGGCCCCTGTGCCAGAGGGACACACCATCCACCGCCTGGCGGCCCGCCACGCCGCGCTCCTCGCCGGTGACAAGGTCACCGCCGCCAGCCCGCAGGGCCGCTTCGCCGAGGGCGCCGCCCGACTCTGCGGCACCGTCCTCGACGGCACCGAGGCGTACGGCAAGCACCTGCTGCACCACTACGCCGACGACGTGACCCTCCACGTCCACCTCGGCCTCTACGGCAGGTTCACCGACGGCGACGGCGAACCGCCCGAGCCGGTCGGGCAGGTCCGGCTGCGGCTGACCAGCGACCGGCACTGGCTCGACCTGCGCGGGCCCACCGCCTGCGAGCTGCTCACCCCGCCCGAGGTGGCGGCGCTGCGCGGCCGGCTCGGCCCGGACCCGCTGCGCGCCGACGCCGACCCGCGGCGGGCGTACCACCGGATCCGGCGCAGCGGCACGCCGCTCGCCGCGCTGTTGCTGGACCAGTCGGTGGTGGCCGGCACCGGGCTGATCTTCGTCACCGAGGCGCTGTTCCGGGCCGGACTGCCGCCGACGCTGCCCGGCCGCGACCTGACCCCGGCCGGCTGGGACGCGCTCTGGGCGGATCTGGTCGCGCTGATGACCCGGGCCGTCGCGCACGGGCGGATCGACACCGTCCGCGACGCCCACCTGCCGGAGGCGATGGGCCGGCCGGCCCGCGTCGACCGGCACGGCGGCGAGGTGTACGTCTACCGCCGCCCCGGCGCGCCCTGCCACGTCTGCGCCACCCCGATCAGCCGGGACACGCTGGCCGGCCGCAACCTCTACTGGTGCGCCGCCTGCCAACCCGGCTGACCGCCACCGACGGCGGGCAGGTGCCGCTGTCCGGCGGCCTCGCCCCCGCGGCGGAGGGGATCGGCGAGGAGGGCCGGTCAGCCGGCGGTCAGCCAGCGGGCCACCTCGATCTGGTCCGGCCACACCGTCGTGCCGTCGATGGCCCAGAGCAGGGTGTGCCCGATGGCCCAGCCCCGCACCCGGTCCCCGTCAAGCCCCAGCGCGCCGGTGATCCGGTCCAGCCGGCGGCGCACCGCCTCGGGCGAGTGCCCGCAGCCGGGCGACCCATCCGGCGGCCTCCTCGGCGAGCAGGGGGAACGGCGCGCCAGCCGGACGCCACAGCCTGGGCAGCAGATCGGCCACCACGTCCAGCGCGGCGTCCGGCGGCAGGTCGTGCAGGGGCGTACCGGGTTGGCAGCGTTCCACCAGCAGCGCCCGTCGCTGCGGGTCGTGGTCGAGCAGGCGCACCGCCCCGTGGCCGTCCCAGGCGACCAGGGCGTCGGCCTCGTGCGCGCTCTCCGCGTCCGGGTACTGGAGCTTCAGCACCGCCGAAGTGCCGTCGGGCAGCTCAGCGGGCATCGCCAGCGAGGCGAAGGCGTACGGGAAGGGCGGCCCGAGCCGCAGCGACCAGCGCCGGGCGCACGCCTCGCTCAGGGCGGGCAACGCCGCCAGCCACTCCCGCTCGGCCGGCTCGGCGCGTACCCACGACAACCCCTCGGGGATCTCCACCGGCTCATCCTGGAGCACCGGAACCGAGTGGCTCAACGCAACCGGCGGATGTCCCCGTACGCCCGGTAGAAGCCGCCCCGGCCCGCCTCACGGATCCCGGTGACCAGGTAACGCACCCCCGGCTCCCGGATGCCCTTCGGGAACTGCACGGTCCAGTCCCGGCGGTAGCCCTCGGAGAGGACGTGGATGCGCAGCCGGCCGCTCTCCTCGACGCACTCCACCACCACCCCGCCCCGGTCGTCGCTGGTCACCTCCACGGTGGACCAGGCAGCCGGCTCGGGAAGCCGGGCCGGCGCCTTGACGTCCACCACCTCCGGCACGCTGCCCGCCTCGGCGGCCCGGATCGCCGGCTCGCTGGCGTCGATGCAGGCCAGGTGGCCGCTGGTGGTGACGACGTAGAGCCGTTCCCGGTGGTACTGCATCGAGTACGCGGAGCCGCAGCCGGTGCCGAGCTTCCACAGCCGGTTGCCGGCCGCGTCGAAGCAGTAGATGGAGGACGCGCTGTCACCGGCGAAGACGTACCGGCCGCCCTCGGCCGTGGCGCAGGAGAAGACGGCGGCGTCGCAGCGGTACGTCTGCTGGGCCCGCCCGTCCTTGCCCAGCCGCACCACCTCGCGGGTGCCGGTGCCGGCGAAGACGGCGTCGGACTCCTGCCAGCCGAAGAGCACCGCGCCGGTGCGGGTGTGCCACAGCTCCCGCCCGGTACGCCAGTCCCAACCGGTCACTCCCGCCGAGTGGCCGTGGTAGAGGGCGTCGCGGTCGCAGCGGACCATCCAGGCGGAGCGGCCGCGTCCCGGCCGCCGCCACAGGAACTCGTCCTCGTGGTCGATCGCGGCGATGCCGCCCTCGCGGTCGGAGACGCCCAGCACGCCGTCGTGGATGTCCAGCCAGTAGATGTCGATGTCGGGGGTGACCGCGTACGCCACCCGGGGCACCTTGCCGGACAGGTCGTAGACGTTGCCGTCGTCGCAGCCCGCGTAGATCCAGTGGTCGTCGGCGACGATGCACTTCACTCCGTCGGGAAGCCGGACCTGGTTGAGCATCCGCGCGTCGTGGTCGAGGGTGGTGATGACGCCCCGCTCGTTGCCGACCATGCACGTGCGCCCGTCGACGAAGACGCCGAACGCGGGCGCGCCCGAGTCGTACCGCCAGAGCACCGGGGCGGTACGGGCGGTGGAGCGGGTGCTGACGATCTGCCGGCGGGACACCGGCCGCTTCTGCCGGGCGCCGCGCACCGCCGGGGCGTACCCCTTGCGGATCTTCTCCCCGATCTTCCGGGCGGCGGCGGCCCGGGCGCGGGCGTTGTCCGGGTAGTTGGTGGTCTTCACCTGCCCCTGGTCGCCGATCCGGCCGTAGCGCACGGTCAGCGCGGTGTCATCCACCACGACCTCGTAGAACTTGTGCGCGCCACCGTCCACTTCGGACAGTTCGAGGTAGGTCGTCTCCTGCGACATCAGATGCCTCCGAGGGGGGAAGGTCCGCAACCGCTGACAGCGCGCTCACGCTAACCGGGCCCACCGACAACGAGCCCGGTGCGACGACGCGGACGGGGCCGTACGGAGTGTGTCTCCGGTACGGCCCCGTCCTGTGGGGTGGTGGCGCGTCGCCTGTCAGACGGCGCGTCGCTGGAACTGCTGGTTGGTGCCGGTGCCGCAGGTCCACTGGATCAGGCGGGCGCCGTTGGTGGTGGCGGCGTCGGCGACGTCCAGGCACTTGCCGCTGTGCCGGGCGACGATGCGGTGGTAGCCGCTGCCCAGGTCCTCGAACCGCCACTGCTGGTTGGTGCCGCTGCCGCAGGCCCAGTGCAGCACGTTGGCGCCGTCGGTGGTGGCGGCGTCGGACACGTCGAGGCACTTGCCGCTGTGCTGGGCGATGATCCGGTAGTAGCCGCCGCCGGCGTCGGTCAGCCGCCACTGCTGGTTCAGTCCGCCGTTACAGGTGTACTGGAGGATCTTGGCGCCGTTGGTGGCGGAGTTGTCCGAGACGTCGAGGCACTTGCCGCTGTGCCGGGCGACGAGGTTGTGGTACGGGCCGCCGCCCACGCCGGTGACGGTGCCGGCCGCGGTGTCGATGGCGACCTGCGGGTACCAGGGCAGGTTCATGGTGCGCGCGGTCGGGAAGGTCAGCGGCAGCCAGACGTACTGGGATCCGTTGACGTTGCTGCCCATGGAGTTGCCCCAGCGGTCGCCCAGGTACAGGTACGAGGTGCCCGAGGTGCCCTCAACCGGCAGGACGTACGTGGTCTGCGAGCCGTACGCGGTCTGGTCGCCGACGTCGGCCATCGCCGTCCACGGGCCGGCGGGGCTGGTGGCGGTGGCGTACCGCTGCTGGTTCGGGTTCCAGCCGGTCGCGCCGGAGGTCAGCATGAAGTAGACGCCGTTGCGTTTGAACATCGCCGGCGCCTCGCGGTGGCCGCCCGGCCACGGGTTCGCCACCAGGCTGTCGACCCCCTGGTAGTCGGCGGTGAGCCGGTAGATGTGCAGGTCGAAGTTGTCCCGGGCGGACGAGATCATGTAGCCGACGCCGTTGTCGTCGGTGAACACGGTGATGTCGCGGGACATGTGGCCCAGCGGCCGGAAGCTGCCCCGCCAGGTGTAGTCACCGTCGACGGTGTCGGAGACGGCGACCGCGGCACGGGCCTCGTTGTAGTCCCTGCCGTTCTCCTTGTGCATCCACATGACGTACTTTCCCGTGGCGCTGTTGAACACGACCTTCGGGCGCTCGATGTTCGCGACGGTGAGTTCCGGGTCGGTGGCCTGGGTGAGCACGTGGTTGCGGAACTCCCACGTCTTCAGGTCGGTGGAGCGGTACGCGGAGACGTACCGGAAGGTGTTGTCGGCGTTGCGGTTCTCGCCGAACCAGTAGTAGTAGGAACCGACTCTGATCACGCCGCCGCCGTGGGCGTGGACCACCGCGCCGGTGGTGTCGGTGAACTGCGTGGCGTTGGTGACCGTCGCCGGTGCGGCGTGGGCCGCAACCCCGGCGAGCAGCGTGGCGAGGCCGGCGGAGACGGCGAGGACCAGGAGCGGAACACGACGAACCATGAGCGCCCCTTCCATGGGCGATGACGAAGAAACCGGCTCGGTCGATGGAACTCGCGGTCGGAATCGCCCCCGTGAAGTTGCCCAGAAGATATGTGTGCGTTAACACCGACGTCAACGGTTCGACACAGAAATGTCGACCAGGGGCGGAGGTCCTGTCACCGAACGAGCTTGCGGGAGCGTGCGTCGTCGTACCAGCGCCACCGGCGCAGGGGTCAGCGACCCAGTCCGGCGAGGGCGTCCACGGCCTTGCGAGCGGCGATCAGCACCGGATCCCAGACCGGCGCGTACGGCGGGGCGTAGCCGAGGTCGAGCGAGGTCATCTCGTCCACCGTCATGCCACTCCAGAGCGCCACGGCCAGCACGTCGATCCGTTTGGCCGCCTCGCAGCGGCCGACGATCTGCGCACCGAGCAGCCGGCCGGTGGGGCGCTCGGCGATCAGCTTGATCGTCATGGGCTCGGCGCCCGGATGGTACCCGGCCCGGTTGGTGGACTCCGCGATCACCGAGACGAACTCGAAGCCGGAGGCGGCGGCGTCCCGCTCGCGTAGGCCCGTGCGCCCCACCTGCACGTCGCAGACCTTCGTCACCGCCGTGCCGATCACACCGGGGAAGGTGGCGTACCCGCCGCCGATGTTGATCCCGACGACCCGGCCCTGCTTGTTGGCGTGCGTGCCGAGCGGGACGTGCACCGGCAGCCCGCTGACCCGGTGCAGCGTCTCCACGCAGTCGCCGGCCGCCCAGACGTCCGGCACCCCGGCCACCCGCATCCGCCGGTCCACCCGCACCCCGCCGGAGGGACCCAGCGGCAGGCCGGCGGCCTCGGCGAGGGCCGTGTTCGGGCGTACCCCCAGCCCCAGCACCACGACGTCGGTCGGCATCAACCCGTCGGCGGTGACCACCGCGGACACCCGGCCGTCGCGTTCCTCGATCCCGGTGACCTCGACCCCGGTCCGGACGTCGATGCCGACCGTGCGCATCGCGTCGGCGGCCAGGGCGCCCATGTCCGGGTCCACCGTCGACATCGGCTGCTCGCCCTGCTCCACCAGCGTGACGGCAAGACCGCGCCGGATCAGCGCCTCGGCCAGCTCCACCCCGATGTAGCCGCCGCCGACGACCACCGCGCGGCGGGGCCGCGGCTCGGCGTCCAGCCACTCGCGCAACGCGGCGCCGTCGTCGAGGGTCTGCATGCCGAACACCCCGGTGACGTCGTCATCCGCCCAGTCCGGCCGCACCGGGACCGCGCCGGTGGCGTACACCAGGGTGTCGAACCGTTCGCGGCGCTGCCCGCCGTGGTCCAGGTCGCGGGCGATGACCTCGCGGCGGCCCAGGTCGATGCCGGTGACCTCGGTGCGCAGCCGCACGTCGATGTCGAACTCGTCGCGGAAGGTCGCCGGGTCGCGGGCGATGAGCTGGTCACGTTCCTTGACGACGCCGCCGATCCAGTACGGGATGCCGCACGCCGAGTACGACGTGAAGTGTCCCCGTTCGAAGGCGACGATCTCCAGGTCGTCGCGACCCCGACGGCGGCGCGCCTGTGAGGCCGCCGCCATCCCGGCCGCGTCCCCGCCGATGACGATCAGCCGTTGCGCCACGGTGTCCAGTCTCCCACGGAATGATCAGCCTCGGGTCTGCCGCGCCACGTCGGCCACCACGTCCTCCAGCCGGCCGGTGCGCGCGTACACGGCCCGCTGCCGGGCGGCGCCGGTGCCGTGCCGGCGCAGCCCGCCCAGCAGGTCGGTCACCTCGGCGAGGTCGCCGTGGCCCTCCAGCGCCGGGCGTACCCGGTCGACCAACCGGTCCAGCAGCCCCCAGGCGGGCCGCAGCTCACCGTTGGTCAGGTCGACGCCGTCGCCCTCCAGCCCGTCGTGGGCGGCCCGCCAGTGCGCGGCGACCAACAGGTGGTGGTCGGTGTTGACCGGCGCCCGCCCCTCGGCGATGTCGGTCATGGCTGTCGCCACCAGGGCCCGGACCAGGGCCGCGACCAGCACCGCGTCGTCCACCGAGGGGCAGACGTCGCCGATGCGGAGTTCCACCGTCGGGTACTTCGCCGACAGCCGGGCGTACCAGTAGAGCATCCCCTCGTCGAGCATCACGCCGCTGGCGATGAGCTGCCGGATCAGCCGCTGGTAGTGCTCGTGTGACGCCAGGTACGGCGTCGGGGCCACCGACGGCCAGCGCTCCCACTCCACCGAGCGCCAGCTCGCGTACCCGGTGTCCACGCCGGCGGAGAACGGCGAGTTGACGGTGACCGCGTGCAGCACCGGCAGCCACGGCCGGACATGGTTGAGCACCCGCACCCCGGTGTCCGGGTCGGGCACCCCGACGTGCACGTGCATGCCGTTGTTGCCGGGACCGGGCACCAGCAGCCGGAACCGTTCGATCATCCGGTCGAAGCGGGGCTTGTCGACCACCGGCGGGACCGGGCCCTCCACCGGCCCGGTGCCGACGGCGAGCAGCCGTACGCCGGCCCGCTCGGCGGCGTCGGCCAGCTCGGCGCGGAGCATCCCGAGGGAGTGCCGGATGGAGCTCAGCTCCAGCCCGGGCGGGGTGCCGATCTCGATCTGGCTGGTCTGGAACTCCCGCTGCACCTGGCCGCGCAGCTCCGGTGGCACCTGCTCCATGACCAGGTCGACGGCGGGCACGGCGACCCCGGTGTGCGGGTCGACGAGCAGGAACTCCTCCTCCACGCCGACGGTCAGCAGGTCCGTGCCCCGCGGGCTCGTCGTCGCCTCCGCCACCTGGCTGGTCATCGCATCACCGTCCGTGTCGTGCCGGTCGGGGAGTCCCGGTCGGTCGACCTCTGGTTACCCACAGTGGTCAGGGCCGGAAACCAGGCCCGGCGAGGGCGCGCCGGTCAGCGACCCGGGCTCAACGACTCCCGGTCCCGCCGGGCCCGCCGACGGCGCACCTTCTTCACGGCCCAACTGGCGATCATGAAGGCGAAGATCGCGAAGATCGCGTAGTTGAACCAGCTGCTGTACCGGTCCACGTCCTTCCAGCGTGTGCCGAGCGCGTAGCCCGCGCCGACGATCAGGGTGTTCCACACGCCGCTGCCCAGCGTGGTGAGCAGCACGAACTCGCCCATCGGCATCCGGTTCGCGCCGGCCGGCACCGACACCAGGCTGCGTACCACCGGCACCACGCGGCCGATCAGCACCGCCCACCGGCCGTACCGCTCGAACCAGCGGTCGGCCTTCTCCAGGTCGTCGAGATCAACCAGGGGAAGCCGGTCCAACCAGTGTTTGAGCCGCTCCTCCCCGAGGACCGCGCCGACCCAGTAGAGCACCAGCGCGCCGGCCAGCGAACCGACCGTCGCGGCCAGCACGATCAACACCAGATGGAACCGGCCCTCGCTGGCCAGGTAGCCGGCCATCGCCAGCACGATCTCGCTGGGGATCGGCGGGACGATGCTCTCCAGGGCCACCAGGAAGGCCACCCCGACCGCGCCGAGCGAGTCGATGACGCCGGCCACCCACCCGGTCAGCCCGCTGAACTGGTTCGGGTCGACGTTCTGGGCGAGAGCCATGCGCGTCCTTCCGCGGGAACTGCCGGGATCGGACAGCAGTACCCACCGGATGGTCCGCCACACCTGCCGGTGACCGACGGCACGCCGTGGTGGCCGAGCCGGCCGGCTCTCGCGTTTGCCGGGCCGGCGGATCGGAGACATAAGGCCGGCATGGGCGACAGGTGGTACTCCGAGGCGGTCGTCTACTGCCTCGACATCGACACGTACGCGGACTCCGACGGCGACGGGGTCGGTGACCTCCGGGGGCTGATCGGCCGGCTCGACTACCTGGCCCGGCTCGGGGTGACCTGCCTGTGGCTGCACCCGATCCACCCGTCGCCCAACAAGGACGACGGTTACGACGTCACCGACTTCTACAACGTCGACCCGCGCTTCGGCACCCTCGGCGACTTCGCCGAGCTGCTGCACCAGGCACGGAACCGGGGCATCCGGGTGATCATCGACCTGGTGGTCAACCACACCTCGGACGAACACCCGTGGTTCCAGTCCGCCCGGTCCTCACCCGACTCGCCGTACCGGGACTGGTACATCTGGTCCGAGCACGAGCCGGCCGACCGGCACCAGGGCATGGTCTTCCCGGGTGAGCAGCACGAGACCTGGACCTACGACCGGACCGCCAAGGCCTGGTACTACCACCGGTTCTACCGCTACCAGCCCGACCTGAACATCGCGAATCCCGAGGTCCGCGAGGAGATCAAGAAGATCGTCTCGTTCTGGCTCCAGCTCGGCGTCTCCGGCTTCCGGATGGACGCGGTGCCGTTCATCATCGAGCTGACCGAGCCGAACAACCCGAACTCGCCCAAGGACTTCGAGTTCCTCACCGAGCTACGAGAGCACGTGCAGTGGCGGCGCGGCGACGCGGTTCTGCTCGCCGAGGCCAACGTGGAGCCCGACCAGTTGCCCGCCTTCTTCGGCGACCAGGCCGGTTCGGGCAACCGCATCCACATGCTCTTCGACTTCATGCTCAACGGGCGGCTCATGCTCGCCCTGGCCCGGCAGGATCCGGAGCCGGTCATCGAGGCGCTGCGGGACACCCCGATGCTGCCGACCGGCGGGCAGTGGGCCACCTTCCTGCGCAACCACGACGAGATCGACCTCTCCCGCCTCACCACCGAGCAGCGCAACGAGGTGTACGCGCGGTTCGGCCCGGACGAGGACATGCGGATCTACGACCGGGGCATCCGACGCCGGCTCGCCCCGATGCTCGACAACGACCGGCGGCGCGTCGAGCTGGCGTACGCGCTCCAGTTCTCGCTGCGCGGCACGCCGGTGTTGCGGTACGGCGAGGAGATCGGCATGGGCGAGGACCTGTCGCTGCCCGGCCGGAACGCGATCCGTACCCCGATGCAGTGGTCGTACCAGGAGAACGCGGGGTTCTCCACGGCCGAGCCGGAGAAGCTGGTCCGGCCGGTGGTCGACAAGGGGGAGTTCGGCTACCAGAAGGTCAACGTCACCGCCCAGCGTCGTGACCCGAAGTCGTTGCTGGCCTGGTTCGAGCGGATGATCCGTACGCTGCGGGAGGCCCCGGAGGTCGGGTCGGGCTCCACCACCCACATCGACGTGCCGATGCCGCGTGGGGTGCTGGCCCACCGCGCGGACGGGCCCACCGGCACCATGGTCTTCCTGCACAACCTCGGCACCGACGACGTGGAGGTGGATCTCGGCCTTCTCGCCCCCGAGGCGGACCTGCCGATAGACGTGCTGTCCGACCGGGGGTACGGCGAGGTGGGCAAGTTGGACAGCCTCAAGCTGGCCGGGTACGGCTACCGCTGGATCCGGCTCTGTCGCGGCACGTTCTGATCCGCGACCCTGGATGTGGCGCCCCTCGGGCGGCCCGTGCAGCTGGGTTAAGCTCCTCCGACGAGCCACAAGTTACCGGGAGGTAATCATGTCGGAGGAGCCCCGCGTCGCCATCGTGACCGGAGCCGCGCGCGGCATCGGCGCGGCCACCGCCCGCCGGCTGGCCGCCGACGGCATGGCGGTGGCCGTGGTCGACATCGAGGAGTCGGCCACCACCGGGACGGTGGACGCGATCACCGCCGCGGGGGGCCGCGCCCTCGGCGTCGGCGCCGACGTCTCCGACCGGGCCCAGGTCGAGGCCGCCGTGCAGCGCGTCGCCGCCGAACTGGGCGCACCGACCGTCCTGGTCAACAACGCCGGCGTGCTCCGCGACAACCTGCTGTTCAAGATGACCGACGCCGACTGGGACACGGTGCTGGGCGTGCACCTGCGGGGTGCCTTCCTGTTCAGCCAGGCCGCCCAGAAGCACATGGTCGAGCAGCGCTGGGGGCGGATCGTCAACCTCTCCAGCACCTCCGCGCTGGGCAACCGGGGCCAGGCGAACTACGCGGCGGCCAAGGCCGGCCTCCAGGGCTTCACGAAGACCCTCGCCATCGAGCTGGGCCCCTTCGGCGTGACGGTCAACGCGGTCGCGCCGGGCTTCATCGTCACCGACATGACCGCCGCCACGGCCGCCCGGATGCAGGTCGACTTCGAGGCGCTCCAGCAGCACGCCGCCGCCGAGACCCCGGTCCGCCGCGCCGGCCGGCCCGAGGACGTCGCGCACACCATCTCGTTCCTGGTTAGCGAGGGTGCCTCCTTCGTCTCCGGCCAGGTCATCTACGTCGCCGGCGGCCCCCGGGACTGACCCACCGACCGAGAAGGCCGGCCCCGCCGAGAGTCAGCGGGCAGCGTGCCGGGTGCGCCAGAGCCAGAGCAGGCCCAGCACCGGCAGGACCAGCGGGATGTAGCCGTACCCGCTGCCGAAGCCGGACCAGACCGTCTCGTCCGGGAACAGGCCCGGGTCGGCCAGGCTGAGCACCCCGACACCCAACACCCCGACCAACTCCACGGAGCAGCAGGCGAGCGCGACCCACCGGCCGGCGTGCCCGGCCCGGGCCAGCCCGACGGCGGCCACGATGTAGACCAGCGCGGCCAGCGCGGAGAGCAGGTACGCCACCGGCGCCTCGTCGAACCTCGTGGCGATCTGCAACCCGGCCCGCGACGTCGCGGCGACGGCGAACAGGAGGTAGACCGCGATCAGCAGTCGGCCGGGCCCGGAGTTGGTGGCCGGTCGCCCGGCCGGGGCGTCGGTGTCAGCCACCCACGACCGCCCAGGTCTGTTGGAGCCGGACGACCACCACCGGCGTGACCAGGCAGATCGCGCAGACGATCGCCGAACCCCAGCGGGTCGGTTCCATCCGTGCCAGCACCCAGGCCAGCGGCGGCAGGCAGACCAGCGTCACCAGGTAGCCGAAGAACGCGCCCGGCTCGCCCGGCCGCTCACCTTCACCGAGACCGACCAGCGCCACCACGGCCAGCGCGAGCAGCGCGCACTCCAGGACCGCGAGGCCGACGAACTGCGGGCGGTCCGGCGGACGGTGGCGCACCGCCGCCACCAGACTCCACAACGCGAGTACGAGCGACAGCACGATCGTTGCCGTCGCGAGGATCCCGTCCACCGGCGAGCCGGTCGAGGCTGCGCTGGTCATCGGGGGCGTCCGGTCCCGGTCTCGGTCACCGGGACAGCGTACTGACCGGCGGGCCACCCGCCGTCGGCCCGGTCACCGGGCCGACACCCGCCGCGTCGGCTGCGGCGCGGCGGCAACGGCGACTAGCGTGGTGGATCACGGGCCGCGGGATCGCCGCGACCGACGACGACACCGGGGGTACCTCGTGCTGCGGTTCGGTTTGTTCGGCACCGGCCACTGGGCGGCGGAGACGCACGCGGCGGCGATCGACGCGCACCCGCGCGCCGAACTCGTCGGGGTGTGGGGGCGCCACCCGCAGAAGGTCGCCGAGCTGGCCGGCCGGCACGGTGTGCCGGCGTACGACGACGTCGACGCCCTGCTCGACGTCGCCGACGCGGTGGCCGTCGCGCTCCCGCCGGACGTGCAGGCCGACATCGCCGTCCGCGCCGCCACCGCGGGCCGGCACCTGTTGCTGGACAAGCCCCTCGCCCTCAACCTGGCCGACGCCGACCGGGTGGTCGCCGCCGCGCAGCAGTCCGGGGTCGCCTCGGTGGTCTTCTTCACCCAGCGGTACCACCCGAACATCACCGCTTTCCTCGCCTCGACGGCGGCGGCCGGCGGCTGGCAGCACGCGCGGGCGACCATGTTCGCCTCGATCTACCAGCCCGGCAGCCCGTACGGCAACTCCCCGTGGCGTCGCGAACACGGCGCGCTGTGGGACATCGGCCCGCACGCGCTGTCGATCATCCTGCCGGTGCTCGGGCGGGTGACCCGGGTCGCCGCCATGGACGGTCCGCGCGGCCTGGTGCACCTGCTGCTCACCCACGACGGCGGGGCGACCAGCGCCCTCTCCCTCACCCTGGACGCGCCGCCCGGGGCGACGACCCTGGACTTCGTCCTCTACGGGGAGAACGGCACCGAGATCGTCCCGCCCGGCGACGGCAGCGCGCTGACCGCGTTCGGCACGGCGATCGACCAGCTCATCGAGGAGATCGACACAGGCACCCGCGACCACCGCTGCGACGTCCGTTTCGGTCGGGAGGTGGTGGAGGTCCTGGCCGCCGCCGAGGCCGCCCGCCGCGCCGGCCGCACCATGCAACTCTGAGCCGGTGCCGGGCGAGCCGTTATTCCGTTGCCGGGGCGCCGACCGGTGGCTAGCCTGATCGGCATGTGCACGCACGCCCTGATCGACGTGGCCGCCACGCCGGCCACGTGGGGCCTCCTCCTGGTCGCCCGTCCGCGAGTCCGGCGCCCGGCCCTGGCCGGCCGAGACGCCCACCGCGCCTGAGCTGACCCGCGCGACACCGCCGCCCGCCGTGCGGGCCGGCCGGTGCGTCGCGCCCACACCCGCCACCGTGAGGGGGAACCCGCCGCCGCGCGCCCGCGCCGGCGGGCAACCACCGACGTAGCAGCGTCCGCGCCGCCGTCGGTTCCGGTGTGCCGGTCAGCGGCGCGTGCCCGTACTCCACGCCGATCCCCAGGGCCGTCCGAGTCCCGACCGCTCGGACCGGCCCGCCGTGGCGTGGCCTGTCCGTACCGTCGCCGACCGGCGACAGACAGGACGATCCCGTGGCGCCCCGCCGACCCCGCACCACCGCCCGCGACCGGTACCGTCGCGTGCTGTCCCAGAACTTCCTCGCCGACCCGGCCGCTCTCGCACGCGTGCTCCGGGCGGCCCGACCCGGTCCCGACGACCTGCTGCTGGAGGTGGGGGCGGGGCGCGGCCAGCTGACCCGCCCGCTCGCCGCCCGGTGCCGGCGGTTGATCGCGTACGAGGTGGATCCGGCGCTCGCGCCGGAACTGGCCGCCCTCAGCGCGGCGCTGCCCCGGGTCACGCACCGGCAGCAGGACTTCCTCGCCGCCACCCCACCCGACGAACCGTTCTCGGTGGTCGGCAACATTCCCTGGTCGCTGACGGCGGCGGTGGTCCGCTGGTGCCTGGCCGCGCCCCGGCTGCGTGCCGCGACGCTGCTCACCCAACTGGAGTACGCCCGCAAGCGCAGCGGCGACCACGGCCGGTGGAGCCGGCTGACGGTGCTCACCTGGCCCGAGCACCACTGGCGGCTCGCCGGCCGGGTGCCCCGCGCCGCGTTCCGGCCGGTGCCGTCGGTCGACGGCGGCATCCTGCGCATCGAGCGCCGGGCCGAGCCGCTGCTGCCGGCGGCGGCGCTGCCGGCGTACCGGCGGATGGTCGAGCGGGGCTTCGGCGGGATCGGCGGTTCGCTGGCGGCCTCGCTGCGCCCGGCGTACCCCCGGGTGGACGGGGCGCTGCGGGCCGCCCGGCTCGACCCGGCCACGCCGGTCGGGCTGGTCTGGCCGGAACAGTGGTTGGTCCTGTTCCGGCTACTGCACGCCGTCGACCCCGGCGCCGCCGCCGGGTCACGCGGCCGGGACGGCGCCGTGCCGGCGGCACCGGTCAGGACAGCGTGGCGAGGGCGTCGTGCAGCTCCGCCGGGTCGGTGAACTGCTCGGCGGGCAGGGCCATCAGCAGTTGGAGCAGTTCGGTGCTGGCGCCGTTCTCCTGGGCCCGGCGGACCAGGTCCGTCCGGGAGACCGGGTAGTCGAGCCCGGCCAGGTACTCCTGCAACTGCGCCCCGGTGACGGTCATGGGCGTCGGCTACCCGTTCAGCGGCCCGGCACACCGCCGCCGCGCCAGCCACCCCCGGGGCCGCCGCTCCGGGGGTGGCTCTGCCCGGAGCCGGCAGCCGGCCGGGGGCGGCGCTGCGCGCGTTTGCCGGTCGGCGCGTCGGGTAGCCGCGGGCCATGCTGGTTCAGCGGCTCGGCGCGCCGAGCGACTTCGACCCGTTGCTGGCGCGTGTCCGGGACGCCCGGGTGGTGCTGATCGGGGAGGCCACGCACGGCAGTTCCGACTACTACCGGCTACGCGAGCAGCTGACCCGGCGGCTCATCGCCGAACAGGGTTTCTCGTTCGTCGCCGTGGAGGGGGACTGGCCGGACTGCGACCGGGTGAACCGGTCGGTGACCGGCGCTCCCGGCGGGGCGGCCGACCCACGGGGCGCGCTGGAGCGGTTCGAACGCTGGCCCACCTGGATGTGGGCGAATGCCGAGGTGGACCGCTTCTGCCGCTGGCTGCGCAGCTGGAACACGCAACGCCCGGTGGGCCGGCGGGCGGGTTTCCACGGCCTGGACGTCTACAGCCTCTGGGAGTCCATGCAGGCCATCTTCGACTACCTGGGCGAGGAGGACCCCCGCTCGCTGGAGGCGGCGCAGGACGCGTACCGGTGCTTCGAGCCGTACGGCAACCGGGTCGAGGAGTACGGCGCGGCCAGCCGGTTCGTCTCCGCCCGCTGCGAGGACGAGGTGGTGCGCCTGTTGGCGCGTACCCGGGAACACGCCGCGGCGGACGGCCCGGAGGCCTTCGCGGCCTGGCAGAACGCGGAGGTGGTGGCCGGCGCGGAGCGGTACTACCGGGCCATGGTGCACGGCGGACCCGAGTCCTGGAACGTGCGCGACCGGCACATGACCGACACGCTGGACCGGCTGCTGGAACACTACGGACCGGACTCCCGGGGCATCGTCTGGGCGCACAACACCCACGTGGGTGACGCCCGGGCCACCGACATGGCCGCCGACGGCATGGTCAACATCGGTCAGCTCGCCCGGGAACGACTGGGCCGGGACAGGGTCGCGCTGGTCGGCTTCGGCAGCTACCGGGGGACGGTGATCGCGGCGCCGCGCTGGGGTTCCCCCGCCGAGGCGATGGTGGTGCCGCCGGCCAGGGAGGGTTCCGTGGAGCGGCGGCTGCACGAGTTGATGCCGGAGCGGGCGCTGCTCGTCTTCGGCGGCCCGGACCAGCCGGAGTGGGCCACCGGCACCGTCGATCACCGGGCCATCGGGGTGGTCTACGACCCGAGCTACGAGTCGTGGGGCAACTACGTGCCGACCCGGCTGGCCGAGCGGTACGACGCCTTCATCTGGTGCGACGAGACCAGCGCCCTGCACCCGCTGCCGGCCCTCAGCTCGTCGGGCGAGATGCAGACCTACCCGGCCGGCGTCTGACCGACGAAGCCCCCTGCCGCCGTCGGCAGGGGGCTTCGTCCCGGCGGGCCGGTCAGACGGCGGACGGTTGCCTCTCCAGGTGGGCGCGCAGGCCCTCGCCCTCGATGTCGATGTTGGGCAGGAACCTGTCCAGCCAGCGCGGGAGCCACCAGGCGGCGGTGTCGAGCAGCGACATCACCGCCGGGACGATGGTCATCCGGACCACGAACGCGTCGATGGCGACGCCGACGGCCAACGCGAAGCCCATCGACTTGATGACCGGGTCGTCGAGGAAGACGAAACCACCGAAGACCGAGATCATGATCAGCGCGGCGGCGGTGACCACCCGGGCGCCGTGCCCCATCCCGTTGATGGTGGCCCGCCGGGCCCCGTCCCCGTGCACGAAGTCCTCCCGCATCCGGGAGACCAGGAACACCTCGTAGTCCATGGCCAGGCCGAACAGGATGCCGATCAGCAGGATCGGCAGGAAACTGACCAGCGGGCCCGGGGTGTCCAGGCCGAGCAGGTCGGCGAGGTTGCCCTGCTGGAACACCCAGACGGTGATGCCGAAGGTGGCGGCGACGGTGAGCAGGAAGCCCAACGCCGCCTTGACCGGCACGAGGATCGAGCGGAACACCAGCATCAGCAGCAGGATCGACAGGCCGACCACGAGCAGCAGGTAGACCGGCAGCGCGTCGGTGAGCTTCTCGGAGACGTCGATGCCGATCGCGGTGGCGCCGGTCAGCAGCACCTGCGCGCCGCCGATCGAGCCGACCTTCCCGCGGATGTCGTGGACCAGCGTCTCGGTCGCCTCGTCGGTCGGCCCGGTCCTGGGAATCACGCCGAGCAGCGCGGTACGTCCGGACGGGTCGAACTGCGCCGGGCTCACGGCCAGCACGTTCTCCGTCCGCTGGAGCAGCGCGGTGACCTGGGGGACGGCGGCCTGGGTGGTCTGCGGCGAGTCGGCGGTGACGACGACCGCGAGCCGGCCCGTGAAGCCGGGGCCGAAGCCCTCCCGGATCAGGTCGTTGCTGACCCGGGCCGCGCTGCCCTGCGGCGCGGTGGCGGCGTCCGGCAGCGCGAGCCGCATGTCCTGGGCGGGCAGCGCGAGCAACCCGAGGCCGAGCACGCCGGCCAGGATCACCGGGACGCGCAGCCTCGTCACCCAGCGCGCCCAACGGAACCCGAACCCGGAGCGGTCCTTGGTCGCCGGCGCGGTGTGGTCGTCGCGCAGCCTGCGGGGGAGCACCTTCCGACCGGCGAAGCCGAGCAGCGCCGGGGCGAGGGTGATGGCCACCAGCACCGCCAGGGTGACGGTGCCGGCGGCGGCCAGACCCATAACGGTGAGGAACGGGATGTTGACCACGGCCAGGCCGGCCAGGGCGATGACCACGGTGGCGCCGGCGAAGACCACGGCGGAGCCGGCGGTGCCCACGGCCCGGCCGACTGCCTCCTCCGGAGTCAACCCGTCGAGCAGGTTCTGTCGGTGCCGGGAGGTGATGAACAGCGAGTAGTCGATGCCGACGGCGAGACCGAGCATCAGGGCCAGGATCGGCGCGGTGCTGGTCAGCTCGGCTGCACCGCTGAGCGCGTACAGGCCGGCCATGCCGACGCCGACGCCGATCAGCGCGTTCAGCATGGTCATCCCGGCAGCGACCAGGGAGCCGAAGGTGATGACCAGGACGATCGCGGCGACCAGCACGCCCAGTGCCTCGGTGGAGCCGACCTCGGGCTCGGTGTTGAGCACCTCACCGCCCGGCGCCACCTGCCAGCCCTGCGCCTCGGCCCGTGCGCCGACCTTCTCGTACGCGTCGCGCTGGGCGTCGGTGATCTCGTCGACGCCCGCGGCGAACTGCACCTGGACCAGGGCGTACCGGCCGTCGGGGGAGAGCGCCCGGACCTGGAACGGGTCGACGGCGCCGACCACGCCGGGCAGGGTGGCCGCCTCCTGGACGAGCTGCCCGACCACGGCCTGCCCCTCGGGTGTGCCGAGCTGGCCGGGGGCGGGCGCCTTCACCGCGATGGTGCCGGTGGCGCCGCTGGCCGCGGGGAACCGTGCGGCGAGCAGGTCGAGTGCCTGCTGCGACTCGGTGCCGGGCATGGTGAAGTTGCTCGCCATCGGGCCCTTCAGCGTCGCCGCGGCGAGGCCGAGGCCGACGAGGACGACGAGCCAGACGGCGACGACGAGTCGCCGGCGGCGCAGTGAGGCCCGGCCGAGCCGGTACAGCAGGGTCGCCATCAGATCCTGTCCTCAGTTGTTGACGGTGGGTCGAGCGGGGCGAGCGCCCGGCGGGCGACGGCCAGCAGGGCGGGGCGCAGGTCGTCGTCGGGCACGTCGACGAACTCGGCACACGCCTCGGAGATCCCGGCGAGCAGCACCATGGCCGTGATTCGGGCCTCCAACCGGTCGGTGTGGCCGGAGAGCGCGTCGACCAGTCGCTCGGAGATCTGCTGGACGTGGGCGAAGGCCGGCTGCGCCAACAGTTCGGGGAACTCCCCGCGGAGCAGGGCGATCTCCCGGCGGAAGCGCACCGCGAGGTCGACGAAGCCCTCCGCGCCGGCTCGTTGCGCCTCGGCCCCGTCGAGGGGGGCCAGCCGCTCGTCGAGCTGGCGCAGCACCTCCAGGGGCTGGGCCAACAGCTCGGCGAGCAGGGCCTCCTTGCTGGCGAAGTGGTAGAGCACGGCCGCCTTGGAGCAGCCGACCTCGCGGGCGATGTCCTGCAACGAGGTGCCCCGGTAGCCGGTCACGGCGAACCGTCGGGCCGCCGCGGCCAGGATCTCGCCGTGCGTCTGCGGGGTGTCGCGTGCCATGCCTACAGCATGCCTGACCGATCGGTCAGACCCTGACCGATCGGTCAGGGTGATCGGGTGGCGTTCGCCACACGGCGCTCACTCGTCGCCGGCGACGTGCTCCCGGTCGTACGCCTCGCGTGCCGCGCTGATCGCCATCCGGTGCCGCTCGGCCCGGTCGGTGAGCGCCACCAGGGACTCGTACAGCTCCAGCGCCATCGTGGTGGCGGTGTACTCCCTGGGTGGCACGGTGGGGTGCGCCTTCCGGTGCGGCAGGCCGTCCCGTTCCAGGTTGCGCAGGGTGAGTGTGAGCATCCGTCGGCTGATCCCCTCCACCTCCCGCTCCAGCTCGGGGGAGCGGACCGGCCCGCGGGCGGTGGCGACCAGGATGCCGATGGCCACCCTCGCCGCCGATCGGTGTGCAAGTCCTGGCCGATGCCGCCGGACGGCGGCACTCCGGTTGCGCCTGTCGTCGCTCTGCCGCGCCGTGCCCGCCGTCGCCGATTCGATCGCGGGCTGACCGCCGCGCCGACTTGCGGCGGGGCGGCCTGGCCGGGAGGGTGGTCGGATGGGGGATGCGGACGAGACCCGGGACGGGGTCGGACTGACCAATCTGGATCAGCCGCTGCTCGCCGGCGGTGACATCACCAAGCGCGACCTGGTCGACTACCTGGACGCGGTCCGTGAGCGTATCCTGCCCGGGCTGGCCGACCGACCGTTGTCGGTGGTCCGGCTGCTGCGCGGCCAGGACCCGTTCATGCAGAAGAACCTGCCGAAGTACACCCCGGCGTGGGTGCGCCGTACCGACGTCTGGGCGGAGGCGTCCCACCGGCAGGTGACATATGCCCTCTGCGACGACCGGCGCACCCTGCTCTGGTTCGCCAACCAGCGGGCCGTCGAGTATCACCCCACGCTGTCCACCCTCGCTCGCCCCGAGCATCCGACCCACCTGGTGCTCGACCTCGACCCGCCGGAGGGGGAGGTGTTCGGGCTGGTCGTCGGGGCCGCCGCGCTGGTCCGACAGGCGCTGGCCGACGCGGGTCTGGCCGGGGCGGTGAAGACCAGCGGGTCCAAGGGCGTGCACATCTTCGTCCCGCTGGCGGCGACGACCACCGCCGAGGAGGCCGCCGCCGCCACCCGTGCCCTGGCGGCGCACGCCGAGCGGCTCGACCCGGCGCTGGCCACCACCGCCTTCATCCGGGAGGACCGGGGCGGCCGGGTCTTCGTCGACGCGACCCGCGCCCACGGCGCGACGGTGGTCGCCGCGTACAGCCCACGGGTGCGGCCCGGGCTGCCGGTCTCCTTCCCGGTGGCCTGGGACGACCTGGACGCGGTGTCCCCGGCCGACTTCACCGTGCGGACGGTTCCCGGGCTGCTCGCCGACGGTGACCCGTGGGCGGCGGCGATGCCCGCCCCGCAGCGCCTTCCCGCCGAGCTGGTCGCCGAGGGGCGGACCATCCCGGTGGCGCGGGTTCAGGCCATGCACGAGGGGAAGCGTCGGGCCCGGGCCCGGCGGGCCGCCGGCTGATCCCCGAGGTGGCCCGCCGGGCCGCTCGGTCCTGTGTGCCCGCGACTCAGCGGAAGTCGAACACGAGGGGGAAGGCGAGGACGACGGTCCAGGCCCAGGCGGCGTACACGACCAGGTAGCGGGTCTGCCAGCGTTCCAGCCGGGCGAAGGGCAGGCGGCCCCGGGTGAAACCGAGGAACAGCCAGGCCGACCATGCCAGGTTGGTGAGCAGGATGAGGTTCTCGCCCAGCGCGGCGGTCTTGTTGGGGCTGAAGCCGAACTCGGTGATCCGGCCGGTGATCGCCACTAGGACGAGGACGTCGATGACCAGGGCGGCGACGACGAGCACGAGTTGCAGGCGGTCGAAGAGGCCGGGTCGGGCCGTGAGGTCGCGGGCGGAGATGGCGTACAGCAGCAGGCCCAGGACGATGACGAGCAGCAGGTCGAAGAGGATGAGCACGTCGCGCTCGACGTCGATGCCGTTGCTGGTCCAGATGAAGGCGACCAGGAAGGCCAGCAGGGTGGCGGCGAACAGCGGCGTGAAGACGCGGGTCAGCACGGGTGCCATGTTCTCGATGACGCTCTGTTTGGCCTCGACCAGCCAGGCCGACACGACGACCGCCGCCATGGCGCCGCACGGCAGCAGCCACTGGCTGACGAACCCCTCGGCGTCGAGGCCGATGGCCTGGAACGTGCCCATCGTGAAGGCGGTGAGCACGCCGCCGCCCAGGGCGAGCAGAGCGAAGTAGATCAGCCACTCCCCGGTGAACCGGATGAAGTCCATCCGCCGTCGGTCCGAGCGCCAGTCACCGCCGGCGTAGGCGACGCCGACGACCAGCCACAGCGCGATCGGCAGGTGGATCGCCGTGAGGACGATGCTCTGCGAGTCGTCGGCCAGCGGGTACGCGTTCGCGGCGACCGCGCCGAGGACGAACAGCGCCGCGAGCACTCCGATGACCCGGATGCCGACCCTGCGTTGCCAGGCGAAGTAGGCGGCCAGCGCCGGCAGCGCGAACAGGCTGATGTTGCGCGCGTAGAAGCTGCCGTTGTCGTCGGACATGTCCAACCCGAAGAGGCCCGGCGCCTTGATGGCCAACGCCGCGATGGCCGCGCAGAGGACCATGACCGGCAGCTCGCGGCGGGTACGGGTGGCCGGGCTGTCCGGCTCGCCGGGCAGGACGAGTTGCTTCCACAGCCGCTCGGAGTGCTCGCGGGCGAACTCGCGGGACAGGTCGTCGAGGCTGCCCATGCGCTTGACGGCGATGAGGAACGCCTCGTCGGTGCGCAGGCCCCCCTCGGTCAGCTCGGTGATCCGGCTGCGCAGGTGGTCTTCCAACTCGTCGGCGTCGGTGTGGTGCAGTTCCCGGCGGCGGTCCATGTAGGCCCGCCACTCGGCGATCTGGCCCTCCAACTCGCTGTCCACGGTCATCGTCCCGCCTCCCATGCCGGTGCCATGATCGGCGTGATGGACGGGGCCGCGCTCCAGACGCCCCGCAGGGCGTCGACGACGGCGGCCCACTGGCGGCGCTGCTCGGCCAGCTCGGCGCGGCCCTGCTCGGTGATGCGGTAGTACTTGCGGCGGCGTCCCCCCGGTGGGGTCTGCCAGTCCGACTCGACGTGCCCGAGCCGCTCGAGGCGGTGCAGCAGCGGGTAGAGCAGACCGTCGGTCCACTCCAGCTGCCCGCCCGACAGGTCGTTGACCTGCTTGAGGATCGCGTAGCCGTAGCTCTCGCCCTCGGCGAGGATCCCCAGCACGAGCGGCGTGGCCGAGGCTGCGACGAGGTCTTTGGTGATGTGCATCTGACCCACCTATCCCTAGAACTGCAATGCATAGTAGTTCTAGGTATCAGGGTCGCGCAATCCCGACGCCGTGACGACGGGGATGACGCGCAGGCCGGGTCATCCCCCCGGCTGCGGGGCGGCTCGCGCCGCGGCCCTGCCGCACCGGCGGCGACACAGGCCGCCTGGGCGACAGGGGCGGTCGTTCAGAGGGCGAACGAGACCAGGAACGGATTGCGGATCGGGTCACCCCTGGAGGTGAAGCACCTCACCCAGACGCCCTTCTCCGGGCTCCATCTCGCCACCTTGCAGTGGTGCGCGCCCGAACCTACGGCGGTCACCTGGACGTTGCCGCGCGCCATGAAGCCGTCCATCGGGGTCTGCACCCAGAACAAGCCCTCGTCCCGGCCGGTGCCCCGCGTCACACTGGTCGAGCCGGCCGGGTACGTCCACTGCGGATGAACCGCGCCGCCGGAAACCCGGGTGTACGCACCCCAAGGCGTCCAGACGAGGCTGGTGTCCCGAGAGTACGAGATGCTGAACCGGGAGTCGCTCGGCTCGCCCGCCGCGTTGTGACAGGCCACGTCGACCTGCGTGTTCTCGTCGTTCACCCAGAACGTCAGCACCTTGCAACGACGGCCCCGGTCGTCGCGGGCGGTCACCTGCACATGGCCCCGGTCAGCATCTGCCGGGAGTTGCCTGCTGCCGAGTCCCTGGAAGTAGACGGTGTAGCGACCGACGCCGACATGTCTGACCTTGTTGACCTGCCCGGCGGAGTTGAACTGCGTCTCGGCCGGCAACTCGTGGTCGTGGTCGGGGACGCTGGTGGTCAGGTAGGCGAAGTCGCTGTGTCCGCCGGCCATGCCGGACGCGCTGGCCCAACTGGCGGTGAACTCCGAGTCGGCGGGGGCGCCAGAGGTGTCGAAGCAGCGCACCCACACGGTGATGCCGAAGACGAAGACCTCACCGGTGACCGGGGACACGTACCCGTAGCGGTCCAGTTTCTCCACCGAGCAGTACGAAGCCGCGTCGCCGTACGCCGTCACGTGCGCGACCCCGAGGCTGGACCCGAGCTTCGTGGCGACGTCGGGCAGCCACACCTGATACCTGCCGACATCGATGCGGGCGACCTTGTTCGGGCTTCGAGACGTGTTCTGGTTGCGGGCCGCAGACGGTGTGTACGCGAGTGTGAGCGGCTGGTCGGCGTGCACGTACGCGTAACTCTGCTGCACCGTGGCGGCGTGCGCCGCCGGGGGCGCGGCGAGCGGACCGGCGGCGAGCACGGGCGACGCGACCAGCGCCGCGAGACGAGCCCGGGTCGTCCGACCCTGACCTGTGGACATCGCCCTCCCTCTCGCCGCCCGGTGGCACCCGCACCCCGGACTTCCGTGGTGGGCCACATTTTCTACCGGCCGCGCAAGGCCCCCGCTTGCCACCATCGGCCACCATGACCGGCACCGGGTCGGCTACACGAAGGGAGACCATGTTGAGCAGAGTCGGGCGCCGGCTGGTCAGCGCCGGCGCGTTGGTGGTGCTGACGAGCGGCGTGGCGGTGAGCCCCGCGACTCCGGCGGCGGCGGTGCCGTCGATGGTGTTCGTCACCGCGACGAGCCCGGTCGACACCCGCCTCGGCAGGACGCAGGTCGTGCACTGCCCGGCGGATCGGCGGATCCTCGGTGGCGGCGGCTACGTCGGCGGTGCCGGCCGGGAGGTCGTCATCGACACGATGATGCCGGTCAGCACCCCCACCGGTGACTACTTCGAGGTGAACGCTTCGGCGACGACCCGCGCCGACGGCACCGGTTTCCGGGGCGAGTGGTTCCTGGTCGCGTATGGCATCTGTGGGCGCGCCCCGGCCGGTCTGGAGTACGTGTCGGCCGCCTCCGCCACCGGCTTCGAGAGCACGCATGGTGTCAGCGTGTCCTGCCCCGGCGGGAAGCGGGTGATCGGTGTCGGCGGCGAAGTGACGCCCGCGTTCGGGTTCGCGGTGCTCGACGACGTCGTCCCGGTCACCACACTCACCAGCGTCCGGGTGACGGCCTTCGAGACCGAGACGGACTCGCCGGTCAGGTGGGGAGTGAAGGCCCACGCGGTCTGCGCCAACCCGATTCCGGGGCTCACCCTGGTTTCGGCCGCCTCCCCCGGCGACTCGGCGGACAAGACGGTCGGCGTGAGCTGCCCGACCGGCACGAAGGTGCACGGCCTGGGGGCGAGCCTGGCGCCGCCGCTGGGCGAGGCCGCCATCACCGCGCTGTACCCGTCACAGCCGCTCGACCACGTGCGGTTGGAGGCCCGCGAGGACTTCACCCGGTACGCCGGCAACTGGACCGCCCGGGTGCACGCCATCTGCGCGACGTAGCGGGCCGGATCCTCGCCGTCGCCCGGTGCCCTGCCGGCATGTTGCCTGGACGTGGTGCCGCTGGTCGGCCGCGATCGCGAACGTACGAGCGGCGGCTGGCTGTGACCGGCACATGCGTCAAAGTGGAGCGTGTCGCCCGGAAGACGATCGACACCGAGCGTGGGTCTCGCGCGCCGGTTGGCTGGACCCGATGGTACAAGGCCTCCATTAGGGACCGTCCGGGCGGTGCTGTCGGGTGGTGGTGCCGCCGTCAGTAGGGTGAGGTGCTGTTCCATCCAGAAAGGACATCTCGAATGCTGCGTCGGATCACGTCCCTCATCGCCGCGACAGTGCTCGCCGTGGTCACCTCGGTCACGGTTGCCGCCACGCCGGCTATGGCCGGCGAGAACGCGATGGCCTGGACGTACTACGGCGGGACCGCCCGGGGGCAGGCCGTCTGGTACCACGACGGCGACAGCCTCAAGGTCTGCGACATGAGCGCCGACAGCCGGGGCATCCGGGGCGTCGTCTACTCGTACAACTCCTCGGGCGGGTTCTGGGAGAACGAGTTCTCGGTCACCGACTCGAACTCCTCCGACGGCTGCAAGTACGGGTCGGAGAACGTGCCGGACGGACGGAAGGTTGAGGTCGTGGTCTACCAGTACTGGGGCGACTCGACGTGCTGCGCCGAGAGCTCGTTCGGCGTGGCCTGAGCCGAGCCGATGCGGCCCCCGGCTTCCCGGCCGGGGGCCCAACCGGGCTCGCCTGGTCAAGACGAGTTAGTTCTGGCGACCTCCGCGATGCCTTGATCATGAGGCGATGACATCGGTCACGGAAGTGGCGAAGCCGCTCGTGCGCGGTTGGCGTTCGGTGTGCTGCTGGGCACCATGATCGTCCGCTCGCTCCTGGTCACGGCGGCGCTGACCCTGGACGGGGGCAGGCGGATGTGGTGGCCCAGCGAACTGTTCGAGGATCAGCGAGCGACCAGCCATGTCGCGCTTTGCGGTTTTGTGCCCCCGGCAGGATTCGAACCTGCGCCCCCGCCTCCGGAGGGCGGTGCTCTATCCCCTGAGCTACGGGGGCTCAGCGACCGGGAAAGAGTAGCAAACCCTCTCCCCGATCACCCAATCGGTATCCCCATCCGCACCGCATGTCCCACCCCTGTCTCTTA
>NZ_SMKD01000063.1 GCF_004348595.1 Micromonospora sp. KC723
AGGACGCCGCCATCGGCGACTACATCCGCTGGCGCAACCAGCACGCCAGACCGAAAACCAGATTCGCCACCGGATCCAAGATCCGCCATCCGGATTACCCGTTCAAGGCTGCATGACGGGGCACTAGGATCGCGACGTGGCTGTTCATGCCGGTGTGATCGAAGCCCTCAGGGCCGACCCGACGATGTCCTCACTCCACCGCTCGCTGGAGAACTACTACGGCGACCCGGCGCGGGACGCGGCGATGGACGCGCTCTACGCGCCCTTCGTGCGGCCCGGGGATCTCGTCATCGACATCGGCGCGCACGTCGGTGACCGCCTCGGCAGCTTCCGCCGGCTCGGGGCCCGCGTCGTGGCCGTGGAGCCGCAGCCGCTCTGCATGCGCGCCCTGCGGGCCATCTACGCCGACGACGACCAGGTCACGCTGATCGAGGCGGCATGCGGCGGGCAGCCCGGGGTGGTCCGGCTGCACGTCAACTCCGCCAACCCGACGGTTTCCACCGCCTCCGCCGACTTCCTGCGGGCAGCCGACGGCGCCGCCGGGTGGGAGGGCCAGACCTGGGACACGGAGATCACGGTCGCCGCGACCACACTCGACGCGCTCATCGACGCGTACGGCGTGCCCACCTTCGTCAAGATCGACGTCGAGGGCTTCGAGAGCGAGGTGCTGGCCGGGCTGAACCGCCCGCTGCCCGCGCTCTCCTTCGAGTTCACCACCATCGAACGCCAGGCCGCGATCCGGTGCCTCGACCGGGCGACCGCTCTCGGCTTCCGGGACTTCACCTTCGCCCTCGGCGACGAGATGGCGATGGCGCGGCCGGCCTGGTCGTCGGCGGCCGACGTCGCCGCGGACCTACGCGCCCTGCCGCACGCGGCCAACTCCGGCGACGTGTACTGCCTGTCGCAGCCGATCCGCCCACGCTGACCCGGGCAGACGCCCCCGGTCGGGAGCGGGCGCCCGCCGCCGGGCCGACCCGGTCGGGCCGACCCGGCGGCGCGGTCAGTGCCGTCGGCGACCGTACGCCCCGGCGGCCAGCCAGACGCCGACCGCCGCGAAGACCACCTGGATGAACAACTCGATCCAGTCGATGCCGGCGGTGTCGTCCACGCCGAGGGCACCGGCGACCAGGGTGCCGAGGATCGCGGCGACCACACCGATGACCAGGGTCAGCCAGATCGGGATGTTCTGCTTGCCGGGCACCACCAGCCGGCCGAGCGCGCCGATGATCAGACCGATGATGATGGCGGTGAAGAAACCCGTTACTTCCACCGAGGGCCGTCCCTTCCAGTCATGTTCCGTCGGCGCCTTCCTGCCCAGCGGGCGGCGACACCGAAACCACCACCGAGACATGTCACACAACCGGCACCGATCCGCGAGGCATGGGTGCAAACTTCCACCGGCCGGGATCCGCGACCTGCCGATACACGGCTTAGGACCTGGACACGGAGGGTAAACCGAGCCCATGGGACAGCTGCGCACCTCTCCCCCGCCGCCGCAGGCCACCGAGCTGCGGTGCTGGGAGTTGGTCCACCCGGCCGACCTGCGCGGCCTGCGCGCGTCCCTGCACGAGGCGCTCACCGGCGAGGAGTTGCTCGCCGGTGAGCGGCTGGACGAGATCCCCGAGTTGGTCGCCCTAGTCGCCAGCGAGCTGGCCACCAACGCTCTGCGGCACGGCAGGCCACCGACGATCGTCCGGCTGCTGCTGGCCGAGGACCGGTTCGTCCTGGACGTCGCCGACCACGACCTGAGCAGCATCCCTGAGCTGTCCGACACCCGTCCGCTGGGGGCCGGCGGTCGTGGCCTCCAGATCGCCCAGGCGCTCTCCCTGGACGTCGGCTGGTACGCCACCGGGGACACCAAGAACATCTGGGCCTCGTTCGCCCGGCACTGACCGCCCGCCGGGAGTCTCTGCCGGAGACGCCGCCGCTTGCGGACAGTGGGCGACGGTCGCGGTCAGTTGTCGGTGGGAATCGGGTCGTCGTACTCGCCGGGCGGGCCGTCGAACCGCTCACCGTTCACCTGCGGCCAGGCGTTCGGGGCGCAGCCGTGCAGGCCCAGCGTCTGCTGCTGCATGACTGGGGCCGGGCCGCCCCGGCCGGGGCAGAGCTGGTGGCCCTCACCCAACCGGTGACCGACCTCGTGGTTGAGCAGGTACGCCCGGTAGGTGGCCAGGTCGCCCTCGAAGTGGGGCACGCCGCGCGCCCAGCGCGCCACGTTGATCACCACGCGGTCGCCGTTGCGGCAGGAGGTGTAGCGGTCGTACAGGTCGCCGCAGAGTTGGCTGCGGGTGATCGGGCTGGTGAGCAGGACGGTGAAGTCTGCCGGGCTGTCCGGGCCGACCCGTTGCAGCCGCCACCGGCCGTCGGCCGTCCAGCCCCTCGGGTCGGCGAGCACCGCGGCGACGTCCCGGCCGAAGCGCTCCACGTCCACCTCGTCGATGCCGCCCTCGACCGCCACCCGGTAACGGAGCAACTCACCGCCACGCCCGGCCACCCTTCCGGTGACGGTGGCGGTGCGGAAGCGGCCGGTACCCCGTTCCGGGTAGCGCAGGGTACGGGGCGTCGCCGTCGCCGCGCCCGGCGTCGCGGCCGGGCGCGAGCCGGCCGGGGTCGGGGCGGCGGCCACCGCCGGGGCGGGCCCGGCCGGCCCCCGCCGGATGTCGCCGATCACGTCGCCGACGTTGACCCCGGCCCGCTGCGCGGCCACCGCGCCGCCGCCCGCGCCCACCGCCAGCACCAGCAGCACCGCCACCAATCCGGTCCGTTCCGGGCGCGAGCGTCGCCGCCGGTGTCGACGCCGGTCGGTCGCTCCGGCCGTGCCGCTCACCGTCAGGCTTCCCACCCTCGGCCTCCGTCCCCGTCGGTCCGCTCCGGCAGGAAGTACGCGGAGAAGGCGCGGCCGGATGAGGCCCCGGGCCACCAATTCACACCCGGTACCGTTGTCGTGCCGACTCTCCCGGCGATCCGGACAGCACCGGCCCTCGCCCAGCGCAGGAAGGACCCACGTGCCGGACGCCGACACTCTCATCGCCGACGCGGTCGCGGCGCTGCGCGGCAGCGACGTACCCGACGCGGAGCGGAAGCTGGACCGGCTGGTGGTCGGCACCGGCGCAGCGGACGGCGTGGCGGTCGACGTTGCCCTGCTCGACCGCCTGGTGGGCACGCTGGCCCGGCTCTGGCCCCGCGGGTGGCAGCCGGTGGACGTGGCCCGGATCGTCACCCGGCGGCTCGGTCCGCGCCCGGCGCGGCTGCTGGCCGACGGGCTCGCCGCCCAACGGCGTACCCAGGGCGGCCACGTCCCGTCGTGGTGGGACGAGCAGCTCGACGGCCTTGCCGCCCGGGTCTGGTGGGACGACGACGCCGGCTGGCTGACCGGCTGGGCCCGCCGGGAGGGCGAGGACCGGATCACCGCGTTGCGGGCCGCGGTGGAGGTGCTGGCGCTGCTGGACGGGCTACCGCCGGTCGCGGTGCTGCGCCCGCCGCCGGGCGGCGGCATGCCGGCCCCGATGCGCCGGACCGCGACCGGGCGCAGTGGTTCCCCGATGCTCGACCGGGTCCGCGCGTTGCTGGCCAAGGCGGAGTCCACCACCTTCCCGGCCGAGGCGGAGGCGTTGACCGGCAAGGCACAGGAACTCATCGCCCGGCACAGCCTGGACCAGGCGCTGGTCGAGGCGACCACCGAGCGTGCCGACCAGCCGGGTGGGGTGCGGCTGGGCACCGAGGCCCCGTACGCGGGCGCGAAGGCGCTGCTGGTGCAGGAGGTGGCGGCGGCGAACCGGTGCGAGGCGGTCTGGTCCGACGATCTCGGGTTCACCACGGTGCTCGGTTTCCCGCCCGATCTGGAGGCGGTGGAACTGCTCTACACCTCGCTGCTGGTGCAGGCGACCGCCGCGATGCTGCGCGGACGCGGGGAGCGCAGGGGCGGGGGCCGCCGGACGAAGACGTACGACGACTCGTTCCTGCACGCGTTCGCGCTGCGGATCGGCGAGCGGTTGCGCTCGGTCACCGAGGCGGCCGACCGGCAGGCCGCCGAGGCCGCCGGCCCGGAACGGCTGCTGCCGGTGCTGGCCGCCCGCTCGGACGCGGTGCGCGAACGGATGACGGCCCTGTTCCCCGGAGTGACCCGGTCCCGGCTGGCGGTTCGGGACGCGGAGGGGTGGCGATCGGGCACCTCGGCCGCCGACCGGGCCCGGCTCGACACCGGCGCGCCGGGACGCCCGCTGCCCGGCCGTCGCTGAGCCGCCTCCACACCGGGGGCGGGTCACCGCATCGACGGGCGGCGTCGCCGGCAACACGATCCGCACCTGGTCGATCCCGGACACGCGACACGCCGGGTCGACCGGCGGGTCGGCCCGGCGTGCGAGCGTACGTCAGCTCTTGAACGCGTCCTTGATCTTCTCAACGGCCTGCTTCAGGTTGGCGCCGGTCTGCTCGGTGCGGCCCTCGGCCTCGAGTCGCTCGTTGTCGGTGGCTCGGCCGACGCCCTCCTTCATCTTGCCGGCGGTGTTCTCGGTGGCGTTGCCGACCTTCTCGTCGAACCCCATATGAGCCTCCTCGTCATGGTTCCGTCAACACCCACGAGGTACCCCGCCGCCCGGTGGCGAAACGCCGCCCGCCACGGTGACCACGGAACGTGACAAGGTCACGGACGCGGCTCGGGCGGCGTCGTCCACAGCCGACGCCCCCGCCGCCGGTCGTGCGGACCGGCGGCGCGCGGCGTGGGTCAGGCGACCGGACGGAACCGCCGCAGCCGCAGACTGTTGCCGACCACGAACAGCGACGAGAAGGCCATCGCGGCCCCGGCGATCATCGGGTTGAGCAGCCCGGCGGCGGCCAGCGGCAGGGCGGCCACGTTGTAGGCGAAGGCCCAGAACAGGTTGCCCCTGATGGTGGTGAGGGTCCGGCGGGACAGCCGGATCGCGTCCACCGCCGCGGTCAGGTCACCCCGGACCAGGGTGAGGTCGGACGCCTCGATCGCCACGTCGGTGCCGGTACCCATGGCCAGCCCCAGGTCGGCCTGGGCCAGCGCGGCGGCGTCGTTGACCCCGTCGCCGACCATGGCGACCGTCTTCCCCCCGGCCTGGAGGCGCTTGACCACGTCGACCTTCTCGACGGGCAGCACCTCGGCGATCACCTCGTCGATGCCGACCTCGGCGGCCACGGCCTTCGCGACCGTGGCGTTGTCGCCGGTGAGCAGCACCGGGGTCAGCCCCAGGCCACGCAGCCCGTGGACCGCCGCGCGGCTGGTCGGCTTGACCACGTCGGCGACCGCGAGGACGCCCCGGGCCCGGCCGTTCCAGCCGGCCAGCACCGCCGTCCGGCCGGCGGCCTCCGCGTCGGTCGCCGCCCGCTCGACCTCCTCCGGTACGTCGAGGCCCCGCTCGCGCAGCAGCCGGAGCCGGCCGGCGACCACCTCGTGGCCATCCACCGTGCCGGTCACCCCGAGCCCTTCGGTGTTGGCGAAGTGGGTGACCGGGGGCAGTTCCCCGGCCTCGGCGGCACCGGCCGCGACCGCCCGGGCGACCGGGTGCTCGGAGCCGGCCTCCAGCGCCCCGGCGAGCCGGAGCAGCTCGGCGCGGTCGACGCCGGCGGCCGGGAGCACGTCGACCAGGGTCATCCGGCCGGTGGTGACCGTGCCGGTCTTGTCCAGCACGACGGTGTCGACCTGCCGGGTGGACTCCAACACCTCCGGCCCCTTGATCAGGATGCCGAGCTGCGCGCCCCGTCCGGTGCCGACCAGCAGCGCCGTCGGTGTGGCCAGGCCCAGGGCGCACGGGCAGGCGATGATCAGGACGGCCACCGCGGCGGTGAAGGCCGCGCTGGCCCCCGCCCCGGTGCCGAGCCACCAGCCGAGGGTGCCGACGGCGAGGGCGATCACGATCGGTACGAACACCCCGGAGACCCGGTCGGCGAGCCGCTGCACGGCCGCCTTGCCGGATTGCGCCTGCTCCACCAGCTTCGCCATCTGGGCGAGCTGGGTGTCCGCGCCGACCCGGGTGGCGGTGACCACCAGTCGGCCGCCCGCGTTGACGCATCCGCCGACCACGGTGTCGCCCGGTCCGACCTCGACCGGTACGGACTCGCCGGTGAGCATGCTGGCGTCCACGGCGGAGGTGCCCTCGTCGACCACGCCGTCGGTGGCGATCTTCTCGCCGGGACGGACCACGAACCGGTCCGCCACCGCGAGTTGGTCGACCGGGACCCGGGTTTCCCGGCCGTCGCGCAGCACCGCGACGTCCTTCGCGCCCAGCTCCAGCAGGGCTCGCAGGGCCGCGCCGGCGGTCCGCTTGGCGCGGGCCTCGAAGTAGCGGCCGGCGAGGATGAAGGCGGTCACCCCGGCGGCGACCTCCAAATAGATGCTGCCCGCGCCGTCGCCCCGGCCGATGTCGAGGCTGAACGGGTGGGTCATCCCGGGCGCTCCGGCGTCACCGAGGAACAGCGCCCAGACCGACCAGCCGAACGCGGCCACGGTGCCGAGCGAGACCAGGGTGTCCATGGTGGCGGCGCCGTGCCGCAGGTTGACCAGCGCGGCCCGGTGGAACGGCAGGCCGCCGTAGCCGACCACCGGGGCGGCCAGGGTCAGCGACAGCCACTGCCAGTAGGTGAACTGCCAGGCCGGCACCATCGCCAGCAGGATCACCGGCGCGGTGAGCGCCGCCGACACCCACAACCGGGTACGCAGGTCGCGCAGCTCGTCCACCGGCTCGGCGGACGGCTGGGTCGCGCCGGCCGGGGTGGGCGGGGGAGGCAGGACGGCGGTGTAGCCGGTCTTCTCCACCGTGGCGATGAGGTCGTCCGGAGTGATCTCCCCGGCGTACCGGACGGTGGCCTTCTCGGTGGCGTAGTTGACCGTGGCCTCGACGCCCGGCATCCGGTTGAGCTTCTTCTCGATCCTGGCGGCGCAGGACGCGCAGGTCATGCCACCGATTGCCAGCTCGATCAGGTTCGGGGCGACCGGCAGCGACTTCGCGGTCGAGGTCATCGCGGCACCTCCTGTCAGTCGTGCCCGTGACCGGGGGCGCCGTGGCCGGCGTCGACGGTCGGGGTGAGGGTGGCCGGGGTGGCGGCGTCGTCGCCCGCCACGACCGTGAACTCGGCGGTGTGCACCGCGCCGCCGTGACGGAAGTCCAGGTACAGCCGGTAGGTGCCGGTGGAGGGCACCTCGGCGGCGAAGCTCACCGTCGGGCCGGCCGGCGTCCGCCCGTCCCCGGGTGTGCCCTCCGGGTGCACGTGCAGGTACGCCAGGTCGCCCTGGCGCAGGGCCACCAGATGTCCGTACGCCCCGAGGTGGGGCTCCAGGTCGGTGACCGGTTGCCCGTCCCGGGCGATGGTGAGGGTCAGCGGGCTGGTCCGCCCGGGTCGCGGCGTGCCGGTGAGCGTGACGGTGTAGCCGTCGACGGTGGTGCTGGTCGTCGGCGCGGGCAGCGGCCGGTATGCCAGCGTGCCGGGCACGGTCACGTCGACCCCGAGGGTG
This sequence comes from Micromonospora sp. KC723, assembly GCF_004348595.1. GTDB lineage: Bacteria > Actinomycetota > Actinomycetes > Mycobacteriales > Micromonosporaceae > Micromonospora. Next base: position 7,475 of record NZ_SMKD01000063.1, read on the forward strand.
AGCGGCTCCCCGCCCGACGGGGTGAAGTCGGCGAAGGCCCGCCACACGCCGGGCCCACCCAGCGGCGTGTCGACCCGCCAGGTGCCGTCCGGGTCCGATTCGGGGTGAACGTGACGGAAGCCGGACAGGTCGCGCCGGGCGACGATGAGGTGCATGCGCTTGTCGTGGGCCACGTCGTAGCGGGTGACGGGGGCGCCGTCGGGGCCGGTGATCCGGAAGGCGAACTGCCCGGCCGGGGCGGCCACGGGTTGCAGGGTGTAGCCCCGGTCGGAGACGAGCAGACCGCCCGGGAGGTGGGTGACGGCGGCCTGGTCGCCGCCCTCGTGGGAGTCGTCGGGGTGGGGGGTGCTGGCGGAGTCGTGGCGGGTCTCGGCGGCCGGTGTGACGGGACCGGCCAGGTGGCCGGCCCCGTACGCCGTGCCGAACACCGCCGCGAGGCCGAGGGCGAAGCCGCTCAGCTTCGTCGCCGTGTTCATCGGTTACCCGGTTCTCTGCGGTCGGTGACCCGGCTCATGCCTCGACGAGGTCGTATCCGGCCTCGTCGATCGCGGCGCGCACGGACTTGTCGTCCAGCGGGCTCTCGCTGGTGACGGTGACCCGGCCGGTGGCCAGGTCGACCTGGACGTCGGCGACGCCCTGGATCGCGCCCACCTCCGTGCTGACCGAGTTGACGCAGTGCCCGCAGGTCATCCCCTGCACCTGGTACGTGGTGGTGACCATGGCAGTCTCCTCTCCTGACGCCGATGCTATACCCCCCAGGGGTAGCTCACCCGACGACCGTAGCATACCCCCGGGGGGTACGCTATCCTGGTGGTCATGACCACACCGAGCACCCCGACCCGGGGCTACACCGCCAGCAAGGACCAACTGCTCGCGCGGCTGCGCCGCGTCGAGGGCCAGGTTCGTGGCATCGAGCGGATGGTCGACGAGGACCGCTACTGCATCGACGTGCTGACCCAGATCTCCGCCATCCAGGCCGCGCTGGACAAGGTCGCTCTCGGCCTGCTCGACGGGCACGCCCGGCACTGCATGCGGGAGGGTGCCGCCGAGGGTCGCGCCGACGAGATGGCCGGCGAGATGATGGCTGCCGTCGCCCGCCTGATGAAGCGCGGCTGACCAGCGGCGGGGCCGAAGCGACCGAGCGACAGCCCCGGCCCCGCCGCTGGGGTCAGAGTCGGGCGAGGATCTTCTTCATGGTGTCGATCTCGGCCCGCTGGGCGGTGCGGATCTGCTGCGCCAGCGCCTTGACCTCGGCGTTGGCTCCCTTGGCGATCTCGTCCTCGGCCATGGTGACGGCACCCTCGTGGTGCGCGATCATCATGGTGACGAACTTCCGGTCGAACTCCGTACCGGAGGTGGCTGCCAGCCCGGTCATGTCCTCGTCGGACATCATGCCGGGCATGTCGTGGTCGGCCCCGGACCCGTGCCCCTCGGCCGGGCTGCCGGACGGCACCGGCCGACCCCACGCGGTGAGCCAGGCCGTCATGGTGGCGATCTCCGGAGCCTGCGCGGCCTTGATCTGCGCCGCGAGGCGCTTGACCTCGGCGTCCTGGGCGCGGCTCGCAGCCAGGTCCGACATCTGCACCGCCTGCTGGTGGTGCGGGATCATCATCTGGGCGAACATCACGTCGGCGTCGCCGAACTCGGCGGCGGCGGACGCCTCCGCCGAGACGCCGCCGGCGCCGGGCGTCTCGTGGCCGGAGCCGGCCCCGTGGTCCCCGGCGCTGCCGCAGGCGGCCAGGGCGAGGGCGGTGGTGACGCTCACGCCGGCCAGGGCGGCCCGACGTGCGATGGTAAGGATGGACACGATGTGAACCTTTCGGTGTGGAAACGACGCAGTGGACCGGGAACGCGGGGACTCCCGCGCCGGGGCCTCCTAGCTGCGCAGCACCGACACCGTGGCGAGCCGGAGCCCGACGGGCCGGCCCGGGGGCGCACGCGGCCCCGGTGAGCGCACGGCGGGGCGGCGGGCGCCGATCCCGGGCCGGTCCCGGCCCGGCAGCAGCAGCAGCACCAGCAACACCGCCATCGTGAGCGCGCCGAGCACCGCCAGGCAGACGCTCCAGCCGCTCGGGGAGCCACCCGGGTCACCGGCCGGCAGCGCCGCCGGGTCCGGGCAGCCGCCACCGGGGCAGTCGACGGCCACGACACTGACGGGAACGGCACCGGCGAAGACCGCCGGCAGGGCGTCGACCGCCCCGAACCGGTCGGCGTGCTCCGGGGCGACGGCATGGCCGGCCGGATGGTTGCCGGTGTGCGTGCCGTGCCCGATGGTGTGCATGGCGGCCAGGCCGAGCAGGGTGGCGGCGAACAGCAGCAGCCGGGCCCACCAGCCCGTGGTCGCCGCCGTCGCCGTCCGCACCCGACAAAACTAACCGAACCCGCCACCCGTCAGAGGCGGACCCGCCGTAGTAGCTGCGCGTTGAGCGCCACCACGATCGTGGAGGCCGACATCAGCACCGCGGCGAGAGCCGGGCTGAGCGTCAGCCCCACCCCGGCCAGCACCCCGGCCGCCAGCGGCAGCGCCACCACGTTGTAACCGGCCGCCCAGGCCAGGTTCTGCAGCATCTTCCGGTACGCCGAGCGGGACAGCCGAAGCACCCCGGCGACGCCACGCGGGTCGGAGGAGGCCAGCACCACCCCGGCCGACTCGATGGCCACGTCGGTGCCGGCCCCGATCGCGATGCCCACATCCGCCCGGGCCAGCGCCGGCGCGTCGTTGACCCCGTCGCCGACCATGGCCACCCGCAGGCCCCGGCGCTGCAACGCGGTCACCTTGCCGTCCTTGTCGGCGGGCAGCACCTCGGCGAAGACCTCGTCCACACCGGGACGGAACCCCAGGTCGGCGGCGACCGCCTCGGCCACCGTACGGGCGTCGCCGGTGATCATCGCAATCGTCCGCACCCCCTCGGCGCGCAGCGCGGTGATCGCCTCCCGTGCCTCGGGACGCACCTCGTCGGCGAGGGCCAGCAGACCGAGGACGGTGTCCGGCAGGCGTACCAGGTGCAGCACGGCCGCCCCGCGCCCCGCCCAGCCCCGCGCCTGCGGGGTCAGCGCGTCGGGAAGCGCCAGTCCCCGCTCGCGCAGGAGGGCGGGGCCACCGACCGCGTACGTCGTACCGTCGATCTCCGCCTGGACGCCCCGGCCGGGCAGCGACCGGAAGCCACGGGCCGCGATCGGGCCGCCGCGATCGGCGGCGGCCGCCACGATCGCCCGGGCCAGCGGGTGCTCGCTGTCGGCCTCGACCCCGGCCGCGAGCCGCAGCACCTCGTCCTCGCTGGCCCCCGGGGCGGCGGCGACGCCGGTGACCACGTGCCGGCCCCGGGTCAGCGTGCCCGTCTTGTCGAACAGCACCGCGTCGACGGTACGCATCCGCTCCAGCGCCAGCCGGTCCCGGACCAGCACCCCGGAACGGGCGGCGAGCCCGGTGGAGAGCGCGATCACCAACGGGATGGCCAGCCCCAACGCGTGCGGGCAGGCGATCACCAGCACGGTGACGGTGCGCACCACGGCCTCGTCCCGGTTGCCGAGCGCGGTCCAGGCCACGGCGGTCAGCACGGCACCGCCGGTGGCGACGTAGAACAGCAGGGCCGCGAACCGGTCGGCGAGCACCTGGGCTCGCCCGCCGGACTGCTGCGCCTGGGCGACCAGGCGCTGGATCCCCGCCAGGGTGGTTCGGTCGCCGACGGCCTCGACGCGTACCCGGACCGCCGAGTCGGTCGCCACCGTGCCGGCCACCACCCGGCCCCCCGTCTCCCGGGCGACCGGCCGGGACTCCCCGGTGACCATCGACTCGTCGAACTCGGCGGCGCCCCCGACGATCCGCCCGTCGGCCGGCACCCGGCCACCGGGCCGGACCAGCACCACGTCACCGACGCCCAGTTCGGTGGTCGGCACCCGCACGACGACGCCGTCCGCGCCGACCCGCTCGGCGTCGTCGGGAAGCAGTTCGGCCAGTGCGGCGAGCGCCCCCCGGGCCTGGCCGATCGCCCGCATCTCCTGCCAGTGGCCGAGCAGCATGATCGTGACCAGCGCGGCCAGCTCCCACCAGAAGTCCAGGTCGAACACGCCGAGGCTGGTGCTGAGCGAGGCGGCGTACGCGACGCTGATCGCCATCGCGACCAGCAGCATCATTCCCGGGGCCCGGTCGCGCACCTCGCGTACGGCGCCGATGAGGAACGGCCAGCCACCCCACCAGAAGACCACCGAGCCGAGCACCGGCCCGACCAGGGACCACCCCGGGAACTCCAGCGAGTAGCCGAACCAGTGCATCACCATGTCGCTGGTGACCACCACCGGGACGGTCAGCGCCAGGCAGACCTGGAAGCGACGGCGGAACATCGCCGGGTCGTGCCCGGCGTGCTTGTCGTGCCCGCCGTGCGTGTCCCGCCTGCCGTGCGTGTCCTGTCCGGTCCTTCGGGCGTCACCTGCTCCGGGATGGTGGCTCATGTCTCCAAAGATGCCGCCTCCGACCGCCCAGGGCGGCGCGAACCGGGCGAGCCGACAGCTTGCCTGGCTACCATCTCCGACGATGAGACCTGCGCCCACCACCACCCCGCCTACCGCGCCGGCAGGCGGTCGTCGCCGGTGAACCGACCGACCGGCTGACACGTACTCCGCCCTGGATCGTTGGGAGACTCGCAATGGGCGCCGACCACACCCGTCCCGCTCCGTCCACCCCGCCCGGGGTGCGGCGGATTCTCGTCGCGACGGTCGTTCCGCTGTTCGTCGTCACGGTGATCGCCACCCTGCTGCTCTGGCCCCGGAGCGCCCCGGAGCGGGACCCCGGCGAGGAGGCGCCGCGTTACCACGGGACGGTCACCCGGGTGGTGACCGAGCCCTGCCCGGAGGTGCCGGAGAGCCCGTCCGGGCAGACGGACGGCCCGTGCGGCACGGTGACCGTCCGGGTCGAGCAGGGGCCGGACGCCGGAAAGCAGGTGGAGACCCCGGTGCCGGCCGGCCCCGGGGCGCCGACGGTGGCCGTGGGCGACGAGATCGTGCTGGTCAAGCTGACGGACCCGGCCGACCCGACGGTCAGCCGCTACGACATCGCCGAGCACCAGCGCGGCAAGCCGCTGGTCTGGCTGGCGGTGCTCTTCGCGGCGGCGATCGTCGCGTTCGGGCGGCTGCGCGGGGTGGCGGCGCTCGCCGGGCTGGTCGCGAGCTTCGCGATCCTGCTCACCTTCGTCGTGCCGGGCATCTCCGCCGGCGGGTCGCCACTGCTGGTCGCGATCACCGGCTCGGCGTTGATCATGTTCGTGGTGCTGTACCTGACCCACGGGATCACCGCGCAGACGTCGGTGGCGGTCCTCGGCACGCTCGGCAGCCTGGTGCTGACCGGCATCCTCGGCAGCCTGGCCATCGCCGCCACCCACCTGACCGGGTTCGGCAGCGAGGAGGCCACCACCCTGTCGATGTACCAGCGGGACGTGGATCTACACGGACTGCTGCTGGCCGGCATCATCATCGGGTCGCTCGGCGTGCTCGACGACGTCACGGTCACCCAGGCGGCCACCGTGACCGAGTTGGCCCACGCCAACCCGGGGTTGTCCCGGATGCAGTTGTACCGGTCCGCCACCCGGGTCGGCCGGGCGCACATCGCCTCCACGGTGAACACCATCGTGCTCGCGTACGCCGGCGCCTCGCTGCCGCTGCTGCTTCTGCTGACCGCCGACAGCAGGCCGGTGAGCCAGATCCTCACCAGCGAGTTCCTGACCCAGGAGATCGTCCGCAGCGCCGTGGCGACGTTGGGGCTGATCGCCGCCGTACCCCTGACCACCGGTCTGGCCGCGTTGGTCACCGCTGCCGGCCGAGGCCCGGCCGACGACACGACACCGCCCGCCGACCCGGCGCCGAGACCCCGCCCCCCGGTCGACCCGGACGCCGCGCTGGAGGCGTTGAGCGGCCCGCGACCGGGCGGACCGTCCACCCCGGCCCCCGCACGGTGGCCCGAACCGGAAAGGAGCACCGACACCGCATGGTGAAACTCCGCAGCGTCACCGTGGACGACCCAGAACCTGACGAACGCGTCACTCCTCACGCAACGCCACGACGATTCAACGCATTTAGTCGGGTTCAGGACGTAGCTCACCGGCATGCCTCTCGGGTAACCTCGCTGCCGGTCACCGCCGAAGGCGCGCACCGGCGCCTGCGGTGCCACCGCCCAATCGCCGCACGGCGAGCCGGGGAACCAGGTACCTGGGGTGAATCCGCGACCGCGGTAGGGACCACTTCCGTCCCGAACCCGTCAGCTAACCCGGTCGGCGGTCGACGGAAGGGAACACTGTGACGGCACCCCTACGCCGCTGGTGGACACCGGTGGCGGCCGTGCTGGCCGCGCTGGCCGTCCTCGCCGGACCGGTCCCGGCGAACGCCGCCCCCGCGACGCCCTCGGGTCACGAGGAGGGCGAGGAGCCCAAACTGCTGACCGACGTCATCGAGCTGCGCAACCGCGAGTACACCAAGGCGAAGGCACAGCTGGAGAAGTCGAAGAAGCGCCAGCTCCAGCTCGCCCTTGAGGTCAAGCGCGCCGAGGACGAGCTGGACGCGCTGCGGCCGCAGGTCACCACGATCGCGGCGCAGTCCTACCGGACGGGCCGGATCGGCGCCGTGGCGATGCTGCTGGAGAGCGACGCTCCCGACTCGTTCGTCAAGCGGGCCGCCACGCTGGACGAGCTGAACATGGTCAACGCGCAGAAGCTGGCCGAGGTCACCGCCGCCAAGGACCGCGCCGAGCAGGGCAAGCTGGCGCTCGACGCGGAGGTGCGCGAGCAGACGAAGCTGACCAACCAGATGGCCCGCAACACCAAGGAGGCCGAGAAGGCCCTCGCCCTGGTCGGCGGGCGCGGCTTCACCGGTGGGCTGGTCGACGCGACCTCTCCGGTGGCCCGGATCGGTCCCGGCCGGACGGCCGACGGCGACTGGAGGCCGGAGTCGAAGACCGAGCCCGACCCGACCACCTCCGGCACGATCACCCCACGCACCCTGCACGCCTACAAGGAGGTACGCCGGGCCGGCTTCAACCGGTTCGCCGGCTGTTACCGACCGGGCGGACCCTTCGAGCACCCGAAGGGGCGAGCCTGCGACTGGTCGTTGCAGAACAGAGGCTTCGCGCCCTGGCACAACGACGACACCCGCAGGTACGGCAACAACCTGACCGCGTTCCTGATCCGCAACGCCGACCGGCTCGGGATCTACTACGTGATCTGGAACCGGCAGATCTGGTTCCCGGCGACCGGGTGGAAGTCGTACAGCGGACCGTCGGACCACACCGACCACGTGCACATGTCGATGCTGTAGCGAGCGCCGCACGACGCGACGAGGGCCGTCCCCCGGTCGGGGGGACGGCCCTCGTCGCGTCGTGCGGGTTCAGCCGGCGACGACGGCCGCCCGGCCGTGGTCGTCCTGGCCGGTCCGGTCGGCGCCCCGGTCGAGGTCGCCTCCGGACGGCGCGACGGTGACCGTGGCGGGCGTCGCGGCCACCGTGCGCACCGCACCGGCGGCCAGCCGGTACGACAGGCCGACCACCCCGCACCGCCCGGCGGCCACCTCTTCGGCAAGCAGGGTGGAACTGTCCAGCAGGGTCTGGACCGTCTGGGCGATGTGGACGTCCACGATGCCGTCGATGTCCTCGATGCCCGCCGCGGCGGCCCGTTGGATGCTGGGGACCACCCCGGCCACCACGGCGCCCAGGTGCCCGGGCGGCGTCGCGCCGGTCCGCGTGGCCTCCCGGGCGGCCTGCACCGCTCCGCAGGAGTCGTGGCCGAGCACCACCACCAGCGGGGTGCCGAGGACCGTCACCGCGTACTCGACACTGCCCAGCACCTCGGAACCGAGGGTGTGCCCGGCCGTCCGGACCACGAAGAGGTCGCCCAGGCCGCGATCGAAGATGATCTCGGCGGCGAGGCGGCTGTCGGAGCAGCCGACGATCACCGCGAAGGGGTGCTGCCCGTCGGCGAGGGCGGCCCGGTGAGCGGCGTCCTGGTGGGGGTGGCGCGGGGTACCGGTGACGAAACGGTGGTTTCCGGCGTGCAGCTCGGCGAGCGCCCGCGTCGGATCCTTCAAGGTCATTGCCTCACCTCGGTCTCACGTGGGGGCACTGGTGACACCGGCCGGCGACGCAGGCGGCCTCGCCCACCGTCACACGCAGCCCAAGGTACGTCAAGGGATACGTGATATGGAATTCCTGCTTTCCGGGCCAAGTCGGCCGGCACCGGAAGTCCGGGGCCGAGCCTCCGAAGGGCGGGGCCATACGATGACGGGCATGGCGCCGACAGCGGAGAACGGCAGCACCCGGAACTGGACGTTCCTCACCAACCACGCACACGTGCTGCTGTCCATCGCCCGCAACCCCACCGCCCGGCTCCGCGACGTCGCCCACGAGGTGGGCGTCACGGAGCGCGCCGCCCAGGCCATCGTCGCCGACCTCGAAGCCGGCGGCTACCTGCGGCGTACCCGGGTCGGGCGACGCAACGAGTACACCGTCAACCCCAGCGGCCGCTTCCGGCACCCGGCCGAGTCGGACCGCCAGGTCGGCGACCTGCTCGCCCTCTTCACCCGCGAGCCGGCCGACACCTGACCGGCCGCCACGCGCCGGCGGCCCGGACCCGGCGCAAGCGCTCCCGTCACCGCGCCCACGCGCCGACGGCGGTAGTCTCACCGCGTGCGCGACAGCTTCCGGCCGGGTGGGACGGCGGTGACCGGACCCGCCGGGCGTCCCAACCGGAGCGTTCTCGGTGCGGTGGTGGCGACGCTACTCGCCACGCTCGTCGTACCGCCCGCCCCGGCCGGGGCGGAACCGGCATGCCCCGCGCCCACCGGCGCAGCGGCGCCGACCGAGACGCCGTGGGCGCTGCGCCGGCTGGACCCCGCGTCGGCCTGGCGCATATCCCGCGGCGAGGGGGTCACCGTGGCGGTGATCGACTCCGGCGTCTCGCCGACCCATCCGCTCCTCAAGGGACAGGTCCGTGAAGGCCGGGACTTCAACGGCCTGCCGCAGACGCGGGGCCGGTGCGACCTGGCCGGGCACGGCACCATCGTCGCCGGGATCATCGCCGGCCGGGACGACACCGGCACCCCCTACAGCGGCATCGCGCCGGCGGCGCGGATCCTGCCGGTACGCGTGCTGCCCGACACCCGGCGCACCAGCGACCCGGGCCTGCCCCGGCAGATCGCCGCGGCGATCAGGTGGGCGGCCGACCGGGACGTCCAGGTGATCAACCTGTCCCTGGTCACCATCGATGATCCCGACCTGGCGGACGCCGTCCGGTACGCGCTGGACCAGGGCGTCGTGGTGGTGGCCGCCGCCGGCAACCGGGCGCAGGACCAGCGCGACCTGCCGGCGTACCCGGCCGCGTACCCGGGCGTGCTCGCCGTCGCGGGGGTCGACCGGGAGGGCGGACACGTGGGCAGCTCGGTCAGTGGCAACTACGTCGACATCGCCGCACCGGGGCTGGACATCGTCGGCCCGGCACCAGGAGGGCGGGGCTATCTCGCCGAACCGGAGGGCGGGACCAGCTTCGCCGCCGCGTACGTGTCCGGAGCGGTCGCGCTGCTGCGTTCCGCCCGCCCCGACCTCACCCCCGAGCAGGTGAACCACCGGATCAGCCGGACGGCCGACAACCCGCCCGAGGGTCACAACCCGCAGCTCGGGTACGGAGTGGTCAACCCGTACCGGGCGCTGACCAGCCTGCTCGGCAGCCGGACCGACCCGCCGGCCGGTGCGATGCCCCCGCCCGACCCGGCGGACGACCCGCTGGGCCGGCAACGCACCGTGGCGTTCTGGGCGGCCGGGATGAGCGTGCTGCTCGCCGGGGCGCTGCTGCTCGCCCGGCCGGTCCTGGCCCTCGGCCGGCGACGCGACTGGCGGCCCGGGACCGCCGACGCCTGACCCTGAGCGTGGACCATCCGGGCAGAGCCGCGCGTCAGAACTCGTCCAACAGCCGGTAGAACCTGATCTTGCTCTGGTCCGGCCGCACTCCGTACCGGGCCAGGTAGCGGTCGGCGGCCCAGGGGCCGTACTGCGGATTGAGGTCGATGGTCAACGACCGGGTGGCGATCGCCAGGTCGACCCAGCGGTCTGCCACGCCGAGCCGGCCGGCGTCGATCACCCCGGACACCTTGCAGGTGTCCGGGTCGAGCAGGACGTTCGGTACGCACAGGTCGCCGTGACAGACCACCAGATCCTCGTGTCGCGGCCGGGTGGCCAGCAACTCGGCGACCAGCTCCGCGCGGCTGCGCCCCTGGTGCTCGGCACTCGGGCCCGCCAGGTCGACGTCGGCCGACATGGCCTCCGGTACCGTCACCGCGAGCCTGCGGTCGAACGGACAGTCGGCGATCGGCAGGGCGTGCAGCGCACGAGTCAGCTCGGCCAGCGCGTCGACCACCCGGGCCCGCGACTCGACCGGCCAGGGATCGGCCGCCGAACGACCCGGCACCTCCGCCGTGACCAGGAGGCCCGGCCGGCAGTCGAGCACCTCGGGCGCCGGAACACCCTGCCGCCGCAGCCACTCCAACCGCGCGCCCTCACCGGCCAGGTCGATCCGCGGGTCGGTCGACTCCTTGCGATACACACCGTTCCGCCGACTGACCCGGGCCCCGGACCTGCCGGCCGTCACCCTCTCCCACACCACCCAAGCGTGTCACGGGTACGCCGGGCCGGCGACAAACGAGACCAGTCCCCGCGCCTGTGGGCTGCGGGTCGGGCAGCCGACCACCGCCCGTCGGTCTGCCCGGCCCGTCCGATCTCAGCGGAGGATGCCGGGAGCGGCGTCGCCGTCCGCGCCCCAGACGTCCTCGTCCTCCTCCAGCCAACTGGTACGCGGAGCCTCCTCGTCGCCGTACCCGGCACCGTGGCCCGGACCCATGCCGGCCACACCGCCCCGGCCCGTGCCCGCGGCAGCGCCCCGGATCCCCGCCCCCGCGCCCTTGCCGGAGCCGCCCCGACCGGCCGCGCCGCCCATGCCGGGAGCCATCGCGCCCATGCCGTTCATGCCGCCCAGCCGACCGCCGGCGCCACGACCCGCGCCCCGACCGCCGGCACCGGCCGCGCCGCCCATCATCGGCGGCATGCCGGCGGTGACCGGCTTGCCGAGCGCGCCACCGCCGGGGATGGCGCCACCACCACCGCCAATACCACCGCCACCGCCACCGCCACCGAGGCCGGTGCTGCTGGGCAGGCCACCGCCACCGCCACCGAGGCCGGTGCTCGGCAGGGTACCGGCGCCGGCGCCGGCCAGGCCGCTGCCGTACTCGTCACCGAGGCTGCCGCTGCCCGGGATTCCACCGCCGGGGTTGTAGCCACCGCCGCCGTGACCGCCCGTGCCGGTGGAGAGGTCCGGGTGGGCACCGGACCCGATGCCGGGGCCGCCGGAGCCGATGTCGGGACCAGCCCCGACACCGCCCATGCCCGGGCCGCCGCCGAGCCCGCCGGCGGAGGGCCCTCCGCCGAGGCCTGGGACCTTCCCCGCGCCGCCACCGCCCCCGCCGGTGTTCAGGTCGGGCGTCTTCATACTCGGGGTCATCCCCTTGTCAGACTGCACCGCGCCGGGCGTGCGCTCCTCGATGGCCAGGTAGTCGCCGCCGACCTTCTGGTAGACCTGCTGGGCCTCGTCGGTCTTGTCGTTGAACCAGTCGGCCATGGCGCTGATCGGGTCGGCCCAGCCCAGGAAGTCGGGCTTCACCTTCATCTCGAAGAAACCGGCGCTGATGGTCAGCTGCGCGTTGCGTGCCTCCAGCACGTCGTTCACACAGCTCAGTGGGATCGGGAAGTTCTGCTGGGCGGTGGTGAGATCATTGGCGGCCTGCTTCAGGGAGTGGACGATGCCGTCGTGCTTCTCGGCGTCCTCGACCACCGTGCCGGTCCGCTTGGCGATGCCCTCGACGTGCGTCTTGAAGGACTCGTAGGCCGGCCCCTTCCAGGCCGTGCCGAGGTCCTTGACGTTCTTCTCCAGGTTCTCCCGCACCGTCCGCAGGTTCTTCAGCAGTTGCTCCCAACCGAGAGCGGCGCTGGTGACATCGCCGGGCCTGCCGTCCACGACGATCTGCTGACACATCTCTTCCCAGCTCGGCATCGCTCATCTCCCCCGTTCAGCCGGCCGTGCCGTTGCCCAGGGCCTGCGCCATCTGGTCGGCGGTCATCTTGTTCGCACCCTCGGCGGTCTCGTAGTCGTCCTTGACCTTCTGGAGCGCCTTCGCGGCGTTCCAGAGATCCTCGGCAAGTCCGCGGAGCGCGGTCTGGGTGCTGTCGTAGAGACCGGCGTGCCGCTGTGCCAGCGCGTTGGCCCGCTCGAACGAGCCGAGCGGGCTCTTGCCGTCCGCACCGCCGATGCCGCCCGCGCCGGACGGGTTGCGCATCCACTGCCGGATGTCCTCCTCCATCCGGTACGACTGGCTGTTGACGAACTCGGCATGCTCGTTGAGCCAACGGATGGCGTCGTCGAGGCTGGCGGCGTCCCACTCGGTGGTGGACCCGGCCCCGCCCGGGGCCGGGGTGAGGTGCGTCGGCTTGTGCGCCTTGTTGACGTTGTCCATCTCGTAGCCGTCCAGGTAGACGAACGGCGTGATCGTCGGCGCGACCGGCACGTTCACTGTGTCGATCTTGATCTGGTCCGGCTGGCTGGTCCTGTCGTCCGTCATCGCTTCCTCCCCGTCCCCGACAGACTCTTCCGCTTACTGGTGGTAGCCGCGCTGGCCCGGCGGCGGCGGCACCGCCCCGGGCGGCGGCACCGCCGCCGATGACGGCATCGCCCCGTGTGGCGGAACCGCTCCAGGCGGCGGCGTCGTCCCGGGCGGCGGCCAGGCGACCCCGGGCGGTGCCGTGCCCGGCGTCATGGCCGGCGGCGCGCCGGAGAGGCTGGCCGGCGGGGCGGCCCGACGGCGACGGGAGCGGACCACCAGCACGATCACCAGGATGGCCACCGCCACCGGCACCAACAGGCAGAGCGCCGCCTGGATGAGCGCGCCGGTGCTGTTCTTCACCCCGAAGGAGACGGCCGGGCCGTCGTCCTCCGCCGCCGACCCGACGGGCGGCGACCCGGCGGGCGGCGCGGCGGTGCCATCGGGGGCTCCGGCGAGCAGCGGGTGGGCCGGCACGCTCGGCACGGAGCGGGTCAGCGCCGCGAGCGGGTCCACCGCGCCGAAACCGAAGTTGGCGTCGCGGCCCGCCGGGCCCCGGTCCTGCGCGGTCCGGATCAGCCGGTTCACCACGTTGGCGGCGTCCAGGTCCGGGTACTTCGCGCGGACCAGCGCCACCACGCCGGAGGTGATGGCGGTCGCGTCGCTGGTGCCGTTGCCCACGCCGAACCCGTTGGCGGAGACCCGTGCGGGCCGCGGCGAGATGATGTCCTCCATCGGCGCGGCGAGCACCGCCTCGCGGCCGCTGGTGCTGCCGGAGAACCTCGCGCCGTTCCTGCCGACCCCGGTCACGGCGATGACGCCAGGTATGTTCGCGGGCCGGGCGATGCCGTGGTGGCCCTGCTCGGTGTTGCCGGCGGCGGCGACCAGGACGACGTTCCTCTCCAGCGCGTAGCGGACCGCGGCGACCTCCTCCGGCGTCCCCGGTCCGTTGCCCCCCAGCGAGATGTTGATGACGTCCGCGCCGTGGTCCACCGCCCAGCGGATGCCCTCGGGAACCTCGTCGGGGTACTTGTCCCGGCCGAGCGAGATCGGCAGGATCTTCGCCTCCGGGGCGATGCCGAGCTGGCGCATCGGCCCACCACCCCTGCCGGCGATGATCCCGGCCATGCTGGTGCCGTGCCCGAGCTTGTCATCGTCGACCCGCCCGTCGGCGGCCGCGTCCGCGCCGACGCCGTGACCGGGCAGCACCTGGCCACGCAGGTCGGGAACGGTGGCGTCCACGCCGCTGTCGATCACGGCGATGGTGACCCCGCGCCCCTTGGTGATCTTGTGCGCTGCGGGGATCTTCAGGGTGTCCAGATACCACTGCAGGCCACGAACCGTGTCGGCCCGCGCCGGTGTCGGCGCCGGCAGCGGGGCCACCCCCGCCGCGACCACCAGCACGGCCACCGCCGCCATGGTGGACCTGAGAACCCGCCCCGTACGCATGAGACTCCCCCGACCTCGACGGCCCGCCATACAGTGCGGCTCCGGCCCGGTCGAGCCGGACCGGAGCCGCGACGGCTGAATTATCTCAGCCCCAGACCGCTGCGTTGCTCATCTCGGTGGAGACGTAGTTCTCGCGCGCAATGCCGACCGCGCCACCGATCTCGTTGAGGATGCGGTTGATGTCGCGCACCGCCGCGTCCCACTGTGCCTGGTGCTGCTCGTAGGCGGCCCGGTCCTGGCCGTCCCACTGGAGCTTGGACAGCATCGACCGGAGCGTGTCCAGCTTCTCGTCGATGGTCTTCGAGATGGCGGTCATCTGCTGGTTGGCGCTCTCGAGAGCCGCGTAGTCAACCTTGATGCTCATGGGTTCCCCTCCTGCTCGTCTCGGCTGATCACGGGTTGAGAGCGGCGTGGAACTTGTCCAGCATCGCCTGCTGCTCTTCGTCGTTGACCTGGTGGGTCGTCCCGGACTTGTCGAGCAGGTCGGCGATGTTGTCCATCGCCGTCAGCAGCTTGGCCGTGTCCTCGTTCCAGCGCTGCATGAGCGACTGGAAGCCCGTGGACGCCTGCCCCTTCCAGGCGATCGCCAGGTCGTCGACCACGTTCCACAGCTTCTTCAGCTCGCCGTCGACCTCGCTGCGCGTGGACCGCACGTCACTCGCGGCGGTATGCAGAGTCGCTGCTTCGACCTCGAACGCCATGCTTCACACCCTTCCGTCATCTTGTGGCGGCGGAACTGCCGCGCCCTCCCCCGCGGCAAGGCCAACACCCCACCGACGGACACTCGTAGAGACGGTAGCCCACCGCGCCCACGGCTCGCTGCCCTGCCCGGACGGGCCGACACCACCCCTCGCATCATTGTGGACGAAGTGGCCGACGGGCGTCGATCGCGTTCCCGTCAATCGACAAACTTCCCGTTTCTTGCGGTGACGGGTCGGCCACACTCGCCAATGCTCACACCGGCTCGACCCAGGCGGTCTGGATGAGCTGCTGGCCGTCCCGCCGACGTACCAGGGTGCCGCGTCCGGGCGGCTGCGGGCTGGGTCGCAACGTGCCGAAGACGGCACCCTCCTCCCGGTTGCCCGACATCAGCAGACCCGGCGAGTCCAGCTCCCGCAGTCGCTGCAACACCGGCTCGTACAACGCCCGGGCGATGCCGCCGACCCGCCGGGTGACGATCAGGTGCAGCCCGATGTCACGGGCCTGCGGCAACAGCTCGTGCAGGGCGCTGAGCGGGTTGCTGCCGCCGGAGGCGACCAGGTCGTAGTCGTCCACCAGGACGTAGAGATCCGGCCCCTTCCACCAGCTCCGGTCGCGTAGCTGCGCGGTGGTGACATCCGGCCCCGGCAGGCGGTTCTGCAGGGCGCTGCGGATCGAACCCAGGCCCTGGCTGAAGACCTGGTTGGACGGTGCGTAGTCGAGCAGGTGATCGCCCTCGACCGCACCGAGCAGGCCACGCCGGTAGTCGGCGATGACGATCCGCGCCTGCGCCGGCGTGTACCGCTCGACGATCCCCCGGGCGATCAGCCGCAGCACGTTGGTCTTGCCGCACTCGGCGTCACCGAAGACCGTGAGGTGCGGTTCGTTCGCCAGGTCCAGGTGCACCGGGGCGAGCGCCGACTCGTTCACGCCGATCGGCAGGCCGGGCACCGACCGGTCGGAGACCTCGATCAGCTCGGCGAAGGGCAGCCGGCGCGGCAGCAGGCGTACCTTCGGCGCCGGCTGACCGGGCCAGGCCCGGGCGACGTGCTCCGCCAGCTTGACCGACGCCTCGGTCAGGTCGTCGACGTCCCGGCGGTTGTCGATACGGGACACCGCCGCGAGGAAGTGCAGCTTGTCCCGGGTCAGGCCACGGCCGGGCGCGCCGGTCGGCACGTTCGCGGCGGCCCGCCGGTCGATCTCGGACTCGTTCGGGTCACCCAGTCGCAGCTCCAGCTTGGTGCCGAGCAGATCCCGCATGTTGATCCGGACCTCCGCCCAGCGCACCGCGGTCAGCACCACGTGCACCCCGAAACCCAGGCCGCGGTTGGCCAGGTTGGTGATGGTCTGCTCCAACTCCTCGTACTCCTGGCGCAGCGTGTTCCAGCCGTCCACGACGAGGAAGACGTCACCGAACGGGTCGTCGGCGAACTCGCCGGCCGCCCGCCGCCGCCGGTAGCTGGCCACCGAGTCGATGCCGTGCTGGGCGAACCGGGTCTCCCGGTCGTCCAGCACCGCCATCACCTCGGCGACGGTACGGCGGACCGCCTCGGTGTCCCGCCGGCCGGCCACCCCGGCGACGTGCGGCAGGCCCTCCAGGCTGCGCAGCGCGCCGCCGCCGAAGTCGAGGCAGAAGAACTGCGCCTCGCGGGGGGTGTGGGTGAGCGCCAGCGAGGCGATCATCGAACGGAGCAGGGTGCTCTTGCCGCTCAGCGAGGCACCGACGATGACCACGTTGCCGCCCGCACCGGCCAACTCGACCAGCATCGGGTCGCGCCGCTGCTCGTACGGCCGGTCCACCACGCCGACCGGGACGGTGAGCTGCCCCCGGCCCGGCCAGGTCGCGGTGCACAGCCCGAAGGTGGAGTGCACCGCCAGCGGCGGCAGCACGTCGACGAGGTTCGGCGGCTCGGCCAGCGGCGGCAGCCACACCTGGTGCGCCGGGGTGCCCCGCCCCCTGAGCCGGTCGATGAGCACGTCCAGCATCGCCACGGTCTTGCCGTCGGCCGGCTTCTCCTCCACCGCCGTCACCTCGACCGGCGCCTGCGGCACCCGCACCGGCACGAAGTTCACCCCGTACGGCACGATCCGCCGCTGCACCATCGCCCGGGACGTCCGCGCGATCTGCCCCGGCGGGCGGTACGGCCCGGAGACGTACGCCGCCCGGAACCGCAGCATGGTGCTGGTGTCGGTCTTCAGGTAGCCGTGACCGGGGGCGTTCGGCAGCTCGTACGCGTCGGGCACGCCGAGCACGATTCGGCTCTCCACCGCGGAGAAGGTGCGCAGGCCGATCCGGTACGACAGGTGGGTGTCCAGCCCACGCAGCTTCCCCTCCTCCAGCCGCTGCGAGGCCAGCAGGAGGTGCACGCCGAGCGACCGGCCCAACCGGCCGATCATCACGAAGAGGTCGATGAAGTCCGGCTTGGCGGCGAGCAGCTCGCTGAACTCGTCGCAGATGATGAGCAGGCTGGGCATCGGGGCGAGCGGCTCACCGGCGGCCCGGGCCTTCTCGTAGTCGAACCGGGAGACGTAGTTGCCGGCCGCCCGGAGCACCTCCTGCCGGCGGGTCATCTCCCCGGCGAGCGCGTCCTTCATCCGGTCGACCAGCGGCAGCTCGTCGGCCAGGTTGGTGATCACCGCGCTGGTGTGCGGCAGCGCGTCCAGCGAGGCGAAGGTGGCGCCGCCCTTGAAGTCGACAAGGACGAAGTTGAGTTCCTCGGAGGAGTGCGTCACGGCGAGCGCGCCGACGATCGTCCGCAGCAGCTCGCTCTTGCCGGAACCGGTCGCGCCGATGATCAGGCCGTGCGGGCCCATGCCCTCGTGCGCGGACTCCTTGAAGTCCAGCTCCACCACGTTGCCGTCCGGGCCGACGCCGAGCGGGATGCGCAGCCGGTCCCGCTGGCTGCGGGGCCGCCAGGTCTGCTGCACGTCGACGGCGGCGGCGTCGCCGACGCCGAGCAGGTCGGGCAGCTCCATGCTGCGGGCCAGCGGCTCCTCCGACGTGGTCTGCTGCTGGGAGAGCCGGTACGGGGCGATCTGCCGGGCCAGGCCCTCGGCCGCCTCGGCGCTGAGCCGGTCGGGTGTGCCGAGGCGCGAGCTGGCGGTGCCCCGGACCAGCTCCAGTGAGCGGCCGTCACCGGCGTCGAGGCAGAGCAGCCAACGCCCGGCGTCGCGCGGGACGGCGCCGGACAGGTCGATCGTGGTGACGCCGAGCAGCCCCGGCCCCATCAGCTGGCAGGTCGCCGAGACCTCCCCGCCGTCGATCACCACCACCACGTGCGGGACGGAGGTCAGCGGCTTGGCCTCGGGGGCGAAACGGGGCCGGCCGGCCAACTCGGCGGAGAGCGACTCCTCGGCCTCGGCGAGGCTGGCGAAGACCAGCCGGCGGGCGCCCGCCGCGTCGGTACGCGCGCCGTGGTGGGCGTGCGGCAGCCACTTCACCCAGTTCCAGGCCGACTGGCGGTCCGGGGCCGCCACCACCGCGAGGATCAGGTCGTCCGGGGCGTGAAAGGTGACCAGTTGGGCCAGGGCGGCCCGGGTCAGGTCGAGCACCGGTTCCCGGTCACCGCGCAGCACGACCCGGCTGAACGCCCGCAGCGACAGCGCGGTGGGCAGGTCGGGCACGCTGGAGTGGGCCCGGACGAACCGGCGCAGCGCGATCGCGCTCATCGGTTCCAGGTCCTCCACCGGCTTGGTCTCCGGCGGGACGATCTCCACAGCCAGCCGCTGCGGCCCGGTGGCGATCCGGGCCTCACCGAAGTCGTCCTCGGTGATCCGCCGCTCCCACATCCGCCGGGACGCCGCGATCGACCAGAGCGCGTCCGGTTCGGGGTGCCGCCAGGTCATCGCCGCCCGCTGCTGCTCGGCGGCCCGGCGGGTGCGCTTGCGCATCTGCCCCAGGTACCGCATGTAGTCGCGCCGTTCGGCGTTCAGCTCGGCCTTGTCGTTGTTGCCGTTGCCGAGGGTGCCCAGCGCCATGCCCAGCATGGACACCCCGAACAGGCCACCGGCGACGTACGTCATGGTGCTGCCGCCCCGGCCCGCGTACAGGAACGCCATCGCGCCGACACCGCAGAGCATCGGCAGGATCATCAGCAGCTGTCCCAGGCTGCGGGGCGTCTGCTCGGGCAGCTCCGGAGGGGACTCCAGGAGCACCTCGCCACGTGGCAGTGCCGGCCCCGGTTGACGCGGAAGCCGACGGAACACGACCGTGCTCACGGCTGTCTCCTCCCCAAGAGCGGCCCTGACGCGGTACGCGACCGACCGGAGACGTCGGGTGGGCATCGTACGCGCCCGCCATCGTAGGTAATCTCCCGTGGGCGTCGTTGACCCACGGGGGCGAGGCCGCCGGGGCGAGGTGGATCTGACCGAGCACGAGGAGGCCACAGTGGCGACGAAGTCGGCGACCGGAGGATTGAGCCGGGTCACCATCGTGGCCCCGCGCACCAGGATGGATCTGGCGCTCCCGTCCGACGTCCCGTTGGCCGACCTGCTGCCGACCCTGCTCCGGTACGCCGGTGAGGACCTGGCCGACGAGGGCGTACGGCATGGTGGTTGGGCGCTGGCCCGCCTCGGCGGCCCGCCGCTCGACGGTGGCCGCACCGCCACCCAGCTCGGGGTCCGCGACGGCGAGGTGCTCTACTTCAACCCCCGGGCCGCCGCCACGCCGGAAATCGTCTTCGACGACGTGGTGGACGCGGTCGCGACCGCCACCAACCAGCGTCCCGGCGCCTGGCAGGTCGCCACCACCCGGTCGTTCTCGGTGCTGCTGGCGGCGGCGACGCTCGGCCTCGGCGCGGCGGTGACGTTGCTGGCCGGGCCGCCGCAACTGCCCGGCGCGCTGACCGCCCTGCTGGTGGCCGTGCTGCTGATGGTGGCCGCGGCGGTGCTGTCCCGGGCCACCGGCGACAGCCGCACGGGCACGGTGCTGGCCGTGACCGGCATCGCGTACGCCGCCGTCGGGGGCCTGCTGGTGCTGGCCGGCGACCGGCGGCTCACCGAGCTGGCCGGTCCGCACGTGCTGCTCGCCGGGGCGGCCGTGGTGCTCTTCGGGGCGGTCGCCGGGCTGGCCGTCGGTGACCGGATGCCGCTGTTCCTCGGGGCGGTGGCCGTCGGTGCCGCCACCGCCGGCGGCGCGCTGCTCCCGTCGCTCTTCGACGTCGGCGCGGCGGCGGCCGCCGCGATCGTCGCCACGGTGGTCTTCGCCACGCTGCCGGCGTTGCCGATGACCGCCTACCGGCTGGCGCGGCTCCCGGTGCCCTCCATCCCCACCGGCCCGGACGACCTGAAGACCGACACCGAGTCGGTCGACGGCCGGCGGGTGCTACGGCAGAGCGAGCGGGCCGACCAGTTCCTCTCCGGCCTGTTGTGGACGGTGTCCCTGGTCGTGCTCGGCGGCCAGGTCGTCCTCGCCGTCGACGGCGGGCTGCCCGCCGTGCTGCTCTGCCTGGTGCTGGCACTGCTGTCGCTGCTGCGCGCCCGGCCGTTCATCGGGCGTACCCAGCGCACCCCGGTGCTCTTCGCCGGCACCGTCGGGCTGGCGCTGACCGCCTGGGCCGTGTTCGCCGGCGGCACGCTGCCGGCCCGCCTGGGGCTGGTCCTCGGCGGCCTGGCGTTGACCGCGGTGATCAGCCTGGTCTACGGGCTCAGCGTGGCGGGCAAGCGGATCTCACCGGTCTGGGGGCGGGTCCTGGACATCGTCGAGATCCTGCTGATCGTCTCGCTGGTGCCGCTGGCGTTCTGGGCGTGCGGCATCTACGGGTGGATCGTCAATCTCCGACCCTGATCGTCCCGGCCGCGGTGGCGACCGGCGTGGTGGCGTAGACGCCCGGCCCGTGCTGCCCGTCCAACGGCCGGGCCGGGACCCCGCACCGGTGGGCCACCTCGCGTACCACCTTGACCAGGGCCTCGACGTGGCCGTCGGGTGCGGCGACCCGCAGCAGCGGCGGCACCGGCCGGCTGCCGGGCACCACCACCGCGGCGACGGTGTGTGACGGGGCCGAGGTGGCGGTGACCGCGTCCACCAGCGTGCCGAGCGGCGTGCCGGTCCGACGCCGCAGGGTGAGGCAGCGCTGGGTCCAGCCGCCGCCGCGCAGCCCGGTCCAGGTCTCCGCCGGGGCCGCCGGCGCCAGGTCGAGACCGGCGGCGGAGACCACCGCGGCGCGCAGTTCGTCGCGGCCGAGCACCCGGTGGCCGAGGCCGGCCGCGGTCAGGGCCTTGCCGAGGCGGCCGACGGCGGCGGCGACCGTCCGGTGCACCCCGGGCATCCCGCCGCCACGGGCCACCGTCTCGGTGCGGGCGTCCGGCACGGACAGCCGCAGCGCCACCCAGACCGTACGGTGGGCGGCCGCCGGCGCCCCGGGTGCCGGGTACCAGACCAGGGTGTGCGAGACGACCTGGGTGAGGGTGACCGGGCCGGAGAAGTCCGCCAGCACCCGCAACGCGTGGTCCACGATGGACGACTCCACGGAGCCGGCCGGCGCGCCGGGCCGCCCGGTGAGCAGCACGGCGGCGAACCAGCCCCGCCCGTCCTGACCGATGCCCAGCCGGGTACCCCGCTCGGTCAGCTCGATCAGGCTGAGTTCGGGAGTGAGCGCGGCCAGCCGGGGGTCGACGACCCGGCCCTCCGCGACGGCCGCCCGTGCCTGGTCGCGGCGGTGTCCCAGCCGGCGGCGCAGCAGCAGGTCCTCGTACCACCAGCGGCCGTCGCGCCGGAGGAACGTCGCCGCCAGCACCAGCGCGGCGAGGGCGCCGACCACCCCGACCAGCCAGCCCGGCCCGCCCAGGGCCGCCCAGACGGCGACCCCGCAGACCTCCACCAGGACGAGCTGACCGACGGCCACGGGACCGATCCGCCCGCGTCCGCGCCGGTCGGCGGGCACCACCGGACGGTCGTCCGGGCCGCTGGGAGTGGTGGGCGTACGACCGGGTGGCGCGGCGAGCGGCGTCATCGGTGGGCGTCCCTTCTGGACATCGCGCGGGCATCCGCCGGGGCGGTGGGCGGGCGGGGGTCCGACCACCCGCCGACGGCCCCTTATCGTAGGGAAGCCCGCGACGGAGTTCGGACCTGATCGTCGCGGACCAGTCGCTGCCGGAGGTCAACCATGCGGACCCGCCGCGATCAGGTGCAGGCATACCGCTTCGTCACCCGTCGCATCGTCTCGGGGATGCTCTCCGGCGACCCGGAGACCACGAACCTGCCGATGCGGCGGCTCGGCGTGGCCGTCCTCGGCAGCGTGCTCGCCGCCGCCGTCGTGCTCGGCGGTGTCGGGGCGTACGGCCTGTTCACCGGCAACGCCGCCCCGCTGGAGGCGAACACCCTGGTGATCGAGCGGGAGACCGGGGCCACGTACGTCTTCGCCGACGGGGTGCTGCACCCGACCCTGAACTACGCCTCGGCGCGGCTCATCCTCAACGAGGCCGACCCGCCGGTGCGGACGATGTCCCGCGCGTCGATCGAGGACCGGCCCCGCGGTCGTACCGTCGGCATCCTCGGCGCCCCCGACGCGCTGCCGGACCGTCGGTCGCTGGTCGGTCTGCCCTGGTCGGTCTGTGACGTGCCGACCCCGGGCGACTCCCGCCGGTCGACCACCCGGCTGGTCATCGACCGGCCGCTCACCGGCGGGGCCCCGCTGGCCGACCAGGCGGTCCTGGTCCGGGGCGGCGGTCAACGGTTCCTGCTCGAAGGCGGGGCGCGGCTGCAGATCGTCGGCGCGGAGCCGGCGCTCGCCGCGCTCAAGATGACCAGCGCGACCACCCTCGACGTGGGTGCGCCCCTGCTCAACGCGGTGCCGGCGGGGCCGGCGCTGCGGCGGTTGGCGATCGACGGCGACGGCACGCCGAGCGGGCGGTCCGTCGGCGGGCGCGCCGCCCGGATCGGTGACGTGTTCCGGGCCGCCGGGGCGCACTACGTGCTGACCCGCGAGGGTCTGGTGTCCATCGGAGAGGTGAGCGCGCTGCTGTTGCAGAGCGACGGCGGCCAGGTCACCGACATCACCCCGGACGAGGCCGGCCGGCTGCTGACCGACCGGCGGCTGGAGGCCGAGGGGACGCCGCAGACGCTGCCCACGCTGCGGTCGGTACGCCCCGGCCAGACGGTGCTCTGCGCGACGTACCGGCCGGGCCCGGCCGGCGGCGCGCCGACCACCACCCTGGAGGTGTTCGACCGGACGCCGGCGGAGCTGGCCGACGGCAACGGCACGACGGCGGTACGCCAGGGCCCGCGCGACGCCGTGGAGACCGCCGGGCAGGTGCTGCTGCCGGGCGGCAAGGGCGTGCTCGCGCAGGCCGCGCCGGGCGCCGGCGAGGGTACGGAGCCGGCGGCCGGCGCGACCGTCTACCTGATCACTCCGCAGGGGATGCGGTACCCGCTCGGCCGCAGCTCCGGCGACGCGCTGGCCGCCCTCGGGTACGGCGGGGTGAAACCGTTGGTGGTGCCGGCCGCACTGCTCTCCCTCGTGCCCACCGGGCCGACCCTGGAGCGGCGCGACGCGCTGGCCTACTTCGCGCCGGACGGCCCGGCGGCGGGCCCGACGCCGTCGGCGCGGGACGAGACGCCGCGGTCGCCGACGCCGGGCGGTTGAGCGTGCCGGCCGTCGACGGGTCGCCCGGGGCGGCGACGGTCGACTAACCTTGGGGAGCCGGCGGTATCGACTGCCGACGGCATCGACTATGGACAACGGGGATGCTGCCATGACCGGGCGCACGACAGTCGACGTACTGTCCTTGGAGGACTTCCACCAGCGGTTGGCGGACCGGCTGGCCCAGGCCGAGGCGGCCGTACGGAAGCTGAACACCGAGTTGCAGTGCCGTACGCCCGCCCTCGGCTCCTTCGCCGACGCCACCGGCAACGCCCGCCGCTACACCGAGATCCAGGCCAGCTACGCCGAGCGGGTGGCCCGGTTGCGCCGCGCGGTGGAGGCCTCCCGCGCCGCGACGCACACGGTGATGACGAACTACCGCACCACCGAGGCGCGCAACGCGGCGAACGCGGCCGACATCGCCGCCGTGCTGGACGGGGTGGACGAGGCGCTCACCGGGCGGGGGGACGGCAGTGTCTGACTACGCGCAGCGCTACCAGCACGTCAGCCACCGCGAGCTCTACGACGCGGTGCACGCCGGCGACCCGCGGCAGGTGGAGGGCCTGGCGAGCCAGTGGAGTTCGCTGCGGGACACCCTCGACGGCCTGGCCCAGGATCTCGAACGCGACCTCGACAAGCTGGCACCGGCCTGGACGGGTGAGGCGGCCCGCGAGTTCCACGACCGGCTGTCGCTGGTGGTGAGCTATTCCGCCGGGCTCGCCGAGGGCACGGCCGAGGTCCGTGACGCGGTCAACCTGATGGCGGGTCAGCTGCGCACCGCGCAGCAGAAGGCGGAGAGCCCGGAGGAGACCGACGATCACGACAAGGCCGTCGAGGGCGCGACCAAGGGGCTGATCGCCGGCGTGCCCGGCATGATCATCGGTGGTTTTCTGGGCCACCAGCAGGACAAGGCCGAGCAGGAGAAGGCTCACCAGCGGATGGTGCAGGTGGTCGCCGACCTGGCGGCCGGCTACGAGGTCGCCTCCTACGGCCGGGTCGTCGACCCGCCGGCGCCGCCGCCGCGCCTGCCGGGCGAGGCCGACCGGCCTGGTGCGCCGGCGCGGCGGGGCCCGTCGGTGGGCGCGCCGGCGGCCGGGCCCGGCACGGGCGGGTGGTCCACGGTGGGCACGCCGGGAAGCGCGGCAGCCGGGCCAGGGAACGGCTCCGGCGGGGCCGGTTCGGGGGCCTCCGGACCCGAGCGGGCGGTGACCACACCCGGCGGCAACCCGGGGGTGATCGACGCGGACGCCGGCACCTCGCTCGCCGGGGCTGGTCCGGCCACCGACGGGGGTTCGCCGGCCGGTGGCCTGGCCGGGGC
>NZ_SMKD01000064.1 GCF_004348595.1 Micromonospora sp. KC723
GGTCGGCGGGAGGCCGGTCGGCGGCCCGGGGCGGGGAGGTCGGCACGGAGCGGACGTTACCAACCGCATCCGCCCGCCCCGGGCAGACACGGGAGCCCACCCGGGCGGTCAGGCGGTGCGGTCGCCCCGGCTCACTCGGTGAGCGCGGCGTGCAGGGCACCCGGCAGGTCGGGGTGGGTCCAGGCGAAACCGGCCTTGTCCAACACGGCGGGCAGGACTCTGGTGCTGGTCAGGGCCTCGTGGGCGAAACCGCCGAGGACGACCTTGAGGGCCAGGGCGGGGATCGGCATGATCGCCGGGCGGCGTAGCTGGCGGGCCAACTCCCGGGTGAACTCGGCGTTGGTGACCGGGTTCGGGCCGACCACGTTGACCGGGCCGGCGAGGTCGTCACGGGCCAGGAGGAACAGCATGGCGTCCAGCCAGTCACGCAGGGAGATCCAGGGCAGCCACTGCCGGCCGTTGCCCAGCTTCCCGGCGATGCCCAGCCGGAACGGCAGCAGTTGCGGCTTGAGTAGCCCGCCGTCGCGGTGCAGCGGCAGGCCGGTGCGCAGCCGCACCACCCGTACCCCGGCGTCCTCGGCCGGGCGGCTGGCCGCCTCCCAGACCCGGCAGACGTCGGCGAGGAACCCCTCGCCCGCCGGGGCGTCCTCCTCGACCACCCGGTCGCCGGTGTTGCCGTACCAGCCGACGGCGCTGGAGCTGAGCAGCACGCCAGGCCGGTCGGCGGCGGTCAGCCCGGCGATGGTGATCGCCAGCGTGGTGGTGGTGTCGACCCGGCTGGACCGGATCAGCCGCCGGTACCCGTCGTTCCAGCGCCGGTCGCCGACGCCGGCGCCGGCCAGGTTGATCACCGCGTCCGCCTCGGCCACCACGGCCGGGTCGAGCTGTGCGGCGGACGGGTCCCATTGCCGTTCGTCGGGGGTGCGTGGTGGCCGCCGGACCAGCCGGACGACCTGGTGCCCGTCGGCGGTGAGGCGGTCGACCAACCGGGTGCCGAGGAAGCCGGACGCGCCGGCCATGAGAATCCGCATGCTCATATCTTCAGGTACGGACCTGGAAGTGGATGCGTTGGGCGAAATCACTGACTCGCTGCGAGCAGCGGGTCGTTCAGGTGGGCCGGCGCACTGAGCGGATGGTGGCTAGTTGTAGGAGGGCCGGACGTTGGTAACACCTCGATGAAGCCGTGAGGCTGGTGGCTGGCCGCCGGCGCTGCTGTGCGGCCGGTGGTATTTGTAGTGGATGTTCCATATCGCGATTGCGGCTGACCGGGCGTCCTCGCTGGTGAACTCGCGGGCGTAGAGGATTTCTTCGGACAGGATGCGCTGGTAGCGCTCGACCTTGCCGTTGTGCCGAGGTGTGTAGGGCTTAATTTCTTGGTGCCGGGTCTGGTTGCCGATCACCCGCGCGAAGTCGCCGGATCGGTAGCAGGCGCCGTTGTCCGTGACGACGCGGTGGATGTGGGTGATTCCGTGGGCGGCGAACCAGACCTTCGCCCGTGCGAGGAAGGCGGCTGCGATGGTGCCCTTCTCGTCGGCCAGAGGTTCGGTGTAGGCCAGCCGGGAGAAGCCGTCGACGATGGAGTGCAGGTAGACATAGCCGCGCTTCGCGCCAGCTGACTTTGCTCGGCCAGCGGCCTTGGCCTGGTCGCTGTCGCGGCCGTGGACGCGCGAGCCGCCACCGTCGGGGATCCGGCCGACCTTCTTGACGTCCAGGTGGGCCATGTGTCCGGGTCAGCGGGCGGTGATCTTGCCCGGCTTGCGGTTGTTCTCCCCGTTGGGGTCGATGAATTTGTGCTGTCCGAGTCCAAGGCAGGCGAGGTGTCTGGTGACTGTGCGGCGGTGGACGCTGATGCCGATGCCGCGTAGCTCGTCGGTAATCCGTTGGGCGGACCACTTGTTGTCCCTGCGCCAGGTCTCGATCCGTTCGATGACCTCGGATGGTGTTGCGTTCGGGCTGGTGGGTGGGCTCGAGGGCCGGTCCTGGAGGCCTACCTCGCCGTAGCGGCGCCACCGGTTGACCCACTTTGAGGCGCACGCCCGAGAGATCCCCATCTCCGCAGCGACATGGGTGATCGGCCGAGTCCTGCACCTCGTCACCAGCCGTCGTCTGCCCTCCACGCTGAGGGGTGCGTTCCTGTGAGTCACAGTTCCGGCTCGTTCACATCTCATGTGGAACGATGGTACAACTAGTACGTACGTTCAACTAGGCTGGAGGGTGAGATGGGGACGGAACCGTCGTCACGCGCTGGGTGGCGGGAGTGGGCCGGCTTCGCGGTGTTGGCGTTGCCGACCGTGTTGTTGGGGCTCGATGTAACGGCGCTATACCTCGTCGTTCCGAGCCTGGCCGCGGACCTGCATCCCACCGCAACGGAGACGTTGTGGATCATGGACGCCTACGGATTCCTCATAGCGGGGTTCCTGATCACCATGGGAACGCTGGGCGACCGGATCGGGCGCCGTCGCCTGCTGATGATCGGCATGGCTGCATTCGGCGCGGCCTCGGTTCTTGCGGCGTTCGCCCCCAGCGCCCTCTGGCTGATCATGGCGCGGGCACTGCTGGGAGTGGCCGGAGCGACGCTGATGCCGTCCACATTGTCCCTGATCAGCAACATGTTCACCGACGCCCGGCAGCGGGCGTTGGCGATCGGTGCATGGGCCACGATGTTCGCGCTTGGAATGGCAGCCGGACCGGTCGTAGGCGGTGTCCTGGCTGCCAGCCTCTGGTGGGGTGCAGCCTTCCTGATCGCGGTACCCATCAGCGTGTTCGTGCTGGCTGCTGCACCAACGCTGCTGCCAGAGTTTCGGACCGACGCCGGTCGGCTCGACTTGTTGAGCGTCGGCCTGTCTCTGGCGGCGATGCTTCCGACCATCTATGCGATCAAGCATGTCGCCGCACACGGCATCGACATCCAGGCATGGGCCGCTGGTCTCTTCGGTGGCGGCTCGGCGGTCGCGTTTGTCCGTCACCAACTGCGCTTGAAAGAGCCGCTGCTGGACATGAGGCTCTTCACCAACCGGGCCTTCTCCGCCGCCCTGACAGTCTTGCTGATCGGCCTGGCCGGTTTCGGCGGAATGATGTTCCTGATCACACAGCACCTGCAGCTCGTCGAGGGCCTCTCGCCCACGGCAGCCGGACTGTGGATGGGGCCACCGGCACTAGCCATGCTGATCGGGGGCATCGGTGCGCCCCTGATCGCCACTCGCATACCGCCGGGGGGCGTTATGGGCTCCGCCCTCGCGCTGTCCCTCATCGGATATGCCTTCCTCGCCTTCGCGGGGACCGACAGCAAGCTGAGTGTGGTCACCGGATTCGCGTTCCTCTATCTCGGCCTCGGAGTCATCGCTGCACTGGGTACCGACATCGTCGTAGGTGCGGCGCCATCGGAAAGATCCGGGTCAGCCGCCGCACTGTCGGAGACTGTGCAAGAGCTCGGGATCGCGGCCGGGGTCGCGCTCCTGGGAAGCCTCACTACGGCGATCTACCGGACGGCGGCCGAGGCTCGGCCCGGACTGACCCGATCCGTGGCCGAGCCCTACAGCGACAGCCTTTCCGGCGCAACATCCATGGCGGACCAGCTGCCAGTAGGGGCTCTCCGACACGCGCAGGAAGCGTTCACCAGCGGACTCAACACCGCCGCGATCGCCGCGGGTATCGCAATCGTTGGAGCATCAGTCGCTTGCTTCAGCACGCTGCGCCACATCCGCCCGATCGGCGACGCCGACCCTGGGACGGAGCCGATAGCCTCAACTCGCGTGAGCAGCGATGATCGGTGAGGACAATGACGGACGAGCAAGACACGGTCGATGGGCGCAAACTGCGCGGTCAACGCCGCCGAGCCCAGATCATCGAGGCGACGCTCACGATCGTCTGCCGCGACGGTGCCGCTGGCGTGACCCATCGGACCGTCGCCAAAGAGGCAGGGATCACCACCAGCCTGACTCTCTACTACTTCGCCACACTCGACGACCTGCTGGTCGCCGCCTTGACCAGCGTCACCAACGCGTACACCCGCCGCATCCGCCAACTCATCGATACCGAGGGCGACCCTCTCGACGGGCTCGCCCGGCTCATCGCTGAATCAGCGGGACCAGGCCGTGAGCGCGCGCTCGCCGAACGTGAGTTGTCGACCCTGGCGGCTCGCCGCCCCGCCCTACGCCCCGCAGCGCGAAGCTGGCGCGACAACGTCGCAGAACTCGCCCAAACACAGACGGACGACCCTGATGCCATTGAAGCCTTCGTCGCACTCTGCGACGGGCTATGTGCAGCAATCCTCCTCGACGACCACGATGCCGACCCAGACCACATCCGCGCAGTCCTCAGCAAGGCACTACTAGGAACCAACCGATAGCCTCCGGTGGTCACGTCCGTGCACGTCACCAACGTCCAGCCCCGCAACAGCTAGTTGGTCCAGCCCATTGAAGTCGGCGGGATTGGTGGTGTAGAGTGGCAGGCCATTACTGTGGGCCACGGAGACGATCATCAGATCGGCGATGCGGCGACGGGTGCCGCGTCCGGCCGCGAGCACGGCGGCGGAGATGAGGCCGAAGGCGCGGGCCGCTTCCGCGTCGAACGGAAGCGGGTCGAACGTCGCCTCCACGTGCTGGAGCACGCTCATTCGGCGTGCTCGTTCGCCAGGGTCGTCCGTGTGATGCGGGCCCGCCGAGAGTTCCGCCAGCGTGACGGCGCTGATCACCATCTCGTCAGGGAGTTCCGCCGGATCCAGCGCGGCCAGATGGATGACGATGTTCGTGTCGAACAAACCCCGCAAAGGAGCTTCACCAGTCACGGTCGGTGAGATCCTGGTCCGTCGCCGCGTCGAGGTCGCTGCGGAGTCGCGATCCGTCCAGAACGGGCGCGGTGGCGAAGGCCGCCATCACCTCGGCCCGAGGCACGAAGGTGCGTCGCCTGATCGGGATGAGTCGGCCGATGGGCGTGCCGTTACGGGTGATGGTGAAGGACTCTCCGCGCTCCACCCCGCGCATGATGGCGCCTGAGTCATTCCGCAGCTCGCGCTGCGTGATCTCTCGAGAAACATGCTCGGCCATGGCGTGCAGTTTGCTCGTGTGCTACAAGGTGCTACAACCTGCGCGATGCGTCACCGTCAACCCGAGCCGTGCCGCAGTTCGCTGCGGAGGTGCGGCGGCACCTCTGGCCAAGGCGCGCGCTTAAGCGCGGCGGGTTTCATCCGCTACAGCACTCGCATCGTCAACACTATCCCCGGTGCGGGACGCCGGTAGCGCCGCTGCCGACACGGGCGGTCCCCGTATGTGGTTGCGACGCCGCCGTAGCGTGAGGACGACTCTCCATTCTCGGAAAGGGTAGGCAGACATGCAGGAGACGGTCCTCGGCCTCGCTGGTCTAGCGCTGGTCGCGGTGTCACTGGGCTTCTCTGCCGTACAGACCAGGGAGGTGGCGAAACAGAGCCGTATCAACAACGGTATCGGCTCGGCCGCCGCCCTAATGGAGATCAACAGCTTGTCTCGCTCGTGGCACGACCGCCTGCTTGAGAATCCAGCGCTCCGCTCGTATTTCTACGAAGGGAAGCCCTCCGCACCACACGATGCCGATCGGCCAGCGGTGTTGACCCTCGCGGAACTGCTCGCCGACGTCCTTGAGTGTGAGCTGCAGGTAGCCGCGCTCCTGCCCGACTTCCAGTTCGCCCACTCCTGGTATCAGTGGCCGGCGCACATGCTGGAGCAGAGCCCAGTCCTGGTTGAGGTGGTGGAGCAGCGCCCCGAGTGGTGGCCAGCGCTCCGCTCACTTCAAGAGGCGATCCGCGAGCCTGACAGCGACCGAGTGACCCACCCGCTTGTCGGGCCGCGTGCGGCCCGTTCGAGGAGAACCTCGCTCCGACTCACACAGATGCGTCTACCCGGCCCACGACGCCGAACCGGCAAAGACGCTCGAACAGCGACGGAGGCGGACACTGTCTCATCGGGTCGCTACGCACCCTCCACCGGCTCGGATGCTCCTTGACCCGCCCCACGTCCTTGCCCGTCGGCGGGGCGGCCCGAGTCGATCGCGAGGTCAACACCTGCGTGCTGTTTACGGCGCACTCTTCCCCGATGCGTGGTTACCGGCTTTGAATCCGTGGTCGACGGCATCGCCCAGCCGAGAAACCGCCTGAAAAGTTGCTGGGGCTCGGGCCCGTCGTGCGGGTTGAGCCGGTGCAGCTCGCCGGCCGCGTCGTGCAGAAGGCCACCCAGGTGCACCAGCAGCGCCACCCGGTCGTGCGCGTACTCGCGGAGCAGCGCCAGCCGGGCGGACGCGCACGGCCACGGCGTAGCGCAGGCCCGGCAGAGCCACAGCGGCCGTAGCGGCAGGTGTGGCCGGGGTGGGCTCACCACCGGCCGCCGTTGGCCCGCCAGGTCTGCGCCGGGGTCAGCCATCCGGCCCGCCCCACCTGCGGGTTCGCCCGGGTCACCTCGTCTCACCAGCGGCTGTTCGCCGGTGGCGGCGGCGCGGGTGGCTCGGTGGGCACGGGCGCGTGCCGGTCCGGGCAGGTTGTCCAGCGCAGCCCGCACGAGCACCAGCGCCGCCCGTTCCGCCAGGTCCGCCGGTGCCTTGGCGCGAGCGGCACCGGCTTCGCGTTGCGTCGCGGCCACCGCATCAGCGCCACCCGCCGGGTACGCCGGCCAGCGTCCCGCCGCGTTCCGCCAGCGTGTCGATCACGTCGTCGGCCAGGCCGCGCGAGCGCAGCACCCGCCGTGCCCAGCGGTGCAGCAGACACGGGTACGGGGTCCGGTCGCTTCCGCACAGCGGGCCGGCGGGCCAGTCCTCGGCTCGGTGTACGAGCAGTGCGCGGATCGCCAGCTTGACGTCCTCCACCGTGACCACCCACGGCACGGGCAGCTCCCCGAGCACCTTCTCCATCGCGTCCACCGGTTCGTCGGTCATTGACCGCACGTCGTCGCCTCCTCGTTTCTTCGCGGCACCGGGGCGGGCGGGGGCGGCCGTGTGCGCATGGTCGGCCGGAGCCCGGCACCCGCCCCGGGCCTGTTCACGGAGCGCGCAGAGCTGATCGCGGGCAGGGGACACCCGGCCGACTGCCCGGGGGAGTGGTCGGCCGGGTGGTTCCTCGGAACGACCAGCTCGTGGTTGCAGACCAGGGAGCCGGTCAGGACGAACTTATACTTAGTAGTTCGTAGAAGTCAACGACATAGTAGCTCTTACTTGTCTGTAGAAGGCCCGCGTGATCAAATGGCGGTGCAGACCAGGGAGAGCAGATGCCCGCCAAACCCAAGTGGGCGCAGCTCGCGGATCTCATTCGTGAGCAGATCGCGTCCGGAGAACTCGCGCCAGGCGACAAGTTGCCGTCGACAGCTCAGCTGCGTAGTCAGCACGGTGTGTCGGCGGGAGTTGTCGTCCACGCCATGATCGTTCTGAAGGCCGAAGGGCTGGTGGAAGGCGTCCACGGCCTTGGCGTCTTTGTCACCGACAGGCCGACTGACTCGCACGGGTAAGGACAGGCGGAAGTCGTGGCCGTTGTCGAGCCGAGGAGGAGGGCCGGGCGTCATGAGCAGCCTCCACGTGGGCAGGAGGCGTGATCACTGGTGGCGACCTCTGGGAGTGTGAATGCCCGCCAAAGCGAAGTGGGCGCAGCTGGCCGACCACCTCCGTGAACGGATTGAGTCGGGCGAGCTGGCGCCGGGGGAGAAGCTGCCGTCGACCGCGCAGCTCAAAGAGGAACACAACGTCTCGCAGACCGTGGTGCGGCAGGCGATCCTCGTCCTGCAGATGCAGGGGTGGGTCGAGGGCGTGCATGGTGTCGGCGTGTTCGTGGCCGAGGAGTTGCCCCAGGGGGAGGGCAAATCGTGACGGTGGTTCCGCCGACCTGTGCAGGCTGAGCAGTGATCGAAGCGGGTAGCCGCGCGCGGACCCAGCCGCCCCCGCCCGCCGTCGTCTTCGAGGCGCTCACCCAGCCCGACCGCGACCCGGCGCGTCCCTGGCTGCGGCTGCTCGACGACGAACAACGGCCGCAGATCCTCGAGGCCGTGTGTCCGCACCTGGTCGTCTGGTCGTCGCTGTGGCCAAGACGACCGGACGCCCGGGTGCGTTTCGAGCTGGCACCCGACGACGGGGCGGGCACCCTGCTGCACTGGAAGCTACTGGTCGCCGAGCAGTTGCCGGATCCCTCGCTGCTCGGACACCTACGCAAACGGATCAACCAACTCATCAACGGGAATCTGCGCCGCACCTTCGGCCAGTAGCCGGTCCGCCGGTGCCCCGTCGACTGTCGGCAGGACGGCCGGAGGGGCGCTGGCGCGGTCGTCGCGTGGCCCGGAAAGTCAGGTGCTGTGCGAGGGGGTAGCCCGCCAGGATAAGGATCATGAGTGGAGATCGGCAGGACGTGCGAGATTCGGAGCGCCCGCTTGCCCTGGTCACGGGGGCGGGACGTTCGGCGGGAATCGCGGCGTCCGTGGTGCTGGGTCTGGCCAGGGCTGGCTGGGACGTGGCCTTCACGTACTGGACCGCCTATGACGCGCGGATGCGGTGGGGTGTGGAACCGGGGGCGCCTGGAGAGTTGCAGAAGAAGGTGGCGTCGTTCGGGGCGAGAACACTTGCGGTTGAGGCGGACCTGAGCGACCCGGCGGTGCCGGCGCAGCTGTTCGACCACGTCGAGCGCGAGCTGGGAAACGTGACCGCGTTGGTGCTCTGCCACTGCGAGTCGGTCGACTCCGGCCTGCTGGACACCACGGTGGAAAGCTTCGACCGGCACTTCGCAGTCAATGCGCGGGCGACGTGGCTGTTGATTCGGGAGCACGGGCTGCGGTTTCGTGGGCGGCACGGCAGCGGGCGGATCGTGAGCCTGACCAGTGACCACACCGCCGGGAACCTTCCCTATGGCGCGAGTAAGGGGGCGATGGACCGGATCACGCTGGCCGCCGCCCGCGAACTGGCCCACCTGGGAGTGACCTGCAACGTGATCAATCCCGGGCCGACCGACACCGGGTGGATGACCGAGGACCAGAAGGCGGATCTGGTCCGGGTCACGCCGCTGGGACGGCTCGGCGTGCCGCAGGACTGCGCGAATCTGGTCACGTTCCTGTGCTCTGCCGAGGGCGGGTGGGTCAACGCCCAGCTTCTGCAGAGCAACGGCGGTCTTGGATAGCTGACTGGCTGAGGCATGGCCACGGGCGCCTCGCGACGGGGGTCGTCGGCGAGCTGGCATCCGACAGCCGGGAAGATGCCGGGCTGCCCCGTCGACCGTCGGGCAGGACGGTCGACGGGGCACCGGTGCGGGCACTGTCAGGCGTTGGCCGGGGCGGTACGCAGGTCGGCGAGGAGCCGCTCCACCTCGGCGAAGGTCGCCTCCGGCAGTGGCCCGTACGCCAGGGTGCCGATGTTCTCCTCCGCCTGCGCCACCGTGCGGCAGCCGGGGATGGGCAGGGTGCGTGGGCTGCGCGCCAGCAACCAGCCGAGCGCGCCCTGGGCGAGGGTACGGCCGTCGGCGGTGAGCACCTCCCGGACCCGGGCCACCCGCTCGGCCCACTCGCCGGTGGGCACCCCGTCGGTGAACCAGGGCAGCCACTCCGGGGCGACCCCGCGCACGTCGTCACGGCCGCGCGCGGCCGGCGTGCCCTGGTACTTCGCGGTGAGCAGGCCCATCGCCAGGGGGCCTCGGTTCAGGCTGGCCAGGTCGAACTCGTCGCAGACCGCGAACATCTCGGCGTTGTCCCTGAGCACCGACTGGTCGTGCTGGATCGCCGCGCAGTGCGGACCCGCCGCCGCGAACGCCCGCGCCGAGGCCGGGTTGTCGGTGCTCCAGCCGTACGCCCGGATCTTGCCCTCGGTGACCAGGCCCTCCAGGGTGTCGACCAGGTCGAGTGCCTGCGGCACCGGTAGCCCGTTGAGGTGCAGCTGGTACAGGTCGACGTGGTCGGTGCCGAGCCGCCGCAGCGAGCCCTCCAGGCTCTGTCGCGCGTACGCCGGGCTGGCGTCCTCGCCGGTGGCCTGGCGGGTGGTCTCGTCGGTGGGGTAGCCGAACTTGGTGGCGATCACCGCCCGGTCACGGCGGCCGGCCAGGGCGCGGCCGAGCACCCGTTCGCTGTGCCCCGCGCCGTAGTTGCTGGAGGTGTCGAAGAGGGTCGCGCCCAGGTCGAGGGCCCGGTGGATGGTACGGATCGACTCGTCGTCGTCGACCTCGCCCCAGCCCAGCGGCTGGTCGCCCGCCCAGAGCGGGCCGCCGATCGCCCAGCACCCCATGCCGATCGCGCTGACCTCGATGCCGCTGCGTCCCAGTCGTCGTGTCGTCGTCATGACCCTACCTTCCAACCTGGAGCGCGCTCCAGGTCAAGCGCTACGCTGGCCGGCATGATCGGATACTCGCCCTCCGAGACCGCCCGGCTCAGCGGCTTCAGCCTCGACACCCTGCGCTACTACGAGAAGATCGGCCTGCTCAGCGGGGTGGGCCGCACCTCCGGCGGGCGGCGGGTCTTCACCGACGACGACCTGGGCTGGCTGGGACTGTTCCGCTGCCTGCGCGACACCGGCATGCCGATCGCCCAGATGTGCCGCTACGCCGAGTTGGCCCGCGAGGGCGAGCACACCGCCCGGGAACGGCAGGAACTGCTGGAGCGGCACGCCGAACGGGTCGAGGAGCAGATGGCCCTGCTCCGCCGCCAGTACGACCACCTCCGCGACAAGATCCGCTACTACCAGGGCGTCGCGGAGGGTGTCCGGGCCCGGTGACCGGGCAACCGGCGGCCGATCTGCCTGGCGTCCGCCCGGTGCCCGGCGTGGTCGGTGATCGACTCCGGGTGCGGCAAGTGACGGTGTTGGGCTGGGTTGATCTCATATGAGGTGGGGGTGGCTGGCCACGGTCACCGGTCGGGGGCGCACGGGTCAGGCCACCGGGGCGCCGCCCTCAGCCTCCGGTGGCTCGTCGTGCCAGCGGGCGCGCCACTCGGCCTCCCGCGCCTCGTGGGTGGTCCGTTCGGCGAAGACCGCCCCTCGCAGCGCGCGACGGGAGTCCGCCATCGTCACCACCTCCACGGCGACCAGACCGACACAGACCACCGTCACCAGGACGAGCGCGGCCAGCGCCGGCAGCCGTACGGCGACCGGCACGAGCAGCGCGAGCAGCGCGAGCAGCACCACCGTGCCGACCCGGAGCCAGGTGAGGGTGCCGAGGGCGCGGAGCTGGAAGAGCATGTTGCCGACCAGATAGCAGATCACCCCGCCGAAGAGCAGCGGCACGGCCGGACCGTGCAGCGCCTCGCCCAGCGGCCGGTCCGGCTGGGCGAGCCAGGTCACCATCTCCTCCGCGCCGAGGGAGAACAGGATCAGCCCGAAGATCATCGGCAGGAAGAGATAGGCGTACGCGTCCCGCGCCAGCGCCACCCGCGGCCGACCGAGGGTGGCGTGCAAGGTCATCCGGGCGGCCGGGCCCGATCACGTCGAAGTGCAGCCACCACAGGGCCGCCGCCAGGACGGCACCGATGCTCGACGCGACGATCGCCGGCCAGGTCGGCGGTCGACCGTCCAGGCTGGTGCTGCTGCCGACGCCGACGGAGAGCACCGAATCGCCGAGGGCGATCATCAGGATGAGGTCGTACCGCTCGGTCCAGTGCTCGGCGGAGACCACGCCGGCACCCCGGTTGCCGGCGATCAGGCCGGTCCCGTACTGCAGGAGCACCACGGAGGCCCAGAGCAGGTCGCGGATCAGCGCGCCGACCTCCGGGCTGGCAGAGTGCGCCGGGATGAGCGCGGCGGCGACCAGCAGCGCGGTGCTGATCACCAGCTCCGGGGTGAGCCGGAGCAGGTGCCGGCTCTCCACCGGCATGGTCCGCACGACGTGCCAGTACAACCAGAGGTGGACGACCCGGATGACCAGGTAGCTCACCGCGACGGTGATCGGACCGGCGACCCCCGCCGAGTGGGTCTCGATGGTCTGCGGCACGGCCAGGACGAAGGCGAACAGGGCCGCCATGTCGATGACCATGACCACCGGAACGAATCCCTCACCGAGCCGTACCCGGGTCGCCACCACGGTGTGGACCACCCAGATCCACCACAGCACGGCCAGCACGAGCAGGCTGTGCAGCAGGGTGTGGCCGCTGATGTCGTGGGCGGTGGCCCGGACGATGATGAAGAAGGAGAAGACGAAGACCAGGTCGAAGAAGATCTCGAACCGGTCCACCCGGGCGCCGGGGGCGAGGGGGATGGCCGGCCCCAGCCGCGTTCGCCACCACCCGCCGCCCACCCGCTCACTCTCCCAGCGTGGCGGCGGTGCCCGGGCGGAAATCGACCGCCTCCGTGGCGGAAGCCCCGCGCCTTATCCGCGGTGCGTCACCGCGCCCGCCCGGGTGGTGAACGTTGCCTGCACGGGGCAGGCCCCACTGGACGTCGACGGTTTGACGCTCGAACGGGCTACGACCGGAAGCAGGCGGCGGACATCGCGCCGGGCGCGGATTCGCCGATCGGCGAATCCGCCGACCGCTGAATCCGCCCGACGCGATGGCCCCGGCCTAACGGCGCACGGCTGACCTGGCCGGTGTCCGGCCGCCAGCCCCCGTGTCGGGCGACCGGGTCAGGAGCGTCCCCAGGCGGAGGCGCA
Source organism: Micromonospora sp. KC723 (assembly GCF_004348595.1). Taxonomy (GTDB): domain Bacteria; phylum Actinomycetota; class Actinomycetes; order Mycobacteriales; family Micromonosporaceae; genus Micromonospora. Next base: position 12,560 of record NZ_SMKD01000064.1, read on the forward strand.
GCTCTTGAGGACGGAAGTACCGTCGTCGATGCAGACGGTAAGCTTCACCGGCTTCTCGTCGGCGATCATGTTGGTCGCCGTGCTCGTGCAGCTCCCGTCGTTCTTGGTGTCCCGGATCGACTCCAGCATCCTGTCGTTCTCGTCGCTCAGCCAGGCGTACACCGCAGCGCCGTCGGTCTTGACGTCGCAGGCCTTGATCTCCTCCGCGCCTTCCCAGCCGGACACGTCGGCGTCGAAGAAGGCTTTGCCGGCGGCGTTCTGGGTGTAGAGCCAGCCGATGTTCGTGCTGGCCTGCGCCGGAGTCGCCGCCACCACCAGCGACAGCGCCGTGCCGATCGCGGACATGCCCAGCACGCCAAGGGCCCGGGCGGAGATGCGTCGAGTGCTCATGATCATTCCTTCGTAGCGGGCGGAACCGTCCCCAAAGGATCACCGTGCGCGCTTGCCACACCCCTGCCGTCCGCTTGCCGGCGATCGGCCATACTGACGGATCGGGGGAGGTGGGTCCGTGGAGTTCAGGATCCTCGGCCCGGTCGAGGCGTACTCGGCGGGCGTACCGCTCGACCTCGGCACCCGCCGGCAGCAGCGCCTGGTGCTGGCGGTGCTGCTGCTGGAGCCCAACCGCGCGGTGCCGATGGACCGGCTCATCGACCTGGTCTGGGGGTCCACCCCGCCGGCCTCCGCGCGGGGCACCGTCCAGGCGCTGGTCTCCCGGTTACGCACCGCCCTGCGCGGCGCCGACGGGCTCGCCGAGATCCTGTACCGGGGAACGGGCTACCTGCTGCGGGTGGACCCGCTCTCGGTCGACGTGCACCGCTTCACCGACCTGGTCGCCCGAGCGCGCGCGGCCGACGACGAGCGCTCCGTCGAGCTGTTCGACCGGGCCCTCGCGCTGTGGCGCGGCGATCCGCTGGACGACGTGGCCCCGCCGCAGACGCGGGACCGGCTCTGCGGCGGCCTGTGGGAGGCGAGGTGGGCGGCCGTCGAAGACCGGCTGGATGTCCTCGTCCGGCTGGGCCGCTCCCGGGAGGCGCTGGACGAGCTGACCGAGCTGGTGACCGAGCACCCCCTGCGGCAGCGCCTCGTGGGCCAGCTCATGCTGGTGCTGCACCGCCAGGGCCGCACGGGCGAGGCGCTGGGCGCGTACGCCGACCTGCGCGCCCGGCTGGTCGCCGAGTTCGGCCTCGATCCCGCCGGTGAGTTGCGGGACCTACAGGCCGCGATCCTGCGCGGCGACCCCGCGCTGGACGCCCTGCCCGCCGGCACGGCGCGGGCGATCCCGCCCGTGGTCGAGGCTCCGGCGCTCGTCCCCCGGCCGGCCACCGGCCAGCCGCCCGTACGCCCCGCCGAGCTGCCCCATTCGCCCGACGGGTTCGTCGGCCGCCAGGCCGAGCTGGCGGCCCTCGACGCGCAGCTCGACGCCGGGCAGCGCTCCGGCCGGCCCCGGATCGTCGTGATCGACGGAATGGGTGGGATCGGCAAGACCGCCCTCGCCCTGCACTGGGGCCACCGGCGGCGCGACGCGTTCGCAGACGGTCAGCTCTACCTCGACCTGCGCGGGTTCAGCCCCAGCGACACCCCGATGACACCGGCCGAGGCGCTGCCCCGGCTGCTGCTCTCACTCGGCGTGCCGCCGTCCGCCATACCGCCGTCCGCCGACTCCCAGGCCGCCCGGCTGCGCAGCCTCACCGACGGCCGCCGGATGCTGATCGTGCTCGACAACGCCTACGACGCCGCGCAGGTCCGGCCGCTGCTGCCGGGCAACGTCGCCGGCCTGGTCGTGGTGACCAGCCGACGCCGGCTCCTCGGCCTGGTCGTACGCGAGCAGGCGGTGCCGCTGGGCCTGGCCCCGTTGCGCCCGGCCGAGTCGGCGGACCTGGTCGCCGGCTGCCTGAACGGGTCCCACCCCGCCGAGCGGGAGGCGCTCGCCGACTACTGCGGCCACGTGCCGCTGGCCATCCGCATCGTTGCCGCCCGGGCCCTCGAACTGCCCGACCATCCCCTCGGCGAGCTGGTGGACGAGCTGCGCCAGGGCCGCCGCCTCGACGCCTTCGCCGCCTCCGACGGCCCCGACACCAACCTGCGCACCGTCTTCTCCTGGTCGTACCGGTCCCTGTCGCCGCCGGCGGCCGGGCTGTTCCGGCGGCTGGCCCTGCACCCCGGCCAGGGCGTGGGGACTCCCGCCGTGGCGGCGCTCGCCGGCATCGATGTGCCGCGCGCCCGGGAGTTGGCCGGCGAGCTGACCCGGGCCAGCCTCCTGCACCGTACCGGGCCGGACCGCTACCAGTTCCACGACCTGGTCGGCGCGTACGCCACGGAGCTGGCCGGCGCGCCGGAGCACGCCGAGGAGCGCCGGCTCGCGCTGCGCCGGGTCCTCGACTGGTACCTGCACACGGTCGCCGCTGCCGAGCGGATGCTCCAGCCGCACCGGCCCCGCTTCCCCCCGGCGCCGCCGCCCCTGGTCGAGCCGCTGTCCTTCGACAGCTACGTCGACGCCCTGAGCTGGTGCGAGGCCGAGCGGTCCAGTCTCGTACCGGTGGTGCGGGCCGCGGTGGCCAGCGGGCTGCCCGGGCACGCGTGGCAGGTCGCGCTCGCCGCGTCGGCGTACTGGTACATCGCCAAGCGGCGCGAGGACTGGTTGGCGGCTGGCGGGATCGGGCTGGCCGCCACGCGGTCTCTCGGTGACCGGCGGGCCGAGGGGGCGCTGCTCATGAGCATGGCCACCGCGCTCTGTGAGAGCCGGCGCTACCCGGAGGCGATCGAGTTGTACCAGGAGTCGCTGCGGGTGCAGGAGGCGATCGGCTACCGCGACTGGCGGCCGACCACCCTGAACAGCCTCGCCGTCGCCCACGCCGAGGCGGGCCGGCCCGACCACGCGCTCGCCACGTTCGCCCTGGCCCGCGACGAGCACCGGCTCCAGGGCAACCGGTGGGGCGAGGGGGTGGCGTTGCAGAACATGGCACAGTGCCACGCGCTGCTGGGCGAGCCGGAGAAGGCCGTCGCCCGCCACGAGGAGGCACTCACCGCTGTGCGCGACACCGGCGACCGGTACGCGGAGGCCATCTGCATCGCCAACCTGGGCGAGGCCCACGCCGAACTGGGCGACGACGAGCGGGCGATCCGGCGCTTCCGGGAGGCGGCACAACTACACGTGTCGACCGGCAACGCGCACGGCCGGGCGCGGACCCTGCTGGCGCTGGGCCGGTCCCTGGTTAGGCGGGGCGACACCGACGCGGCCCGGTCCTGCTGGCGGGAGGCGCTGGCGGTCTTCGACGAGCTCGGCGACCCCGAGGCCGACGAGATCCGCGCGCTGCTGACCACCTCATGTCACCAGAGGTGATCTTGCCGAGCGGGGGCGGCCGGCTCAGGCGCGGGCGATCGAGGGGCGGTGCCGCCGCCAGGTTGTCTATCCTGCGCAGGGGCACTGCTGCGGGCAGTGTTCGCCTGCGGTCGCCTGAACAGCAGGTTCACCCTGCCGGCTGGTGCCTACGACGTGCCGGCCGCATTGGTGGGTGTGGTGACCAGCCCGGGCAGGTGTTCTTCACGGGTGAACAGCATGCGGCAGGTGGTGCCGGTGGCGAAGGTCACCGGCCGCACGAACCTCAGCCGGTGCCGCGAGGGCTCGATGGCATCGGCCCAGTTGAGATCGAATCGGCACAGGATCGGTTGCAGCTCGCCACGGTCGGCCGCGAGCAGAACCTCGTGGAAGAAGCAGCGGCGTACGTCCAGCACATAGGTGTCGTTATCGTCGACGGGTCGCTGGAAGTTGAACGACGGGCCGAAGTAGGACTGCTCGCGTTGCTTGCTGGCGGCGACCAGGGCGGCGAAGGGATCCTCGGCGTGGTCGAGCATGCCGCGGGTGCCAGCGAGGAGGTCCTCGCGCAGCGGGCTGTTGAGGCAGTCCTCCACGATCGTCGCTGCCCTGGTCGACCCGCACACCGGCTGCAGGACGTCGTAGGCCGCCACGGCCAGCGCGGCGAACCGGGCGTTGGCCGCGTCCATCGTGTTGGCGACCAAGCCCTCGATCCGCGTCTCGACGGCTGCCAGGCGGTGTCGCACCAGCTCGTCGACGGGCTGAGCCCAGGCGGTGTCGGCACCCGATGTCACCAGCTGTACCAGGCGCGCGAAGAACGCACGCTCGATGACAGGGGTCCAGTCGGTTGGGTCGTACTGCGGCTGATCGGGTTGCCCCGGGGCAGCAGATTCAGACGTGGTGGCGTCGCACATGGTGGTCCCTTTCGGGTCAGGACCAGGGGGGCAGCCAACCGAGCAACTGGATGCACAAGCATGGCTGGGCGGCCCCGTGTGGCCCGGGGTTGACCAGCGCGCTCCACCACCAACCGGCGCTGTGAGATGACATCTCCAGTTAAGAAGATCATCATCGTCGAGTCAAGCCGTCTCGCCCGCCGACCCTCCCTGGGGCTTCCTGCCGCATCGGCGCATCGGCCCGCCCTTTCGCCGTGACCGGCGCGCTCAATCGGCGGTGGGCATGATCACCAAGTGGTGTGGGATGAGACGTGGACGCGCAAGGGGCGCGCGACCCGCCGCGCGCCCCTTGCGGTGCGTTACCTCACAGACCCAGCTCGGCCTCGAAGTGACCGGCCTCCAACCGCTCCTTGACGGCGGCCAGGAAGCGGGCCGCGTCGGCGCCGTCGATCAGCCGGTGGTCGTACGAGAGGGCCAGGTACACCATCGAGCGGACCGCGATCACCTCGCCCAGCTCCGGGTCGTTCACCACGACCGGGCGCTTGACCACGGCCCCCGTGCCGAGCATCGCCGACTGCGGCGACGGCACGATCGGGGTGTCGAACAGGGCACCCCGGCTGCCGGTGTTGGTCAGCGTGAAGGTCGCCCCGGCCAGCTCATCCGGGCTGATCTTGTTGGTGCGGGTGCGCTCGGCGAGGTCGGCGATCCGCTTCGCGATGCCACCCAGGTTCAGGTCGCCGGCACCGTGGATGACCGGCACCATCAGGCCCCGCTCGGTGTCCACCGCGATGCCCAGGTGCTCGGCGTCCGGGTAGGTGATCGTCCCGGCGTCGAGGTCCATGCTGGCGTTGACCACCGGGTACGCCTGCAACGCCTCGATCGCGGCGAGGGCGAAGAACGGCAGGAACGACAGCTTGACGCCGTGCCGGGCCTGGAAGGCGTCCTTGGCCTGCGCCCGCAGCTTGGCGATCCGGGTGACGTCCACCTCGACCACCGTGGTCAGCTGCGCCATCTCGTGCAGCGACTGCTGCATCCGCTTGGCGATGGTCGCCCGGATCCGCGGCAGCTTCTCGGTGGTGCCGCGCTTCGCGCTCGGCTGCGGCTTCGCCGCCGGCTTGGCGGCCGGGGCCGCCGCTACCGGCTGCGGCGCCGCCGCCGGTGCGGCCTTCTTCGCCTTGGCCTTCTCCGCCGCGTCCAGCACGTCCTGCTTGCGGATCCGGCCACCCACGCCGGTGCCGGTGAGCGTGGCGAGGTCGACGCCGTGCTCGCCGGCGAGCTTGCGTACCAGCGGGGTCACGTACCCGGCGGCATCCTCGCCGCCACCCTGTGCGGGGGCGGTCTGCCGCTGCGGGGCGGCCGGCTGCGCCGCCTGCTCGGCCCGGGTGGGCTGCTGCGCGACCTCGGCCTCCGCGGCGGGCTCGTTGTACGACATGCCCGGGGTCGGCTCCTCGACCTTCGGTTCCGGCTTCGCCTCGGCCTTGGGCTTCGGCTCCGGCTTCGCCTCGGCCTTGGGTGCGGGCTTCGGCTCCGGCTTCGCCTCGGGCTTCGGGGCCGCCCCGGCCGCACCGACGATCGCCAGGTCGGCACCGACCTCGGCGGTCTCGTCCTCGGCGACCCTGATCTCCAGCAGGGTGCCGGCCACCGGGGACGGGATCTCCGTGTCGACCTTGTCGGTGGAGACCTCCAGCAGCGGCTCGTCCACCTCGACGGTGTCGCCGACCTGCTTGAGCCAGCGGGTGACCGTACCCTCGGTGACGCTCTCTCCCAGCGCCGGCATCTTCACCGGGGTGCCCTCGCCCGCCGGGGCCGGCTGACCCTGCGGCTCGGCGGCCTGGGTCGGCTGCTCGGCCTGGGCCGGCTGCTCCGGCTCCGGGCCGGTGCCCCCGGCGGCGGCCGTCGGCTCGGCGGCCGGCGCGGTCTCCTGGGCCGGAGCGGGCTCGCCGCCACCGGCCTGCTCGCCCTCGCCCGCGATGACAGCCAGCTCGCTGCCCACCTCGGCGGTCTCGTCCTCGCCGACCACGATCCGGCTCAGCACGCCCGCCGCGGGCGACGGGATCTCGGTGTCGACCTTGTCGGTCGACACCTCGAGCAGCGGCTCGTCGACCTCGACGGTGTCGCCCTCCTGCTTGAGCCAGCGGGTGACGGTGCCCTCGGTGACGCTCTCGCCGAGCCGAGGCATGGTGACCGATACCGGCATGTTCACAGACTCCTTCGTTCCCCTGGTGCGATCACGCCCGTCTGCCGCCGGACGCCGCGGAAGCAATTCTCGATCAGGCGTGCGCGTGCAGCGGCTTGCCGGCCAGGGCCAGGTGCGCCTCGCCCAGGGCCTCGTTCTGCGTCGGGTGGGCGTGCACGAGCTGCGCCACCTCGGCCGGGTAGGCCTCCCAGTTGTAGATGAGCTGGGCTTCGCCGATCATCTCGCCGACCCGGGCGCCCACCATGTGCACGCCGACGACCGGACCGTCGGCCACCCGGACCAGCTTCACGAAGCCGGCCGTCTTGAGGATCTGGCTCTTGCCGTTGCCACCCAGGTTGTAGTTGTAGGTCTTGACCTTGTCGGCCCCGTACTGCTCCTTGGCCTTCGCCTCGGTCAGGCCGACCGACGCCAGCTCCGGGTCGGAGTAGGTGACCCGCGGAATGCCAACCTCGTCGATCACGGCCGGGTTCTGCCCGGCGATCTCCTCGGCGACGAAGATGCCCTGCTGGAAGCCGCGGTGGGCGAGCTGGAGACCGGGCACGATGTCGCCGACAGCGTAGACGTTCGGCACGCTGGTGCGCAGCCGCTCGTCGGTCAGCACGTAGCCGCGGTCCATCCGGACGCCCTGCTCCTCGTACCCGAGGCCGGTGGTGTTGGGGCCGCGACCGACCGCGACCAGCAGCAGTTCGGCCTCGACGGACTCGCCGCCGGCGATGGTCAGCCGGACGCCGCTGTCGGTCTTCTCGACCTTCTCGAACGGCTTGCCGACCTTGAAGTTGATCTTCCGCTTGCGGAAGGCCCGCTCCAGCGCCTTCGACGACTCCTCGTCCTCGGCGGCGACCAGCCGGGGCAGCGCCTCCACGATGGTCACGTCCACCCCGAAGGACTTCCACACGCTGGCGAACTCGACGCCGATCACGCCGCCGCCGAGCACGATCGCCGAGGACGGGACGCGGTCCAGGGTCAGGGCGTGGTCGCTGGTGATGATCCGCTCGCCGTCGACCTCCAGGCCGGGCAGGGTCTTCGCGTACGAACCGGAGGCCAGCACGACGTTGCGGCCGGTGTACCGCTTGCCGTCGACCTCGACGGTGTTCGGCGCGACCAGCTTGCCGTGCCCCTCGACGACGGTGATCGCCTTGTTGCCCTTGAGCATCCCCTGCAGGCCCTTGTACAGCCGGGAGACCACGCCGTCCTTGTACGAGTTGACCCCGGCCATGTCGATGCCAACCAGCTCGGCCTTGACGCCGAACTGCTCCGACTCGCGGGTCTGGTCGGCGATCTCCGCGGCGTGCAGCAGAGCCTTGGTGGGGATGCAGCCGTTGTGCAGGCAGGTGCCGCCGAGCTTGCCCTTCTCGATCAGCGCGACGGAGAGGTCCAGCTGGGCGGCACGCAGCGCCGTGGCGTAGCCGCCGCTGCCACCTCCGAGGATGACGATGTCGAAGGTTGCGTCGTTCGGCTCGCTCACATCCAACTCCCAGTTCGCGTCACTGCTCGGGGGTTACGGCGGAGTAACAGGCACACCCCACCTCGGTCATCTTGTCACCACCGCACCGCGCGCGCGTAGTGAGGTGCCCAACGACACGTCGCCGGCACGTACGCTTGGCATCGTCTTCGATGACACTCGGGGGAGGAGAAGGAGTCGCGTGGGGCTGTTCCGACGACGCAGGAAGCCGGTCGGTGACCGCGGCGACCGTCCCGCCGACCGGGCCGACCTCGATCACCTCGAAAACTTCGTCCGGACCCGGCGCGGGGTCGAGGCGTACATCGAGCCACGGACCACGGTCACCGAGACCACCGTCATCCTGATCGCCGACGACGGGGAGTGGACCCGCCGCCGGATCGAGGGCCCGGAAGGCGCCAGACGCTTCGCCCGCCGCCTCGCCATCCCGGTCTACGACGTCCGCCTGATGGGCTACCCGCAACGCATGCGCGACTACAACGAACGCCGCAAGCGCCGCCCGGAGCTCTACTGACGGCGCCCGGCGCGCTCGGGATGCGGCAGCTCGGGTGTCCGGGCGCACCGACGCCGCGACCCGCCGGAGTCGTGCGAACCGTGGCCCCGAACGGCCCGGGACGGACGCCGACGGGGCGCTCGCACACGCGGCGCCCCGTCGTCGTACGGCACAGGCCCGTCAGCCGTTGGCGGCGACGTCCTCGACGAGCTGCACCAGGGTACGGACCGGGACGCCGGTGCCGCCCTTGGTCCAGTACCCGGTCGCCTCACCCGAGTGGTAGCTCGGGCCGGCGATGTCGATGTGCGCCCACGCCACCTCCTCGGTGACGAACTCGCGCAGGAACACCCCACCCTGGAGCATGTGACCAGCCCGGTCCATGCCGGCGTTGACCTGGGAGATGTCCGCGACGTCCGAGTCCATGCCCTTGCGGACGTCGTCCGGCAGCGGCATCGGCCAGGCCGGCTCGCCGACGGCGTCACCGACGGCCCTGACCCGCTCGCACAGCTCCGGGGTGCCCATCACCCCGGCGACCCGCTTGCCCAGCGCGACGACCTGGCCACCGGTCAGGGTGGAGGTCTCGAAGAGGTAGTCGGTGCCGTCCTCGCAGGCCCGGGCCATCGCGTCGGCGAGGATCATCCGGCCCTCGGCGTCGGTGTTGAGCACCTCCACCTTCTTGCCGTTGTACATGGTGATCACGTCGCCGGGACGGTAGCTGGTGCCCGACGGCATGTTCTCCGCCATCGGCAGGTACGCGGTCACCGCCACCGACGGCCGCACGGCGGCGATGGCCAGCATCGCGGCGGCCACCGCGGCGGCCCCGGCCATGTCCGACTTCATCTCCCACATGCCCTGCGCCGGCTTGATCGAGATGCCGCCGGTGTCGAAGGTGATGCCCTTGCCGACCAGCGCCACCCGCTTGCCGTTGCCCCCGCCCGACGGGGTGTAGGTGAGCGTGACCAGCCGGGGCGGGGCCTCCGAGCCCTGACCGACGGCGATGATGCCGCCGTACCCGCCGGCGCGCAGCGCCACCTCGTCCAGCACCTCGACGCCGAGCCCGGCCGCTCGGGCGGCCTCGGCGACCGCGTCGGCGAACGCCGGTGGGCGCAGCTCGTTCGGTGCGGTGTTCACCCAGTCGCGGCTGGTCCGGACCGCGCCGGCCACGGCGGTGGCCCGCGCGATCTCGCCCCGGGCGGTGGCGTCGGCGGCGTCCGGGACGGCGATCAGCACCTCGGCGACCGGGTCGCGGCGGGTCGGCTGCGGAACGGTCTTGTAGCCGGCGAACCGGTACCCGCCGAGCAGCGCGCCCTCGGCGACGGCGCGCAACGCGGCCGGGGCGTCGGCGTCGTCGGGCAGCGGCAGGGTCAGCGCCACCCGGGGCGCCCCGGCGAGCGCGCGGACGACCGCACCGGCGGCCCGGCGCAGCGTCTCCGGGGCGGGAGCGGCGCCGGTCGGCTCCGGGCCCAGCCCGACGGCGGCGACGACCGGGGCGGTGACGGTGCCCAGCGCGGCCAGCTTGATCACCTCGCCCGGAGCACCGGTGGCGCCGAGCAGCGCCAGCGTCTCGGTCAGCTTGCCGTCGAAGGCGGCGGCGATGCTCTCCGCCCCGCTGGCCAGCAGCAGGGCGCCGGCGGGGCCGGTGGCGGCCTGCTCGCCGGCCTGGCTGTGCAGGCCGATCACGATCGCGTCGACGGCGAGTTCGGCGGGGTCGGTGTCGACCAGGCTCAGGGTGGTGCTGGGTGAAGTCACTGAGGCTACTCCGGGCGGGCCGGGCCGGCCGCGTCGTCGCGTACCGGCGATGAAGGTCTCCGGCGGCAACCTACCCGCCGGAAGCGTGGCTGTCCCGCCGAACACCGTCCGAGCGGGTCCCGCCGATGCTAACCAGCCGTTCAGACCCCGGTAAGTTCCCACCCATGACGGACGTGACCTCCGAGGCCGCCGCGACCCGGCTGCGCCGTTCCCCGCTGCACGAGCGACACACCGCTCTCGGCGCCAAGTTCGCCCCGTTCGGGGGGTGGGAGATGCCACTGGAGTACGCCGGTGGCGGCGTGTTGAAGGAACACGCCGCGGTGCGGGCGGCGGTGGGCGTGTTCGACGTGTCGCACCTGGGCAAGGCACGGATCACCGGCCCGGGCGCGGCCGACTTCGTCAACTCCTGCCTCAGCAACGACCTGGGCCGGATCGGGCCGGGCCGGGCGCAGTACACGTTCTGCTGCGACGACACGACCGGCGGCGTGGTCGACGACATCATCGCCTACCTGCACGCCGACGACCACGTCTTCCTCGTGCCGAACGCGGCCAACACCGCGGAGGTGGTGCGCCGGTTACGTGCCGCCGCGCCGGCCGGCGTCACCGTCACCGACGAGCACGAGGCGTACGCGGTGCTGGCCGTTCAGGGGCCGCGTTCGGCGGAGCTGCTCGCCGCGCGGGGTCTGCCGGTGGAACACGGCTACCTGAGTTTCTCCCCGGCCACCCTGGCCGGCGTCGAGTTGATCGTCTGCCGTACCGGCTACACCGGCGAGCGGGGGTACGAGCTGGTGGTCCCCGCCGAGGCGGCCGTCGCCGTCTGGGACGCGCTGTTCGCCGCCGGGGAGCCGTTCGACCTGCGCGCCTGCGGCCTGGGCGCCCGGGACACCCTGCGCACCGAGATGGGGTACCCGCTGCACGGGCAGGACCTGTCGCTGGAGATCACCCCGGTGCAGGCCCGCTCCGGGTGGGCGGTGGGCTGGGACAAGCCGGCGTTCTGGGGCCGCGACGCGCTGCTCGCCGAGAAGGCGGCCGGTCCCCGGCGTACGCTGCGCGGTTTGGTGGCCGTCGACCGGGCGATCCCGCGCGCCGGCATGACGGTGTACGCCGGCGACACACCGGTCGGCACCATCACCAGCGGCACCTTCAGCCCGACGCGCAAACAGGGCATCGCCCTGGCGCTGGTCGACACCGCCCCGAGCCTCGCCGACGGCGACGTGGTCGAGGTCGACATCCGCGGCCGCCGCGCCCGGATGAGCCTCACCCGCCCGCCGTTCGTCACCCCCTCCGTCAGGGGTTAGTGGGTGGGGTGGGGGCGTTCGCCGGCGTCGAGGACGGCCTGGGTCCAGCCGCCCTCGATGACGCCGGTGCCGTCCAGCAGAGCCCAGTCGACCACGTCGGCCGCCTCCACCACGACCGGGGAGCCGATCCGCACCGTCGGGTCGGTGTTGGCGTCGCTGGCGCTGGCGCCGACGATCCGCTCGGGACCATCCCAGGCGGTCACCCCCGCCCAGACGTACTCGGGGCCCTCGTCGCCGGGCAGGCCGTACTTGACCACCAGCTGTGACTCCGGCGGGAGCTGACCGGCGAGGAACCGGGCCCGGATGTCGTCCAGGCCGGCCCGGGCGGTGGCGACCGCCCGGCTCATGGCGTCACCGGAGCGGGCGTAGCGGACGTCCGGCTGGATACCGGAGAAGAGCGTGGCGCAGGCCGCCGCGAAGTACTTCCCGTCCGGCCCCGGGTGCCCGGGCGGCGGGCGCAGACTGAGGAACGAGTCGGCCTCCGGGTCGGTCGCCGGGTCCAGCTCCAGCCGCAGCAGCACCGGGGCGGTGGCGCCGTGCTGCTCCGGGTTGCCGTACGCCACCGCGATGTCGTGCCCGGTCACCGTGGCCAGCACCGGCAGCTGCACGAACGCGGGCACCCCCTCGCCGGCCAGCCCGTCGGTCCAGTCCCGCAGCAGCCGCCGGGCCGCCCCGGTCATCACCGCGCCCCAGGCCCGGGTGAGATGGTCGGGCACCCCCTGGGTCTGCAACTCCAGCAGCCCGAACCGGCGCAGCCCCTTGGTGGTGAACCAGAGCCCCTCCGCGTCCGAGGAGTACGGCACCAGCACCCAGTCGACCAGGCGTACCCGGCCCTGCGCGTCCGGCAACGAGCGCAGCGCGGTCGCCGGGTCGAGGAACTGCAGGCCGAAGACGTCCACCACGTCACCGTCGACCGACTCGGCGACCGCGGCGGCCACCGCCCGCGCCGCCCACTCGTGGGCCGGCGGCCAACCGGGCCGGTACTCGGCCTGCACCACCACCAGATGGCTCGCCGCGGCCAGCCGGCCGAGCTGCGCCTCGGTGGCCCCGAACGCGGTGAGCAGGTCCGGCGGCAGCTGCGGGAACTCGTCGATCGACCGGGTGTCCACGCTCATCAGCGGGCTGTCCAGCATCTGCCGCGCGAGCCCGTGCACCGGCTCGGCCAGCCGCCCCTCCAGGGCCCGGATCGCGGTCTTCGGACTCACCCGGGGCAACCCCGCCATCGGTACCAGGTAGGTCGCGCTCAGCGACTCCGGCACCGGTACCGGCAGGAAGTCGTCCGTGATGAGCATGCGTCCCCCAGGTGCGCGCCGGTGCCGTCGGGGCAAACGCTACCCGGGAACGTGGGCCGCATTCAGGCGGACAGCACGAGCCCCAGGTAGACCAGCGTGGTGACGGTCTCCAGGACCGCCCCGAGCACGTCACCGGTGACCCCGCCGAACCGGCGTACCGCGTGCCGCAGCAGCCCGGTGGCGACGGCCAGCGCGGCCAGCACGACCAGTGGCCCCTGCCACGGCCGGTCCGGCACCGCCGCGGCGGCCACGAGCGCGACGGCGGCCGTGCCGAGCACCAGCGGGACGGGCCCGACCGTGCCGGCGACCAGCGCCCCCAGCCCCTCCGGCCGGGCCGCCGGCACCCCGCGCCGACAGGCCAGACCCACCGCGAGCCGGCCCGCAGCCGTCGCCGCGACCACCGCCGCGAGCGTCGCCGGCCGGGACCGTCCGGCCAGCTCCGCGAGCACCGCCGTCTGGAGCAGGAGTACGACCACCAGCGCGACCACCCCGAACGGCCCCACGTCCGGCTTCTTCATGATCTCCAGCGCCGCCGGCCCTCGCCGGTACGACCCCAGCGCGTCCACGGTGTCGGCGAGCCCGTCCAGGTGCAGGCCACGGGTCGCCAGGGCCGCGCAGCCCACCGTCAGCCCGGCGGCGACCAGCGGCGGGGCGAGCGGAGCCACGAGCAGCAGCACCCCGCCCAGCACCGCGCCGAGCCCCGCCCCGACCAGCGGGGCGAGCGCCATCGCCCGGGCGGCCACCGTCCGGTCGATCCGGCCGGCACGGACCGGCAGCGTGGTGAAGGTGGTCAGCGCCAGCCGCAGGCCGTCGATGCGGCCCGGTTCAGCCGGCACGCCGGCCGGACGGGTCCGCCTCCGCCTGCGTGCCGTCCGGACCGGATCCCGCCGGCGCCGGCTCGCTGCTTGCCGCCGACCCGTTCGTGGGCTCGGCGGGCTCCGGTGCGGTGAACGCGGGTCGGGTGGTGGTCGGGCCCGGTCCGGCCGGTTCCGGTTCGGTGAAGTCCGCCTCGTCGGAGCCGGGCCCGCTCCGCCGCGGGCGGACGGGCAGCGCGGCGGCCAGCGACAGCACCGAACGCAGCAGCGGCAGCGCGGCCAGCGCGTTCGCCCCCTCGCCGAGGTCCAGGCGCAGGTCGAGCAGCGGGGTCAGGCCGAGCACGTCGGCGGCGAGCCGGACAGCCGGTTGGCCGCCGTGGTCGGCCAGCAGGCACCAGTGCCGGACCTGCCCGGCCAGGTCGCGGCTGATCATGCCGGCGGCCAGACCGACCGGGCCGTCCAGCAGCACCGGCAGCCGGCGGGCGGTCGCCCCGAGCAGAACGCCGGTAGCCACCGCGACGTCTCCGCCGCCCAGTTCGGCGAGCACGTCCTTGGCGTCTCGGGGGGAGCGGCGGGTGCGGTGCAGCGCGTCCCGGACCGCCGCGCACCGCACCATCCACGCCGCGTCGTCGATCTGGCCGTCGGCGGTGTACACCCGGCCGAGCACCGCCGGGGCCTCGGCGCCGGCGGTGGCGGCGAGCACGGCCGCCGCCGCCGCGTCGGCGCCGGCCCCGCACGCCGCGAGCACCAGCAGTTGTACGCCCGCGTCGGCGGCCTCCTCGGCCAGCCGCCAGCCGTACCGCAGGGCCGACTCGACGGCGGTGGCGGCGAGCGCCGGCTCCTGTTCCATCGGCGCGGCCGACGGGGTGTCCACCACCTGGAGAGTCGCGCCGACCTCGGCGGCCAGCCGGGCCAGGGGCCCGGCGCCGGCACGGGCCTGCCGGGCACGTCGGGACGACTCGCCGGGCACCGACCCGGCGGCGGCCCCACCGGTGTGGTCGCCGTGCAGCAGCAGCGCCCGCACGGTCGTCCAGGGCACGGGGGTCGGGGTGCCCTGGGTGGCGGCGGCGAAGGCCACCACCCGCTCCAGCGTCCCGAACCCGGCCCCCGGGACGTCCAGCGTGCCGAGCCGCTCGACGGACTGCGGCCCGGCGTCCTCGTCGGGCATGGGCAGTTCCATGCCGGGTTGGATGACCAGGCCGGTGGCGACCATCGGCAGCGCCATGGTCGGTGCGGCCCAGGCCGTGCCGTCGGCCGGGGCGGAGGTCGCCCCGCCAGGGGCGAGCACCGCCGGCGACGGGGTCTCGGGAGCCGCCGTCGGCCGGACCGCGCGGTCGGCCGTCGTCGGCTGCGGCGCGGGCAGCCCGGCCGCGCGCGGCGCGACGGCCGGCTTCAGCCAGACCGGCTGGCCGGCGACCACCAGCGCCACGGCGTCGCAGGCGTCGGCGACAGCCCGGTTCGCCGCGCCGAGCGCGTCGGTGAACGCCCGGCCCAGCGGGGTGGTCGGCACCAGCGACAGCCCCACCTCCGGGCTGACCAGCACCACGCGTGCCGAGGTGTCCCGGATCGCGGCGGCCAACTCGGCGACGGTGGCCACGTCGTCGGCGGGCTGGTGCGCCGGATCGAGCAGCACCGTCACCCAACCGCCCAGGTCGTCCACGAGCAGGGTCTCGTTCGGTCCCGCGGAGGCGAGCACGTCGGCCAGCCGGCGCGGTTCGTCCGCGGTCTCCTCGGTCGTCCAACTCCCGGGGCGGCGCGCCCGGTGCGCGGCCAGCCGGCCGGCCCACTCGGCGTCCGCCGGGTCACCGGCGGAGGACGTCGCCACGTACCGCACCGTGGGAGCGTCGGCCACCAGGGATTCGGCGAACTCCGACTTGCCCGAGCGGATGCCGCCGAGCACCAGGACCGTGTTCCACCCGTCTAGGGACATGCCCGTACCTTAAAGCCGCCGGGCGCGTGGTCGCCGGCCGGCCCGGGGCTCAACCGCAGTGCTCGAACCCGCTGCCGTAACTGGCGCCGCCGGCCGTCCCGCCCCACTTCACGCAGGTCCCGCCGGCGCCGGCCCGGACCGGCCCGGCGTAGTACTCGAAGGAGCCGCGGTCGGTGTTGCGCTTCTTCCTCTTCACCTCCAGGTACGCCGACACCGTGGTCCGCTCGCCGACGTCGGTCTCCTTCAGGGTCACCACGCAGTTGGCCTTGGCAGCCCCGTTCCAGAGCAGGTACACGCGGCCCTGCCGGACCCCGCCGGCGGTCAGCGCGGCCGAGTCGATGACCTTGTAGCCGCTGCCACAGATCTGCGTCGGCTTGTACGGGTTCGGCACCACCGGCGCGCTGGTGGTGGTACCCGGCTCAGGGCCGGCGGTGGTGGGGGTGGTCTCCGGCGGCGTACCGGCCGGACTCCGGGGGCCGGTCGGGGTGGCCGCCGGGTCCGGTGTCGCCGACCGGGACCGGGTGCTGCTCGCACTGGGCTTCGGTCGCCCGTTGGGGGAGGCGCTGGTGGCCGGAGCGGCCGGGGTGAGGGTGGTTACCGCCGACTCGGCGTTCGATGCCGGACCGCCCGACGCCGGCTTGTCGGCCTGGAGTGCCATCACCGTGCCGGCGCCGGCGAGCACGGCGACAACCGCCCCGGCCGTGCCGGCCAGGGCCAGCCGCCGGCGTCGTGCGCCGCCGGCCCGTTCCTCCCGGGTCGGGGCGGCTCCGGGCACGGCGTACGCGAACGGCGGGGTGTCCTGCTGCCCACCCACCACCGCCGGATACGGCCCGCCGGGGTACGGCGGCACCGGCGGGCTGCCGGGCGTGCCCGGAACCGCCGCGCCGGCGGCGCTCCGCTGCCCCGGCGGCCCGGCGGTGACCTGCCCGGGGCCGCCGACTGCGTGCCCCGCTCCGGTGGCGGCCTGGGCTGGTCCGGTGGCCTGGGCCGCCGGGAGGGCCCCGGAACCGGTCCCCGGACCGTCTCCGTGACTGGCCGCGACGGCCGCTTTGGACGGGGCCGGTGGCGTTGCGGGGGTTGCCCCGGCGGGCGCGGGTGGCGTTGCGGGGTTGGCCCCGGCGGGCAGCGGCGGTACGGCCGCCGCCGGCAGGGCCGGGCCGTCCACCGCCCAGGGTGGGCGTGGCGGTACCGGCGACACCGCCATCGTGGCGTCCCGGGCGTCCATGGCGGCCTCGGCCATCGCTTCGGCGGTGGGCCAGCGCTCGGCGGGGTTCTTGGCCAGGGCGCGTTCGACCACCGCGACGACCGGCGGGGGGATGTCCCGGGGCAGCGGCGGCGGAGTGTCCTGGGCGTGCCGCAGCGCCACCTGCAACGGGTTGTCGCCGACGAAGGGTGGTTGACCGGTCAGGCAGTGGTAGGCCACCGCGCCGAGCGCGTACACGTCCGTGGCGGCGGAGACCGGTTGGGCGATGGCCTGCTCCGGCGACATGTAGGAGGCGGTACCGAGCACCATGTGCGCCGCGGTGATCGAGGCGGTGGCGCGGGAACGGGCGATGCCGAAGTCGACCAGGACGATGGTGCCGTCGCGTTTGACCAGGAGGTTGCCGGGTTTGACGTCGCGGTGCACGATGCCGGCGGTGTGGGCGATGTGGAGTGCGGCGGCGGCTTGTGCGACGGCGGACATGGTGGAGGCGGGGTCGAGTCGGCCGGCGCGTCGGATCCAGGCGCTGAGGGGTTCGCCGTCGACGTATTCCATGACCAGGTAGCTGATCCGGTTGCCGTCGGTGAGTGTGGTGGAGCCGAAGTCGTGTACGGCGACGATGCCGGGGTGGCGTAGTGCGGCCAGCATGCGGGCTTCGGCGTGGAAGCGGGTGGTGAACTCGGGATCTTCGATCAGTGTGGGTAGCAGTACCTTGACGGCTACCTCGCGGTCGAGGAGGGTGTCCACGCACCGCCAGACGGTGCCCATGCCACCGGTCGCCACCCGTTCGCTCAGCCGGTAACGATCGCTGAGCGCCAGTCCCTTAGTCAGCACGGCGCCACCGTACCGGCCGGAAGCGGGTACCGTGATGACCGACGGGCGTGCCGTGACGCTCCGAGGTGGTGCGCGTCCGGGCGGTACGGGGCCTGGCCGACGACGGTCGCCAACCAGGCCCCCCGGCATCAACCGCAGTGCTCGAAGTCACTGCCGTAGCTGGCGCCGCCGGTCGACCCACCCCACGCCACGCACGCCTTGCCACCGCCGACCCGGACCGGCCCGGCGTAGTACTCGCTGGAGCGGCTGTCCGTGGTGCGCTTCTTCCCCTGCACCTCCACGTACACCGACACCGCCGTGGCTTCGCCGACCGCGATCTCCTTCAGGGTGACCACGCACTTCACCCGGGCCGGGGGCTTGCGGAGCAGATAGACCCGCCCGGTGCGTACCCCGTCCGCGACCAGCGCCGCCGAGTCGACGACCTCGAAGCCCTCGCCGCAGACCTGCTCGGGGGTGTAGGGGTTCGTTCTCGGCGGGCTCACGGTCGGCGGGTCCGACGGCGGCGGCTTGGTGGCGCTCCCCACGGGCTCCGGTGTGGGGCTGTCACCCGGCTTCGGTCCCGGCTTTCCGCCGGGCCCCGCGCCCGGCCCGGCGGAGCCGCCGGGGACGACGGGGGCGTCCCCTCCCGCCGGAGTCGACCAGCCGGCCGGCGCCCGGGCGTCCGGTTCCGGCCTGCCGTTGTGGGTGCCGTCGACGACCGGACCGGGCGGCATCGACCCGGCCGCCACCGACCCGGCGGTCGCCTCCGGCCTGCCCCGGCGCGGGCCGTCCGGCTGGAGCGCCAGGATCACGCCGACACCGACCAGCACGGCGACCGCCACGGCGGCCACGCCGGCCAGGGCCAGTCGCCGATGCCGGGCCCTGCCACCGTCCGGCGCCTTCCGCCCCGGGTCGTTCCCCGGTACGCCGCCCCGGCCCGGTGGGGCCGCCGGCCGATCATCTGCCGGCGCCACCGGCCGGGCCGGCTGTCGGTCACCCGTCGGCTCCGCCGATGGGGTCGCGGGCCGGTCACCTGTCGGCTCCGCCGCTCGGTTGCTCGTGGGCTCCGCCGGTGCGGCCGCCGGTCCGCCGGCTGACTGCTCCGCCGGTCGGTCGCCCGTCGGGGGCGGCCAGGGCGGGGGC